>NZ_JBHWVO010000028.1:0-87272 GCF_042736635.1 Streptomyces sp. NPDC060035
GTATAAGAGACAGGTCGTACCCGCTCGGGTACGACGGCGGAGGCCGTTCGTGTGGATCAGGCCACGGGCGCGTGCTCCGGCTGCTGTCCGGCCGCCGGGGCGGGAACGGTGGCCCCCGCCACCGGGCGCTCGCGCAACGACAGCAGCAACCGCAGGACCGCGATCCACATCAGGGCCGAGCCGAGCATGTGGAGCCCCACCAGGATCTCGGGGACGTCGCTGAAGTACTGCACGTACCCGATGGCGCCCTGCGCCACCAGGACGATCAGCAGGTCCCGGGAGCGCGCCCGGGTGTCGGCGGGCGCGTCCACCATCCGCAGGGCCAGCCACATCGCGACGGCCAGGGCGCAGACGACCCAGGCGGCGATGGCGTGCACATGGGCCGCGGCGGACCAGTCCCACGGCATGCGCGGTACGTCGCTGTTGTCCCCGGCATGCTTGCCCGAGCCGGTCACCGTGGTGCCGAGCGCGATCAGGACCACCGAGGTCACCACGAGCGCCCAGGACAGGGTGCGCACCGGCTTCGGGGCGCGCGGGCGCGGCGGGCCGTCTCCCTCGCCGATCCGTACCCAGGTGAGGACGGCCACCGTGAGCAGGCAGTTGGCGAGCAGGAAGTGCCCGGCCACCGACCACGGGTTGAGGCCCGCCCAGACCGTGATACCGCCGATGACGGCGTTCCCCATCACGAGCCAGAACTGCGACCAGGCCAGCCGCGTCAGACCGCGTCGGCGGGGCTTCACGGAGCGCGCCGCGATGATGGCCCAGCCGACCGCGGCCGACAGGACGTAGGTGAGCATCCGGTTGCCGAATTCGATGGCGCCGTGCAGGCCCTGTTCCGGCGTGGCGAAAAGGCTGTCGTCGGTGCACTTGGGCCAGGTGTCGCAGCCCAGGCCGGAACCGGTCAGCCGCACAGCACCGCCGGTGACGATGATGAAGACGGTCATCGCGATGGCGGTCAGTGCGGCACGCCGGGCTGTCCTCAGGGACGGTGTCCAGCGCTTGGCGATGTAGGAGAGGGGGGTTTCCACGCGCACCATCGTAGGCAACGGCTTGTGCACGTTTTCACGAGGGGTGGAGTCATTCCCGGATGACTCGCGACATCAGCGGTATGTCACCGCATAGTCACTCCCAGCGGAAGAACTTCGCCGCCGCACCCAGCCCGAGCACGGCCCACGCCGCGAGGATTCCCAGGTTGCCCCACGGTATGGACGCACCGTGCTGGAGGACGTCCCTGAGGCCGTCCGAGAGCGCCGAGATCGGCAGCAGCCCCAGGACCGACTGCGCCGGGTCCGGGAACCTGTCCAGCGGCACGATGACCCCGCCGCCGACCAGCAGCAGCAGGAACACCAGGTTGGCCGCCGCGAGGGTTGCCTCGGCCTTCAGCGTCCCCGCCATCAGCAGCCCGAGGCCGGAGAAGGCCACGGTGCCCAGCACCAGGAGCAGCAGCACGGCGAACGGGTTGCCTTCGGGCGACCAGCCCAGCGCGAAGGCGATCACCGTGAGCAGGATGATCTGCAGCACCTCGGTGACCAGCACCGAGAGGGTCTTCGCCGTCATCAGGCCCCAGCGTGGCAGCGGTGAGGCGCCCAGTCGCTTGAGTACCCCGTAGCGCCGCTCGAACCCCGTCGCGATGGCCTGGCCGGTGAAGGCCGTGGACATCACCGCGAGCGCGAGAATGCCGGGAGCCAGGAAGTCGACCGGCTCGCCCGCGCCCGTGTCGACGATGTCCACCGCGCTGAACAGCACCAGCAGCAGTGTCGGAATGACCACCGTCAGCAGCAGCTGCTCGCCGTTGCGCAGCAGCATCCGCGTCTCCAGTGCGGCCTGTGCGGCGATCATGCGCGGCAGCGGGGCGGCGCCGGGACGGGGGGTGTACGTACCGGCGCTCATGCGCGCAGCTCCTTGCCGGTCAGTTCGAGGAAGACGTCCTCCAGGGTGTGCCGCTCCACCGCGATGCCGTCCGGCATCACGCCGTGCTGGGCGCACCAGGAGGTGACGGTGGCGAGCAGCTCCGGGTCGATCTTCCCGGTGATGCGGTACGCGCCCGTGGTGAGCTCGGCCGCGTCGGTGCCGTCGGGCAGCGCCTTCAGGAGTGAGGCGAGATCCAGCCCGGGGCGGCCGGTGAAGCGCAGGGTGTTCTCGGCGCCGCCGCGGCACAGCTGTTCCGGGCTGCCCTGGGCGATGACCCGGCCCGCGTCGATGACGGCGATGTCGTCGGCGAGCTCCTCGGCCTCGTCCATGAAGTGCGTGGTGAGGACGACCGACACGCCGTCGGCGCGCAGTTCCCGGACCAGATCCCAGGTGGAGCGGCGGGCCTGCGGGTCGAGCCCGGCCGTCGGCTCGTCCAGGAAGACCAGCTCGGGCCGGCCGACGACGGCCATCGCCAGGGCGAGGCGCTGCTGCTGGCCGCCGGAGAGCCGACGGTAGGTGGTGCGTCCGCAGCTGCCGAGTCCGAGGCGTTCGATGAGCATGCCGACGTCCAGCGGATGGGCGTGCAGCTTCGCCATATGGGCGAGCATCTCGTCGGCGCGCGCACCGGAGTAGACACCGCCGGACTGCAGCATCACGCCGATGCGGGGACGGAGCTCGGCCGCGTCGGCGACCGGGTCGAGGCCGAGGACCCGCACGGTCCCGTCGTCCGGCCGGCGGTAGCCCTCGCAGGTTTCGATGGTGGTGGTCTTGCCGGCGCCGTTGGGGCCGAGGACCGCGGTCACCGCGCCCGCGCCGACCTCCAGATCGAGGCCGTCCACTGCGGTTTTGGTGCCGTACCGCTTTACCAGGGCCTTGACCTGTACGACGGACTCGCTGCTCATGGCGGGCAAGTCTAGGCGGGGTGCTCCGGGGTCCTGCGCGGAGGGTTCCCCGGGGGTGCGGCGCAGGGATCCGGCCATTTTCCCGCGGAGAGCGAAATGACGGGAGCATTTCCTCTCGATGTCATGTCTTGGTCAAGTTGGAGCCCATCGGGCGAGTCCGGGATCGGATACCCCGGAGGGCCCAGGAACACATCCGGCCACACGGGCGCGCTCACGCCCCGATGCTGTCTTCCGTTTCTTTTGTTGGACCTTCAACATCTCACGCGGCCCGGTTTGTTGCCGATCAGGCGGCGGACGGTGCCAGGTACCCGCGCTACCTCCACTCCACAGAGAAGGAGAACAGCTCGTGGCTCTCAGGTTCACCCGCATAAGACCTCTTGCGGTACTCACAGCGGCTCTGACGGCGCTGCCGCTGGCGCTCTCGGCGGCACCCGCGCACGCCCGGCCGGCTCCCGGCGGTCCGACCTTCTCCCAGCAGAAGACCGAGTCCTCGGTCCTGAACACACTGGCGGAGAAGGGCAGTGCGACGCTCTGGATCAATCTGGATTCCGAGGCCGACACCGAAGCAGCCCGCGTGGCCGACAAGAAGGACGACCGGGCGCGGAAGCTGTACGCGGCCAAGACCGCGCACGCCAAGCAGTCGCAGGCCGGTCTGCGCGAACTGCTGACCGGGGCCGGTGTCTCCTACAAGACGTTCTGGATCAGCAACACGATCAAGGCCACCGGCGTCGGCAAGGCGCTCGCGGAGAAGATCGCCGCCCGTGACGACGTCGAGTCGATCGAGGCCGACGACCCGATCGAGATCCCCGACCCGCTGCCCGGCGAGGACGAGACGGGCACCGACGCCGTCGAGTGGAACATCGACCGGATCAACGCGCCCAAGGTGTGGAGCAGCTTGGGCGTCAAGGGTGAGGGCATCGTCGTCGCCAACATCGACTCCGGCGTCCAGTACGACCACCCCGCCCTCCAGGCCGCCTACCGCGGCACCAAGGCCGACGGCACGTACAGCCACGACTACAACTGGTTCGATCCGGCTTCCGTCTGTGCCACAGCCGCACCGTGCGACAACAACGGCCACGGCACGCACACCATGGGCACCATGGTGGGTGCCGACGGCATCGGCGTGGCACCGGGCGCCAAGTGGATCGCCGCGAAGGGCTGCGCGACCAGCTCCTGCGCGCGGGACACCCTGCTCGCCTCCGGCCAGTGGGTCGTTGCCCCCACCGACTCCGCCGGCGCCAACCCGCGCCCGGACCTGGCACCCGACGTGGTGAACAATTCCTGGGGCGCCAACGTCTACGACGCCTGGTACCGGGACACCGTGCAGTCGTGGCGGGACGCCGGCATCTTCCCGGCCTTCTCCAACGGCAACAACGGTCCCGGCTGCACCACCTCGGGCAGCCCCGGCTCGTACACCAACTCCTATTCCTCGGGCGCATTCGACATCGACAACGCCATCGCCTCCTTCTCCGCCCGCGGAACGGGCGAGAACGGCGAGATCAAGCCCGACCTCGCGGCACCGGGAGTGAACGTCCGCTCCTCCTGGGCAGGCGGCGGCTACAACACGATCTCCGGTACGTCGATGGCCTCACCCCACACCGCGGCGACCGTCGCCCTGATGTGGGCGGCCTCGCCCGCCATCGCCGGTGACGTCGCGGCCACCGAGGCGCTGCTGGACTCCTCCGCCATCGACACCGCCGCCGACCAGTGCGGTGGCACCGCCGCCCGCAACAACGTCTTCGGCGAGGGCAGGCTCGACGCCTTCGAGGCCGTCACCGCCACCCCGCGCGGAGCGCTCGGCTCCGTCAGCGGCAACGTCACGTCCGGCGACAACGCTGTCGCCGACGCCGTCGTCACCTTCGAGGGGCCGATGAGCGCGACCGCGACGACGGGAACGGACGGCGGCTACGCCCTGCCCAAACTGATGGTCGGCGACTACGAGGTCTCCGTCGCCAAGTTCGGATACGTCAGCACCAAGGGTGCGGTGACCGTCGTCGAGAACGGCGCGGCGGTCAAGGACTTCCCGCTGGCCCCGGCGCCCGAGGCCACCCTGTCGGGCAAGGTCACCAGCTCCGCGGGCGCCGAGGCGGGCGCCGTCGTCGCGGCCCAGGGGACCCCGGTCACCACGACCGCCGCGGCGGACGGCTCGTACAGCCTCACGCTCCCGCAGGGCTCGTACACCCTGGCGGTCACCCCGGCAGGCGCCTGCGCGGCTGCGACCTCGCTCACGGTCGAGATCGCCGCCGACCGCACCCAGGACATCGCCCTGGACGACCGGACCGATACCTTCGGCTACTCCTGCAGCACCGAGAGCGCCGCCGACTTCCCGGCAGGCACCGAGAAACTGACCTACACCTCCACCACCTCGGGTGCGGCCTCCTTCAGCCTGCCGTTCACCTTCACGCTGTACGGCAAGGGCTACACGACGGCGACCGCGACTCTCGAGGGTGTGCTGGCGTTCGGTACCTCGTCCACCAGCAGCACCAACGCCACGCTGCCCACCACCGGGACCCCCAACGGGGCGCTCTACCCGCTGTGGGACAACATGACGGTCGACGCGTCGGGAGGCGTGTACTGGGCGGTCACCGGCACCGCGCCGCACCGCAAGGCCGTCGTCGAGTGGCGGGACGCCCTGGTCGTCACCGGCAGCGCACGCACCACCTTCTCCGCCGTGATCGGTGAGGACGGCTCCGTCTCGTACCACTACAAGACCGTGCCGGCCAAGGGCGCCGGCGCGACGGTGGGCCTGGAGAACGCCACGGGCACGGACGCGCTTCTCTACTCCTACAACGCCCCGGTCATCGCGGACGGCACCAGCCTGTCCTTCGGTGCCAAGGCCCGCGGCGTCGTGGCCGGCAAGGTCGTCGACGCCAACGACAAGGAGCCGCTGGCCGGCGCCACGGTCACCGTCGGCGGGGAGAGCGTGACCACGGCGGGCAACGGCACGTACGCGCTGCAGCCGGCCGCGGGGGAGTACACCGTGGAGGTCTCGGCCGACCGCTACGCGACGGCCTCCGCATCGGTCGACGCGAAGGCGGGCGACATCGCGTACACCACGACGGCACTCGGCACACCGCTGGTGCAGCCCGCGCACGACGCCTTCAAACTGGTGGTTCCGGCCGGGCAGTCCCGTACCCGCGCGCTGGACCTGTCGAACGCCGGTACGGCGTCGGCCTACACCGTGACCGAGAAGCAGGACGTGGGCTGGCTCGGGCTGCCCTTGGCCGCGGGCACACTCGACCAGGGTGCGAAGGCATCCGTTCCGCTCGCCTTCGACACCACGGGCGCCACGCCCGGCACGGTCCTCACCGCGACCCTGGTGCTCACCAGCGACAGCGGCCGCGCGCCGGTGCTCGAGATCCCGGTGAGTGTCGTCGTCCCGGCGTACCAGACGGCGCTGGACAGCGGCGCCAAGAAGGCGGCCGTCGACGCGCTCGGTGACACCTGGATCGTCGACCCGGCCTACTCCGCGGGCGCGTACGGGTACCTCGGGAGCGCCACGCGGGTCACCACGTCGAGGACCATCTCGGCGACCGATGACCCGGCACGCTATGCGACGGCCCGGCAGGGCATGTACGAGTACCGCTTCGACGGGCTGCCCTCGGGCACGTACCGGATCGAGCTGGGCTTCGCGGAGCTCGGTTCCAACGATCCGACCGACCGGGTCTTCGATGTGATGGCCGAGGGGACGCAGTTCGTGCCCAACCTCGACCTGGCACTGGAGGCCGGGCGGTACACCGCGCACGACCGTGCGTTCACCGTCACGGTCACCGACGGCCAACTGAACCTCCGGTTCGTGGCCAATGAGGGCAGGACGCTGGTGAACTCGATCAGAGTGACCGAGCGGTCCGACCTCGCGGCGGGCTGACCGGCCCGCAGTCACTCGGTCGGCCCCCGGCGGAGCTACCTCCGCCGGGGGCCGGCCCCACGTTTTCGCAGGCCCGGCCCCTGTCCGCGCCGTGGGTCGCTCACCTGCGAAGGCTTGCCGGTGATCATCATTTTTGCAGGTCAACTTAGGTTCACCTAAGTGATGAACCGCACCGTGCCCGGTCCGGGGGTGGGTTGTCAGGCCCGGATGAATTACGCAACAATGGCGTTGTGAAATACGTTGGCGAGGCTCCTCAGGAGGAACTCGCGACCGGTGAGCGCTCGACGCGCAACCGGGTCGCGCGCTCCATCCTGGATCACGGCCCGTCCACCGCCGCCGATCTGGCGAAGCGCGTCGGCCTGACCCAGGCCGCGGTACGCCGTCATCTCGACGCCCTCGTCTCCGACGACGTCGTCGAGGCCCGCGAGCAGCGGGTGTACGGGGCACGGACCCGTGGCCGTCCGGCCAAGGTGTTCGCCCTGACCGACTGCGGCCGGGACGCCTTCGACCAGTCCTACGACGAGCTCGCCGCCGACGCCCTGCGCTGGATCGCCGAAACGGGCGGGGACGAGGCGCTCGTCGCCTTCGCCCGCGCCCGGATGGCTTCCCAGTGGGAGACGTACCGCGCCGCGGTCGACTCCGCGGCCCCCGAGGCACGCACCGAGGCGCTGGCCAAGGCCTTGTCGGCCGACGGGTACGCTGCTACGGCGCGCAGCGCACCGGGTCCGCAGCAGGGCGAGCAGCTGTGCCAGCACCACTGCCCGGTCGCGCATGTCGCCGAGCAGTTCCCGCAGCTGTGCGAGGCGGAGACGGAATTCTTCTCCAGTCTGCTCGGGACGCATGTACAGCGTCTTGCCACCCTCGCCCACGGCGACGGGGTGTGCACGACGTTCGTTCCGCGCAGCAGCCCCGCAGCGCACACAGTTCAACAGACGACCGAATCAGCATCTGCAAGTACGGCCGGGAGGAACCCCGCATGACGCTCCCTACGGAGACTGCCCACCCTGAGCTCGATGGCCTGGGCACGTACGAATTCGGCTGGGCCGACTCCGACGCGGCAGGCGCAGCGGCGAAGCGCGGCCTGTCCGAAGCTGTCGTCCGCGACATCTCGGAGAAGAAGAACGAGCCGGAGTGGATGCTGAAGCTCCGTCTCAAGGGCCTGAAGCTGTTCGGCAAGAAGCCCATGCCGAACTGGGGCTCGGACCTGTCGGGTATCGACTTCGACAACATCAAGTACTTCGTGCGGTCCACGGAGAAGCAGGCGGAGTCCTGGGAGGACCTGCCCGAGGACATCAAGAACACGTACGACAAGCTCGGCATCCCGGAGGCGGAGAAGCAGCGCCTGGTCGCCGGTGTCGCCGCGCAGTACGAGTCCGAGGTGGTCTACCACCAGATCAACGAGGAGCTCGAGGCGCAGGGTGTCATCTTCATGGACACCGACACCGCGCTGAAGGAGCACCCGGAGCTCTTCAAGGAGTACTTCGGCACCATCATCCCCGTCGGTGACAACAAGTTCGCCTCGCTGAACTCGGCCGTGTGGTCCGGCGGCTCCTTCATCTACGTGCCGAAGGGCGTGCACGTCGAGATCCCGCTCCAGGCCTACTTCCGTATCAACACGGAGAACATGGGCCAGTTCGAGCGGACGCTGATCATCGTCGACGAGGACGCCTACGTCCACTACGTCGAGGGCTGTACGGCGCCGATCTACTCCTCGGACTCCCTGCACTCCGCGGTCGTCGAGATCATCGTGAAGAAGGGCGGCCGCTGCCGCTACACGACCATCCAGAACTGGTCGAACAACGTCTACAACCTCGTCACCAAGCGCGCCGTGGCGTACGAGGGCGCAACCATGGAGTGGGTCGACGGCAACATCGGCTCCAAGGTCACCATGAAGTACCCCGCCGTCTACCTGATGGGCGAGCACGCCAAGGGCGAGACCCTGTCCATCGCCTTCGCGGGCGAGGGCCAGCACCAGGACGCCGGCGCCAAGATGGTCCACATGGCCCCGAACACCTCCTCCAACATCGTCTCCAAGTCGGTCGCACGAGGCGGCGGCCGCACCTCCTACCGCGGTCTGATCGAGATCGGTGAGGGTGCGCCGGGCGCCAAGTCGAACGTGCTGTGCGACGCGCTGCTCGTCGACACCATCTCGCGCTCCGACACCTACCCGTACGTCGACGTCCGCGAGGACGACGTGTCGATGGGTCACGAGGCGACCGTCTCCAAGGTCTCCGAGGACCAGCTCTTCTACCTGATGAGCCGCGGCATGACCGAGTTCGAGGCCATGGCGATGATCGTGCGCGGCTTCGTCGAGCCGATCGCCAAGGAGCTGCCCATGGAGTACGCCCTGGAGCTCAACCGGCTGATCGAGCTGCAGATGGAGGGCTCGGTCGGCTAGTACGCCTGCCGACCGCGTCCCGAAGAGTTCTTGACTGAGAAAGTGAGCACTACGACAGCCATGGCTGAGGCTCAGAACATTCCGGCGGGGTCCACCACCGCCGGGTCCATCGCGGTGGCCGCCGAGTCCACCGTCGCCACGCGCATGAGCGCGCCCCCGTCCTTCGACGTCGCGGACTTCCCGGTCCCGCACGGCCGCGAGGAGGAGTGGCGGTTCACGCCGCTGGAGCGGCTGCGCGGACTGCACGACGGCACCGCCGTCGCCACCGGTGGCGGTGTCAAGGTCGTGATCGAGGCGCCCGCAGGCGTCACGGTCGAGACCGTCGGCCGCGACGACGCGCGGCTCGGCAGGGCCGGCACCCCGGTGGACCGCGTCGCCGCCCAGGCGTACTCGTCCTTCGAGCAGGCCTCGGTCGTCACGGTCGCCAAGGAGGCCGTGCTCACCGAGCCGGTCCGGATCGCCGTGCACGGCGAGGGCGGGGTGGCCTACGGCCACCAGGTCATCGAGCTGGGCGCCTTCGCCGAGGCCGTCGTCGTCATCGACCACACCGGCGACGCGGTGCTCGCCGCCAACGTCGACTACGTCCTGGGCGACGGAGCGAAGCTCACCGTCGTCTCCGTCCAGGACTGGGACGAGAAGGCCGTCCACGTCGGTCAGCACAACGCGCTGATCGGCCGCGACGCCTCCTTCAAGTCCATCGTCGTCACCTTCGGCGGCGACGTGGTCCGTATCCACCCGCGGGTCGCCTACGCGGCCACCGGCGGCGAGGCCGAGCTCTTCGGTCTGTACTTCACGGACAAGGGCCAGCACCAGGAGCACCGCCTCCTGGTCGACCACAACGCCCCGCACTGCAAGTCCAACGTGGCGTACAAGGGCGCGCTCCAGGGCGACGGCGCACACGCCGTGTGGATCGGTGACGTTCTCATCCAGGCCGCCGCCGAGGGCACCGACACGTACGAGATGAACCGCAACCTGGTTCTCACCGACGGTGCCCGGGTCGACTCCGTACCGAACCTGGAGATCGAGACCGGCGAGATCGTCGGCGCCGGACACGCCTCGGCGACCGGCCGCTTCGACGACGAGCAGCTGTTCTACCTGCAGTCCCGGGGTATCCCGGCCGAGGAGGCCCGTCGGCTCGTCGTGCGCGGCTTCTTCGCCGAGCTCGTCCAGCAGATCGGCCTTCCGGACGTCGAAGCCCGTCTCCTCGACAAGATCGAGACCGAGCTGAAGGCGTCGGTCTGATGGCCTTCGTCAAAGCCTGTGCGCTGAGCGAGCTGGAGGACGACACCCCCAAGCGGGTGGAGCTCGACGGCACGCCGGTGTCCGTCGTCCGCACCGAGGGCGAGGTGTTCGCGATCAACGACATCTGCTCGCACGCGAACGTCTCGCTGTCGGAGGGCGAGGTCGAGGACTGTTCGATCGAGTGCTGGCTGCACGGATCGAGCTTCGACCTCCGCACCGGCAAGCCGTCCGGTCTTCCCGCGACGCGCCCCGTCCCCGTATACCCCGTAAAGATCCAAGGGGACGATGTGCTCGTCTCCGTCACCCAGGAGTCCTGAGTCACCCATGGCAACGCTTGAAATCCGCGACCTGCACGTTTCCGTCGAGGCCGACAACGCCACGAAGGAGATCCTCAAGGGCGTCGACCTGACCGTGAAGCAGGGCGAGACCCACGCCATCATGGGCCCGAACGGGTCCGGCAAGTCGACCCTCGCCTACTCGCTCGCGGGTCACCCCAAGTACACGATCACGAGTGGCACGGTGACCCTGGACGGCGAGGACGTCCTTGCGATGTCCGTCGACGAGCGCGCCCGCGCGGGCCTGTTCCTCGCCATGCAGTACCCGGTCGAGATCCCCGGTGTCTCGGTCTCCAACTTCCTGCGCACCTCCGCCACCGCCGTCCGCGGCGAGGCGCCGAAGCTGCGTACGTGGGTGAAGGAGGTCAAGGAGACGATGGCCGGGCTCCAGATGGACCCCGCCTTCGCCGAGCGCAACGTCAACGAGGGCTTCTCCGGCGGTGAGAAGAAGCGCCACGAGATCCTCCAGCTGGAGCTCCTCAAGCCGAAGATCGCGATCCTCGACGAGACCGACTCCGGCCTGGACGTCGACGCGCTCAAGACCGTCTCCGAAGGCGTCAACCGGGTGCGCGAGACCGGTGAGGTCGGCACCCTGCTCATCACGCACTACACACGCATCCTCAAGTACATCAAGCCCGACTACGTGCATGTCTTCGCCAACGGCCGGATCGCCGCTTCCGGCGGTGCCGAGCTCGCAGACACGCTGGAGAACGAGGGCTACGAGGCCTACACGAAGGGTGGCGCTTCCGCGTGACTGACGCCCGACAGGGGCTCTCCGGCCTCCTCGACACCGAGGCGATCCGCAAGGACTTCCCGATCCTGGACCGCACGGTCCACGACGGTAAGAAGATCGTTTACCTGGACAGTGCGGCGACCTCGCAGAAGCCGCGCCAGGTCCTCGACGCGCTCAACGAGTACTACGAGCGGCACAACGCCAACGTCCACCGCGGTGTGTACACGATCGCGGAGGAGGCCACCGCGCTGTACGAAGGCGCTCGCGACAAGGTCGCGGCCTTCATCAACGCACCCAGTCGCAACGAGGTGATCTTCACCAAGAACGCCTCGGAGTCGCTCAACCTCGTCGCCAACATGCTCGGCTGGGCGGACGAGCCCTACCGGGTCGACAGCGACACCGAGATCGTCACCACGGAGATGGAGCACCACTCCAACATCGTGCCGTGGCAGCTGCTCTCGCAGCGCACGGGCGCGAAGCTGAAGTGGTTCGGCATCACGGACGACGGCCGGCTCGACCTGTCCAACATCGACGAGATCATCACGGAGAAGACGAAGATCGTCACCTTCACCCTGGTCTCCAACATCATGGGCACGATCAACCCGGTCGAGAAGATCATCCGTCGAGCCCAGCAGGTCGGCGCGCTGGTCTGCATCGACGCCTCCCAGGCGGCCCCGCACATGGTGCTCGACGTGCAGGCGCTGCAGGCCGACTTCGTGGCCTTCACCGGCCACAAGATGGTCGGCCCGACGGGCATCGGTGTGCTCTGGGGACGGCAGGAGCTCCTGGAGGACCTGCCGCCGTTCCTCGGCGGCGGCGAGATGATCGAGACCGTGTCGATGCACTCGTCGACGTATGCTCCCGCGCCGCACAAGTTCGAGGCCGGTACGCCCCCGATCGCGCAGGCCGTCGGCCTCGGCGCGGCTGTGGACTACCTCTCGGCCATCGGCATGGAGAACATCCACCGCCATGAGCAGGCGATCACCGAGTACGCGGTGAAGCGGCTCCTGGAGGTCCCGGATCTCCGGATCATCGGTCCGGCGACGGCCGAGGACCGCGGCGCGACGATCTCCTTCACGCTCGGCGACATCCACCCCCACGACGTGGGCCAGGTACTCGACGAGCAGGGCATCGCGGTCCGGGTCGGACACCACTGCGCACGGCCGGTCTGCCTGCGGTACGGAATTCCTGCGACGACGCGGGCGTCGTTCTATCTGTACTCCACGCCTTCCGAGGTCGACGCCCTGGTGGACGGTCTGGAACACGTGCGGAACTTTTTCGGTTAATGGCGAGGGTTGACTGGTGAAGCTTGACTCCATGTACCAGGAAGTGATCCTGGACCACTACAAGCACCCCCACGGGCGTGGCCTGCGGGAGGGCGACGCCGAGGTGCACCACGTCAACCCGACGTGCGGCGACGAGATCACGCTCCGCGTGAAGTACGACGGCGAGACCATCGCCGACGTCAGTTACGAGGGCCAGGGCTGCTCCATCAGCCAGGCCAGTGCCTCGGTACTCAACGAGCTGCTCGTCGGAAAGCAGCTCGGCGAGGCGCAGAAGATCCAGGAGACCTTCCTGGAACTGATGCAGTCCAAGGGTCAGCTGGAGCCGGACGATGCGATGGAGGAGGTGCTGGAGGACGCGGTCGCGTTCGCCGGTGTCTCCAAGTACCCGGCCCGGGTCAAGTGCGCGCTGCTGAGCTGGATGGCGTGGAAGGATGCGACGGCGCAGGCGCTGTCCGAAGGGAAGACGGCATGAGCGAGAACGAGACTCTTACCACGAAGCCGGCCTCCGAGGAGGAGGTCCGCGAGGCGCTGTACGACGTGGTCGACCCCGAGCTGGGCATCGACGTCGTCAACCTCGGCCTGATCTACGGCATCCACGTCGATGACGCCAACATCGCCACCCTCGACATGACCCTGACGTCCGCGGCCTGCCCGCTGACCGATGTCATCGAGGACCAGGCGAAGTCCGCGACGGACGGCATCGTCAGCGAGTTGCGCATCAACTGGGTCTGGATGCCGCCGTGGGGCCCGGACAAGATCACCGACGACGGTCGCGAGCAGCTGCGCGCGCTGGGCTTCAACGTCTGATTCACGTCGTTTCCCGTTTCGGGGCGACGAACGGCCATGCACGCCAGGCAGACTGGCGGGCATGGCCGTTCGCTTTTACCATCTCGCCGTCGATGCCCATGATCTGCCGCTACTGGCCCGCTTCTGGTGCCGCGTGCTGGACTGGCAGGTGCTGTTCGAGGCCGAGGACGAGATCGTCATCGGCGCCGACGCGTTCGCGATGCCGGGCATGTGCTTCCTCCCCGTACCGGAGGGGAAGACGGTCAAGAACCGGCTGCACATCGATCTGGCCCCCGACGACCAGGCCGCCGAGGTCGAGCGGATCATCGCGCTCGGTGCCCGGCGGCTGGACGTGGGACAGGGCGAGGATGCGACCTGGGTCGTGCTGGCCGACCCCGAGGGCAACGAGTTCTGCGTACTGAGCCCGAAGAACTCGCTCGTGGACTGAGCCCGTCCGCTACTGCGGCGGCGGACCGTGGGGGGCTCCGCCGGACTGGTCTCCGTACGGGGCTCCGCCCGGCTGTCCCCCGTACGGAACTCCGCCCTGCTGCGGTACGCCGGCTGCCTCGGCCAGCACCGGGCCCAGGTTCTCCGTCCGCATCCGCCGGTCGACGTACAGCAGACCGGTCACCAGCTGCGGGAACGTCGTCGAGATGATCTGGCTCACCATCTGCCCCAGCATCATCGCGACGAAATAGCCGCCCATCGCGACCATGATCGCCGTGGGGCTCGGGTCGCTGCCCAGGGAAGAGGTGCCGATGATGCCGGGGAACATACCGAGGACCGAGAACGGCATCTGGATGAAGTAACCGGCCGTCGCAGCCATGACGTAGACCAGCAGCGTGATGCCGAAGATCCGCCACCAGTCGCCGCGTACCAGCTGGGAGGAGCGGCGCAGCGCGGCCACCGGGCGCTGGCCCTCGAAGACGACGACCGCCGGTGCCAGGCAGAACTTGACCCAGAGCCAGGCGGCCAGCGGTCCGGTCGCCAGGGCGCCGAGGACGCCGACCGTCATGGCCGTGGCGGCGCCGCCCGAACTGCCGTCCAGGGTGATGAGCGCGATGATCACCCCGACGAAGGCCATCATGATCAGCAGCATGGGTACGACCACGATCAGTGCCGTGAGGATCAGCGTGCCGATCACCGGGGCGACATTCGACCAGGCCCGGCGCCACACGGTGGAGAAGTCGACGGGCCTGCCCAGCACCGCCTCCTGCAGCACCACAGGGACCGCCGCGTACATCAGGCCCGAGACGATCATCATCGCGATGATCCCCAGCACGGCGAGGACGCCCACCGCGGTCACGAGCGAAACGATGTCCGCCGGAGCGGGCTCCTCCTCGTAACTGAGCGAGACCAGCCTGTCCAGCGGATCGGCGACGGCGGAATAGGCGATGGCCACCGCCGCCGCCATCAGCAGTGCCGCGCCGCCGTACAGGGCGGCGCCCATGCCGAACAGCTGTTTCCAGTACTTGCCCATCGTCGAGAAGGCACCGTTGAGCAGATCCCCGAGCCTGAGAGGCGCGAGGGGTATCACCCCTGGCTTCGGCGGCGGAACCCAGCCGCCCCATCCCGGCGGTCCCGGAGGTCCCCCGTACGGAATTCCGCCGTACGGTGCGCCCCCGTATGCGCCGCCGCCCCACCCTGCGTCCTGCGCCACTGCTACTCCGTTGTGTTGTTGTGTCGTGCATTCATCATCCGGTACGACCGGTCGGGACACCGTAGCGCCCCGTGACGGCGGTGCATCCCGTGCGGGCGCGTCCAGGCGTTGCGTACGGTCGTACGCAACGCTGTGTACACTCGTACGCATGGGATACGGACTGCTTGCCGTGGCGATAGCGGCGGAGGTGGCCGGGACGACGGCCATGAAGTACAGCGAGGGATTCACCCGGCTGTGGCCCTCGCTCTTCACGGTTGTGGGCTATGTGCTGGCGTTCGCGCTGCTCGCCCAGACCCTCAAGACGCTCTCCGTCGGAACGGCCTATGCCATCTGGGCGGGGGCGGGCACGGCAGCCGTCGCCGCCATCGGGATCCTGTGGATGGGCGAGTCCGCGGGCCCGGTCAAGCTGGCCGGCATCGCGCTGGTCATCGCAGGGGTCGTGGTGCTCAACCTCGGCGGTGCCCACTGATGGTGCGCCGTTACGACCCCGAGCGGCGCGACCGCATCATCGACGCGGCGATCCGTGTCGTCGCGGACCGGGGCATCGCGGGTCTCAGTCACCGGTCGGTGGCCGCCGAGGCCGATGTGCCGCTCGGCTCGACGACGTACCACTTCGCCTCGCTGGACGAACTGCTGATCGCCGCGCTGCGCCGGTGCAACGACAACTTCGCCCGGGTCGTGCGGGAGAGCGCGTACCTCGCGGATCCGGCGGCCGATCTCGCCGACGAGCTGACACGGCTGCTGACGGAGTGCTTCGAGGGCGGGCGCGGCCCTTTGGAGCTGGAGTACGAGCTGTACCTCGCAGCTCTGCGCCGGCCCGCCCTGCGGCCCGTGGCCGCGGAGTGGACCGACGGTGTGGGCCGCCTGCTGGCCGACCGCACCGACCCGGCCACCGCGCGGGCGCTGGTGGCGCTGCTGGACGGGATCAGCCTTCAGGTGCTGCTCACCGGGGGTGACTTCGACGCGGAGTACGCCCGGGAGATGCTGGCCAGGATCGTGGACGGGGCCGCGCGCTGATCACTGTCGCCGGACGGTGGCCAGTGCGGCCTGCACGCTCGCCTCGATGTCGGTGATCGGGTAGAGCGCCTCGACGACCGTCCGGTCCCTGTCCACCACCAGCGTCAGCCGCTTCAGTCTGCTGACGCCCGACGCGCGGAAGGTCGGCAGTCGCAGGGCTGCCGTCAGTGTCAGCGCGGCATCGGAGAGCAGTGGGAAGCGCAGCCCCTCCTTGTCGGCGAATGCCCGCTGTTCGTCCGGGCGTTGGGTGGACACCCCGTGAATGGTCGCGCCGGCTGCGGTGAACTCGGCCAACTGGTCCCGGTAGGTGCACGATTCGAGGGTGCAGCCCGTCGCGCCCGGAATCCCGGACCAGCCCGGCGGGTAGGCGTCCTTTCGGGCGTACGCGCTGGGGAAGCAGTACAGGACGGTGTACGGGGTGCCGGCGACGGGGTCGCGCAACTCGCCGTCGTAATCCAGTAGTTCCAGCTCGGGCAGCCGGGTGCCCACCAGTGACTGCACCCGCGCCGCCTCCTTCGAGTTCTCCGCGGTCGTCGCCATCGTCTCCCCTTCCCCCAGTACCCACGCGTCGCCCCAGTCCTGGAGTGCGATCAGTACGGGCAGCAGTGCCCGCCCGCGCGGGGTGAGCCGGTATTCGTAGCGGACCGGCCGGTCCTGGTACGGCTCCCGGGCCAGGACCCCGGCCTCCGTCAGCAGGCGGAGCCGCTCGGTGAGCACCTTGCGGGACACGCCCAGCTCCTGCTGGAGCGCGTCGAAGCGGTGCACCCCGCGTGCTGCGTCGCGCACGATCAGCAGGGTCCACCAGTCGCCCACGACGTCGAGCGCCTGGGCGATCGCGCAGTCGGCGTCGGCCAGGCTGGTGCGCTGAGGCATGGCTGCCCCTTCCTGCTCGGTTGACCCGGGCACATCATGCTGCCATAGTCCGTTCCCAAAAGGAACTCACCCTGGGGGAACGGGATGGGCATGCTGCGCGGCGTACCGAGGACGGTACGGCTCCTGGCGTTCGGCGCCTTCGTCAACTCCGTCGTCAGCTTCACCTTCGTGTACCTCTTCGTGTACCTCACCGGACCGCGCGGCCTGTCCGTCGCCCAGGCCGGGGTGATCAGCGGCATCGGTGGTATCGGGCTGGTCGCGGGGAACTTCACCGGCGGCTCGCTCGGGGACCGGTACGGCCATCGGAGGATGCTCCTGGCCGGCGCCTGTGTGAGTGGCGCCGCGCTCGTCACCCTGCCCGCGCTGCCCGTCGCCGCGCTGTACGCGGTGCTGCCGCTCGCCCAGTACGCGTCGGGCGTCGTGCGTGCCGCCGACGCCGCACTCGTCGCGGTCTCCGTGCCCGAGGGCGGGCGGCGCCAGAGCTTCGCCCTCACCCGCTTCGCGTCGAACGGCGGCTTCACCGTGGGCCCGCCGCTCGGTGCGCTGATCGCTGCCCACTACTCGTACGACTGGCTGTTCCTCGCCGACGGCCTGGGCACCCTGCTCTTCGCCGCCTACGCTGCCGCCATCCTGCCGGCCCGTGGCACCGCGCACAGCAAGCCCGCGCACGACCCCGGTGCGCCGGGCCTCCGGCACGAGCTGCGCGCCAGACCGGCGGTGCCGGTCCTGCTCGCCGCGATCGTCTGCGTCGACCTCGTATACCGGCAGCAGTACTCCACGCTGCCCGTCTTCCTCGCCGACCACGGCTTCGACGCCCAGTTCTACGGCTGGCTGCTCGCCATCAACGGCGGCGTCATCCTCTGCCTCGAACTGCCCGCCGCGCACGTGCTGCGCAGGCGGGCACCGCTGAGCATCGTCGGCACCGGACTGCTTCTGGTGGGCCTCGGCTACGCGGTGCTGATCCCCGGGGCCGGGGTGCTGTTCGCTGTGACGATGATGCTGTCGCTGACGGCGGGCGAGATCCTCTACAAGACCACGGCCACGGCCTACGTGGCCGACCAGGCACCCGCCCATGCACAGGGGCGCTTCCAGAGCCTGTACGCGGGTGCGTCCATCAGCGGCCAGGTCCTGGCGCCACCCCTCGGCGGTGCGCTCTACGTCGCCTCGCCCGCCCTGCTCTGGCCGGTCTGCGCAGCCGTGGCCTGCGGCGCGGGCGCGGCCGTGCTGGCGGCACGGCGGCTGAGTGAACCCCGTTCGGGTTCCCGGGGCCACGGTCGGCACCCGGCCGGTCAGGGACGGCCTCGGCAGGCCGGCGCCGGCGGTGAGCACGTCAAGCCGCTCCTGCACCAGGACGAAGAACAGCAGAATCATCGAGGCGGAGGGAGACGAACACGCTCCGGCAGCTGAGACCGGTTCGCCCGCGAAGCGCTCCGCCCGTTAGGTTCTGTTCATGACCGACACGACTTCCCAGGGCTCCGCCCGCACCACCGGCGCCGTCGCCGCCGGCCTCGCCACCCTCGCCGGTGACGGCACCGTCCTCGACACATGGTTCCCCGCCCCCGAGCTCGTCGCAGACCCCGGACCGGCCGGTACGCAGCGCCTCGGCGCCGACGAGGCGGTGAACCGGCTCGGCGAGGGCGCGGCCAGGGCCATCGGTGTGGACGCACGTCGAGGGGTGGAGGTCGTCGCCGTGTCCACGGTCATCTCCTCGCTCGACGACAAGCCGCTCGACGCCCACGACACCTACCTGCGGCTGCACCTGCTCTCGCACCGTCTCGTCCAGCCCCACGGCCAGAACCTCGACGGCATCTTCGGCTTCCTTGCCAACGTCGCCTGGACCTCGCTCGGCCCGGTGGCCGTCGACGACCTGGAGAAGGTCCGGCTCAACGCCCGCGCGGAGGGCCTGCACCTCCAGGTCACCTCGGTGGACAAGTTCCCCCGGATGACGGACTACGTCGCACCCAAGGGTGTACGGATCGCCGACGCCGACCGGGTCCGGCTCGGGGCGCACCTGGCCGCCGGTACGACCGTGATGCACGAGGGCTTCGTCAACTTCAACGCGGGCACGCTCGGTACCTCCATGGTCGAGGGCCGCATCTCCGCGGGTGTCGTCATCGGCGACGGCTCCGACATCGGCGGCGGTGCGTCCACCATGGGCACCCTGTCCGGCGGCGGCAAGGAGCGCATCGTCATCGGACAGCGCTGCCTCATCGGCGCCGAGGCCGGCGTCGGGATCGCGCTCGGCGACGAGTGCGTCGTCGAGGCCGGGCTGTACGTCACGGCCGGGACCCGCGTCACGCTGCCGGACGGACAGGTCGTCAAGGCCCGGGAGCTCTCCGGCGCCTCGAACATCCTCTTCCGCCGCAACTCGGTCTCCGGCACCGTCGAGGCCCGCCCGAACAACGCGGTCTGGGGCGGACTCAACGAGGTACTGCACAGCCACAACTAGCCCGTAGCGGCGAGCAGTTCCTGATACACCCTGCGCAGCCCGTCGGTCGCCTCGCGGCCGGCGGGCTGCAGCGGTTCGCGGACCGGGCCCGCGTCCAGCAGCGCCTTCGCCGTGACCGTGCCGGGCAGGCCGGAGGACATCATGGCCTCGACCAGGTGGACGACGAGCCCGTTCAGGCGGGCGGCCTCCGCCGTGTCGCCGGCGTCGAACGCGTCCAGCACCGCCCGCATCCGGCGTGGGGCTACATTGGCGACCGTGCTCACGTAACCGGCGCCGCCGACCGCGTACAGCGGAAGGTTCAGCTCCTCGCAGCCCGAGTAGTAGGCCAGCCGGGTGCGCGCCATCACCTTCGTCGCCCCGAGCAGGTCGTACGCGCAGTCCTTGACCGCCACGATGCGGGGGTGCTCCGCCAGCCGCAGCAGGGTCTGCGGTTCGATCCTCGTGCCGGTGCGGCCCGGGATGTCGTACAGCATCAGGGGAATGCCCGTGGCCTCCGCGACCCTGACGAAGTGCGCCTCCACGGCGGCCTGCGGGGGACGGCTGTAGTACGGGGTGACCACCAGCAGCCCGTCCGCGCCGGCCGCCTCCGCCTCCTCGGCCAGGCGGACCGTGTGCCGGGTGTCGGAGCTCCCGACACCCGCGAGGAGCGGGACGCCGTCGCCGACCGCTTCACGGACCGCCCGCAGCAGGGCGGTCTTCTCCTCGTCGGTGGTGGTCGGGGACTCACCCGTGGTGCCGCTCAGCACGAGACCGTCGCAGCCTTCCGCGACCAGGGTCAGGGCGTGCTCGCGGGCGGCGACCAGGTCCAGATCACCGGCGGCGGTGAACGGAGTGATCATGGCGCAGAGGGCGCGGCCGAAGGGCCCGGCCGGGTTGGCTGTCATGCCCGAAGTGTCGGCGCGGTGGACCGTACAGGTCCACTTAGATCTGCTTGGGGTGACGGTGAAGAGACGGTCAACTTTGCCCGGTCCTGAAGGACCGGGCTTGGAGATAGGGCGCCACTGGCTGTGGTATGGCCTCCTCCGTCTTGGCCACCTCTGGGGTGGCTGGGACGCGTGACTCACGCCCCGCTGTCCACGCAGCTTCGCCCTTGCGGTCGATGTTGTGGGACGCGTTGTCGTCAGCGTGCATGGTGACGCCGCAGGCGCGGCACGCGAACGTTGCTTGATCGACCCGGTTCTTTCGGTCGGTGTACCCGCAGGCGGAGCATTGCCGGCTGGTGTACGCCGGATCGACGTATACCAAAGGCACCCCGGCCCGGCGTGCCTTGTATTCGATGAAGGAGCCGAGCTGGTGGAAGCTCCATGAGTGCAGTGGTGTCCGCTGGTCCTTGCGGAGCCGTACCCGGTCGCGGATGCCCGTGAGGTCTTCCAGGGCGATACCGCGACCGGTGCGTTCAGCGGTCGTGACGATCTTCTTCGAGATGATGTGGTTGATGTTCGCGGCATGCCGCGCTTCCTTGCGGGCACGCTGTTTCAACAGGCGCCTGGCTGATTTGGTGCCCTTGGTCTGGAGCTTACGGCGCAGTTCGATCTGCCGTTTGCGGTACCGGTTCAGCCCGCGCCCGGCGGCCCGGTAGCCGGTGGAGGTGGTGGCGACGTTGACGATCCCGAGGTCCACGCCGATGAACCCGGACGGGTTCTCGTTGGCCGGGGCCTCGGGTACCTCGCACACCGCGATCAGGTAGAGCACGCCGTCGCGTTCGATCAGGTCCGATTCGCCCCTGCGGTACTCGCGGAGCGTTTTGAGCGCGCCGGCGGAGCAGACGAAGCGGACGTTCTTCAGCCGCCCCGACGTGGTCCAGATGCTGACGGTCTGCGCGTCGTACTGCCAGGACAGGCACCGGTCGTCAAACGGGTGCGCGGCCTGCGGACGGAACACGACCGGCTTCGACTCCGCTTTGACCCGACGCTTCGATCCAGCTCTGCCCAGGTTGCCCGCCCGGATGTTGGCCCGCAGGGTGGTGTAGCCGTCACAGACCTTCCTGATCGTGTGCTGGGCTGCCTGCGCACCGAGTCCGGATGCTTTCAACTCGGCGTAGGTGTGCTTCCGCAGTTCGTACTCACGCGGCACGCCGTGCTCGAACGCCACCGTGGAAACCCAGTTGGCCCGGTCGTTGACGGTGCGCAGGGTCGCGCTGATGGCCGGTGCCTGCACGGCATCCGGCATCAGCTTCACCTGCACGACGATTTTCATGCGGGACATGTTAATACAGTTGGTCTATGCCATCACGCTGGGAACCGAACTCGAACATTCGTAGGCGTCGTACGGTTGCCTACCCTCCACGCCCATTTGGTCCTCACTCCGAGGTTCCGGGCGGACGTTTCACCAACGAGATTCTTCGGCGCTGCGAGGAGGTCATGCGGTCCGTCTGTGCGGACTTCGAAACCGAGCTGGTCGAGTTCAACGGCGAGCGTGACCACGTCCACCTTCTCGTGCGCTACCCACCGAAGTCGCCCTCTCCGAACTGGTGGGATCTCTCAAGGGCGTCTCCCCCGCAGGCTCCAGGAATACCCCGACCGCATCCGCACATATCTGTGGGGTACGCACTTCTGGTCACCCTCGTACTTCGCGGCGAGCTGTGGCGGCGAACTGCTGACCGGCATCAAGAAATACAAGGAATACATCGAGCAGCAGAAACATCCGCCGTGACCCGCTTTTCAGAGCAACCCAGACAAGCGATTCCTCCCGGGGCTGAAGCCCCGGGCTCCTTCGCCAGCGTTCTGACCGCGTTGGTTCACCGGGTTCCTGCCCGTGCTGAGGGTGGGGCCGGCTGGATGAGGGCCGACATCTCATCCAGCGTGTGGAGTCGTGTTGGTGGCAGAACCGGTCAAGTCACCCTCACCAGCAAGCCCAACCACTCAGCCCGGTGGCCATCCCGGTGACGGGAGCAGATCACGCTGAACTCACCTTCTGGCATGATCGAACATGTAAGCGGCAGACCGTTCCAGGGGTGGGGTACACGGGTATGCGGGTACGGAAAACGATGTCGGCCGCCGTGTTCATGGCCGGCGCGCTGACACTCTCGGGCTGTTCCGGCTTTCTCGTCCCCGCGGGCGAGGGGGAGCCCGTTCCGGCGCCGAGCGCGGCGAGCACCGAACGTGCGCAGACCGGCGGGGTCCGTGCCGAGCCGCTTCCCGCGCCTTCCGTCTCGGCGGACGCACCTGCCCAGGGCGCTCCGAGCCCCGACGCCTCGACGGCGGACTGCCCCGCCTCGGGCGCCCGTGTCGAGATGGGCCAGGTGCAAGCCGCGATGTTCCACCGCGCCGTCGTGCTCACGCTCGTGAACTGCGGTACGAAGCCCTACCGCGTGAACGGCTATCCGTCCGTCCGGGCGCTGGGTGAGGACGGCGAGCGGATCCCCGTCCCCGTGAACGCGGACGGCTCGATGTTCGGCAACGACCAGGGACCGAAAGGCGTCACGTTGAAGCCGGGCGGAACCGCAAAGGCGATCCTGGCCTGGGTCTCCACCAAGGAGGGCGGCGACCTCATCGAGGGGGACGCCCTGGAGATCGCTCCCGCCCCCGACACGGGCGCCCGGGTCTTCCCGCTGGAGGGCCACGACCTGCGGCTGATGGACGAGCTGAACACCACCGCGTGGAGCACCGAACTGCCGGAATGAACGCAGTTGACCTCAAGCGTGCTTGAGGTGTGACGGTGGTGATCGGCGGCGCACCGCGGGTGTGCGCCCGGAGAGGACCCTCGTCATGCCGTCCGTACAGTTCAACTCCCTTCCCGAGATCACGCGTTCCGACTCGGGCATCGTCAAGGTCAGCACCTGGGACGCCGGTTCACCGAAGCGGCAGCGGCAGACGGTCGAGGCGGTGCGCGCGGCATGGGGCGGCCGTGACTGGCCGCACCCGGGGCTGCTCTCGTACACCGTGCATACCGGGGAGGGCGGCAGGACGCTGCTCCACTACGCGCAGTGGACCGGTGAGGAGGCGTACCAGGACTTCGTGAACAGCGGCCGGGACGCGCGCGATGCCGAGATCGACGCGGCCGTTCCCGGCATCGAGCGGCTCGGGCTGCACACGTTCGAGCTGTACCGCTCGGGGCTCCGGGAGGGCGACACCCGTGAGCCGGGCTGCGTCGTGATCGTCGACGTCGAGTTCGACGGGCCGGACCCTGCCCGCCAACGGGACTGGGTGGACGCGGTGTTCGAGGCGCTGGGCGCCGATCCGGCACCGGCGCCCGGCGGCATTTCGGCGCACTTCCACGTCGGTACCCGGGGCGACCGCGTACTCAACTACGCCGAGTGGGAAACGGCCCAGGCCCATGCCGACGCCCTCGCCTCGGCGGGCGAGGGCGTCGGATCCCCGACACCGCAGTGGAAGCGGCTTCAGAACTACCCGGGTGTGTCCGGCGGCGGCGTGCACCGCTACACCCCCGCGCTCAGCCTCGGAGCGGGCCTGTGACAGAACCGGGCGGCTCGGGACGAAATGCGTCTACGCTGGGGCTGCGGCGCCCGGCCCGTACGCAAGGGCCCGCGCCGTGCGCAACGGGGTCCGCCCGTGCGCACGGGGTCCGCCACCGCGCAACGGTTCGGCCCCGCACACACCCCGAGCTCGCCCGAGGAGAACCCCCTGATGTCCGCAGAGCGCCCCTCCCTGCCGCCGGTGCGGCTGCACACCGAGGCCGAGCTGGCACGGGACGCGCTGGCCGCTCCGCTGCTCGCCCGCGCCGTCCGGCTCGCCCGCTGGGCCGGACCCGCGACCCGGGTCGGCGCAGGCGGCGAGCTCGTCGAAGCGCAGCTGCCCGCAGCGGCGGAGCACCTCGGTCTCAGTGACGACGAGGACGGAGCCGCGCACGCCAGCGAGGCATGGCGCCTCGCTGTCGACGCCGGGCTCGTGGACGTCGAGGACCCGCAGGACGAGGACGGCAAGCCGGACGACGAGGCGGAGGGCACCGCCACCGCCGGGGAGAACCTGGCGCTGCTGACCGCCGGATCCCCGCAGGACGTCCTCGCCATCTGGCTCGACGGTCTGGAGGCCGTGCACGCGGACGCCATCGCGCCGGCGTTCGACGACTTCGCCGATCTCATCCGTGAGGACGGCAGCGTCGACTTCGATGCTCTGGACTGGGACCCGGAGACGGAGGCCGAATTCCTCGACGGGGTGCTCGGCAACCTGTATCTGCTGAGCCTCTCCGAGGACGGACCGGGCGAGGGCCCCGTGCCGCTGCCCGCCCTCGCCGCGTCCATGGTCGTGCCCGAAGACATGGATGAGCCCACCGACGACGTCCTGGAACAGGTGTCGGAGGCGATGATGCGGCTGGACGACCAGTTCCGGCTGCTCGAGCCCATCGGGATCGTCGAATACCGGCCGGTGGACGAGGCGTTGCTGACGGAGGAGGGTGAGGAGGCGGTGCCGCCCGCCGACGACGAGGACGTCACCCGGTACGGGCTGGTGAAGCTGACGCCGCTCGGCTTCTACGGCATCCGGGAGCGGATGCTGGAGGCCGGAGTGGACGCCCCCGCGGTCGGTGACCTCGCGGACAAGGGCGCCGACGTGCTCCTCGACGGCATCGCGTACTACCCCGAGGACGCCGCCCGGACCGAGGTCGAGCTGTGGCTCGGGCGGCGCGGAGCGGACGGAGCGGTGGCCGCCGCGGCCGAGCTGCTGGTGGCGGCGCGCGGCGCGGACCAGGGCGGCCCGCTGCGCAGGCTCCGCTGCCAGCAGGCCCTTGCCCTGGCCGGCCCGGAGGCCGAACCCGCGGTGCGTGCGGTGCTCGGCGACCCCGAGCTCGGCGGACTGGCCCGGGTCTGGCTCGCCGAACGCGGCGCGGCCGACGTGCCCGCGCCGCCGGAGTCGATGGTCTTCTGGCTCGCCATCGACACGATCGCCGCGCAACTGGACGCCGACGGTGACCTGGACGAACTCCAGGAGCTGGTCGAGGGACTCTCGGGTCAGCACAGCGGTTTCTTCGACGAGGCGTGGCGGGTGGAACACCCGGCGACGGCCGATGTGCTCGAGGCGGTCGGGCGGCTGCACCGCGACAGGAAGACGGCGAAGGCCGCCCGTAAGGCCGCCTTCAAGGCGCGGTCGCGCAAGAAGAGCTGAGCGGGACCCGAGCCTTTTCGGCCAGTGGAGAACGGCCGGGATGCGGCCGGATGCCTGGTTCGTCCTCAAAGGCCGGACGGGCTTGGTGTCCGGGACCGCTCGAAGTCGTGCGGCGTTCAACTGGTGTTGGTGCGGGGGAGGGAACGTGATCGCGCCAACCAACCGGCCACGCTGCAGCAGGAGTCCGTGATGTCGTTCACGCGCAGGGAATTCACCAGACAGTCCGCCCTCACCGGTGCCGGTATCGCTCTCACCGGCGCCGTCGGCACGCTGGCCACCGCACCCGGCGCCCTGGCCGCCGAGGACGCGCGGCACGGCCACGGAAACGACCACGACGACCACGACGGCCACGGGCACGGCAAGGAGCTGGGCTACGGCCCGCTGCTCCCCGACCCGAAGGGCATCCTCGCGCTGCCCGCCGGATTCTCGTACCGCATCGTCACGCACAGCGGTGTCACCACGCTGGAGACCGGCGAATCCACTCCCTCCAACCACGACGGCACCGCCGCGTTCGAGGGCCCCCGCGGCGTCACCCTCCTCGTCAACAACCACGAGCTGAGCGGCACCAGGGCCGGCTGGGAGCACCCCGTCCCGCTCACCGAGGGCTTGGTCTACGACCCGGTCGCGGCCGGTGGCTGCACCGTCGTGGAGACCCGGCGCGACGGTCGTACCGCCGAGTGGGTCGGCATAGCCGGTACGTCCACCAACTGCGCGGGCGGCAGCACCTCCTGGGGCACCTGGCTCACCTGTGAGGAAACAGAGGACAAGGCCGGCAAGAACGGTCTGCTCAAGGACCACGGGTACGTCTTCGAGGTCGACCCCTACGACAAGCGCGCCAACCGGGACCCGCGCCCGATCAAGGCGTTCGGCCGGTACGCCCACGAGGCCGTCGTCATCGACCCCAAGCGCGGCCATGCCTATCTGACCGAGGACGCGTCGGGCCCCAACGGCCTGCTCTACCGCTGGGTCCCGCCGCACGGCTTCACGCACGGCCGCGGCAAGCTGCGCACCCTCGCCGACGACGCCGGTGTCCTGCAGGCCACCAAGTGCTTCGACAAGAAGGGCGCGTTCGTCGACGACCTGTCCCGCGCCACGGAGATCGGCACGGTCTACGGCGTGGACTGGGTCGACGTACCCGACCGCGACGCCAGGACCGTCTCCGTGCGCAAGCAGTTCGACAACACCCAGGTCACCCGTGCCCGCAAGCTCGAGGGCATGTGGTGGGGAGACGGCGGCGCCTACCTCGTCTCCTCGTTCGCCCGGAGCGAGAGCCCCGTGCCGCACGACGGCCAGGTCTGGTTCTACGACCCCAAGCGCCGCACGCTCACCCTGAAGGTGCTCCTCGGCGTCAACCCCGACCCGTCCAAGGACGGCGCCCTCGACGGCCCGGACAACATCACCGTGTCGCCGTACGGCGGCCTGGTCATCTCCGAGGACGGCGAAGGCATCCAGCACCTCTTCGGTGCGACGGACAGCGGCCGCACGTATCCGATCGCGCGCAACGAGCTGAACGCGGGCACCGAGGACGACCCCTCGTACAGCGAATTCACCGGTGTCACCTTCTCGCCGGACGGGAAGACGCTGTTCGCCAATATCCAGACGCCCGGCATCATGCTCGCCATCACGGGCCCGTGGAAGCGCCAGCCGAACCGGCACTGACACCCGGCCGTGCACGGCATGCGAGGGAAATTCCCTCGCATGCCGCGCAGTTGTTCTCCTAGAGTCAGGGCCATGCACCTCCCGGTGCGAAGGCAGCGGCTACTTCCTTCCACGAAATCACGCCGCAGCCGTCCTGACCTCGGGAGGCACCAGCGCCGGGGTGCCCGGTGCGCAGGCAACGGATACTTCCGGGATCTGAGGGTTGCGGGTTCGAGTCCCGTCCGGCCACGGCCGGTAGCTCAATCGGACAGAGCATCAGACATGAGCCCGTCGCCGACTCCTGACCTCGGGCACCCTTTTCGCTGTGCCTTCTCCCATGAATTCGGGGGAATTCACATGGCACGCTTCAATACCCGTTTCCTCAGGCCCCGCGTCACCTCACCCGTGCAGTCCACCGGGCGCACCGCGCGCAACCATCAGGGTGCCGTCGGACACGTCCGGGACAGCCGCTCCGAACTCTTCCTCCTCGCGGTCTCGAATTTCGTGTCGCAGCAGACCTTCCACGAGGGCGGCGGCGAGCGCGACAGCCGGTTCGCCGCACTGGTGCGGAAGCTCGCCGTCGAGGACCCGGAGTGGACCGCGGGGCTGCTGCGCTGGCTGCGCCGCGAGGGGCAGATGCGTACGGCGTCGATCGTCGGCGCCGCCGAGTACGTGAAGGCCCGGCTCGACGCGGGCGCGGTGGACGGCCCGTCCAACCGGCAGGTCGTGGACTCGGTGCTGCTGCGTGCGGACGAGCCCGGTGAGCTGCTCGGCTACTGGACATCGCAGTACGGCCGCGCCGTACCCAAGCCCGTCAAGCGCGGGATCGCCGATGCCGTTCGCCGGCTCTACAGCGGCAGGGCGCTGCTGAAGTACGACACCGCGTCCAAGGGGTACCGCTTCGGCGACATCCTCAATCTGGTGCACGCCGCGCCCGACCCGGCCAAGGCCTGGCAGGGCGAGCTGTTCCGGTACGCGCTGGACCGCAGGCACCACCCCGAGGACGCCGTGCCGCCCGTCTCGAACCGCACCCTGACCGCCCACCGGGCACTGATGGAGCTGCCGGTCGCCGAGCGTCGCGCCGTCGTCACAGGACCCGGTGGAGCGGACCGGCTGGCCGCCGCCGGCATGACCTGGGAGGCACTCGCGGGCTGGCTGCAGGGTCCGATGGACGCCGCGGTCTGGGAGGCGGTGATTCCCTCCATGGGGGCGATGGCGCTCGTACGCAATCTGCGGAACTTCGACGAGGCAGGCGTCTCGGACGCGGTCGCGGCCAACGTGGCGGCGAGGATCTCCGACCCGGTGGCGGTCGAGGCTTCCCGGCAGTTCCCCTTCCGCTACCTCGCGGCCTACCGGCACGCGCCCTCACTGCGCTGGTCCTACCCGCTGGAGCAGGCGCTCGGGCACTCGCTGGCGAACATTCCGGCACTGCCCGGACGCACCCTGATCCTCGTCGACCGCTCGGGCTCCATGTGGTCGCCTCTCTCGGACCGCTCGCAGCTGAACCGCGCCGACGCCGCGGCCGTCTTCGGCACGGCGCTCGCGCTGCGGGCCGCCGATGCCGACCTGGTGGAGTTCGGTACGAGCAGCGCGCCGGTGGCCCACCGCAGGGGCGAGTCGGTGCTGAAGGTCCTGGAGCGCTTCCACAGCCTGGGCGGCACCAACACCGTGGAGGCGGTGCGCAGGCACTACAGGAAGCACGACCGGGTGCTGATCGTCACCGATGAGCAGGCATCGTTCACGCACTACGGGGACGCCACCGCGCGGATCCCGCCGACCGTTCCGGTATACACCTGGAACCTCGCGGGCTACCGGATCGGACACGGCCCGTCGGGGAGCGAGAACCGCCACACCTTCGGGGGGCTTTCCGATGCGGCATTCCGCATGGTGCCCCTGCTGGAAGCGGGCAGGAGCGCCGACTGGCCGTGGAACGGCTGATTACGAATCCGGCACTACTGCGGCCCCGGGAGCGGTCGGGCATGGCGTCGGGCGCTCCCAAGGCGCATACTCAATGTAATGAAACAGTCAGCCGGATCCCGGCGTCACCTGCCTTCCAGTCCCTTCAACCGCCCGGCCCAGGCGGCCCCACCGGTCGAATGCTTCGATGTGGGCGACAGGGTGTCGCACGACCAGTTCGGACTCGGCCGAGTCCTTGCTGTCGAGGGCGACAACGACGCAGTGCTCATCGACTTCTCGGGGCGACAGGGGAGGATCCTGAGCCCGTACTCCAAGCTGACCAAGCTCTGAGAGGGAGAACGAGCACCTACAGCGTCCGACCGGAGACTCTCCGGATCCGGGGCACCTGAGGAGAAATCCCATCGGGTGCCCCGGAAGCCGTTGCGAGGTGCTCGGGCGGCTTCGGGCTACAGCGCCTTCGAGGCGGGCTTCACCATGCCGCGAACGGTCCGCGACTTCACGAACTCGCCCATGCCGGTCATCTCCCATTCGCCGGTGAACTGCTTGATCAGCTTGGCCATCATCACGCCGGTCTGCGGCTCCGCACCCGTGAGGTCGAAGCGGACCAGCTCCTCGCCGGTGGCCGCGTCGATCAGCCGGCAGTAGGCCTTGGCGACCTCGGTGAACTTCTGGCCGGTGAACGAGTTGACCGTGAAGACCAGACCGGTCGCGTCGGCGGGGATCCGGCCGAGGTCCACGACGATCACCTCGTCGTCACCCGCGCCCTCACCTGTGAGGTTGTCGCCGGAGTGCTGGATCGCGCCGTTCAGGATGGAGAGCTTGCCGAAGTAGCAGCTTTCCAGGTGATTGCGGTTGGGGCCGAAGGCGATCACCGAGGCGTCGAGGTCGATGTCCTTGCCACGGAACGCGGGCTCCCAGCCGAGGCCCATCTTGACCTGGGAGAGCAGCGGCCGGCCGCCCTTGACCAGCGAGACGGTCTGGTTCTTCTGGAGGCTGATCCGGCCCTTGTCGAGGTTGATCTTGCCGGAGGGGGCGGGAGCGGGTGCCACGGCCGGCGGTGCCGCCGGAGCGGGCGGAGCAGGCTGAGCGATCCGCGGGTCCACGGGAGCGACCACCGGGGGAGCGACCGGTGCGGCCGGTGCGACGGATGCGGCCGGGGTGGGCGCGGCGGGCTCCTCGACCGACACGCCGAAGTCCGTGGCGATGCCCGCCAGGCCGTTGGCGTAGCCCTGGCCGACGGCGCGGGCCTTCCAGGCGCCGTTGCGCAGATAGATCTCGATGACCACCAGTGCCGTCTCCGCGCCCAGCTGGGGCGGGGTGAAGGTGGCGAGCGCGCTGCCGTCGTCCGCGTTGCGCACGGTTGCGGTGGGCTCGACACCCTGGAAGGTCTGGCCGGCCGCGTCGGGGCTCGCGGTGACGACGATCTTCTCGATACCGGGCGGGACCGCGGAGGTGTCCACCACGATCGCGTCGGGCCCGGAGCCGCCGCCCGAGCGGTACGTCACGCCGGGGCCGGAGGGCTGGTTGTAGAAGATGAAATCGTCGTCGGAGCGCACCTTGCCGTCGGCGGTGAGCAGCAGGCCCGAGACGTCGAGCCGCACCGGGGCGGCGACGTCCACCGCCACGCGGACGGCGGAGAGAGCAATGTTCGAGCCGGGGGTCATTACGGTCATGCACGGGCTAACGAACGACCCGGCTTTGCCGTTCCCTTACCTTCGGGTACATGCACCGTACGGCTCAGCGCCCGCCCACGGGCCGGTTACGGGGGTGGTTACGGGCGGTGCGCTCGTTGCCGTGCTTGTACGTGCCCGTCCAGCGGGCCATGACGAGCTGGGCGTCGCCGGACGCCACCTCGGCGAGGAACTTCTCCGCACGGCCGCCGCGCAGGGTTCCCGCAGGGCGGCCGTGATGAGTGATCGTGACGCTCGCGTCGGTGTGCTGTTCGTACTGGAATCCGGAAGGCTTCGGCATGCGCCCCATGCTGCCCGCGCCCGCCGTACGCCGTCGCGCGAATTTCCGGTCCTGGCCCACGGTCCCCGGCCCACCGGCCCCGGCAAGGACTAGTACGGCCACATCGGCGGGTCCGTGACGAAGTGGCCGCCGATGTGGGCGTGGTCCGGGTTCTCCGGGTCCAGCTCACCGTGCTCGGCGACGAGCTTGTCCGCATACTGCTCGGAGTCGTCCCTCGGCTCGTACCCGAGGGACCTGGCCGTCGTCAGGTCCCACCACAGGCGCGTGTTGTCGGAGGAGCCGTAGATCACCGTGTGGCGGACGTCCTCGGCGGTGAGCGCGGCGTGGAAGAGTCGCGCGCCGTCACCGGGGCTCATCCAGACCGACAGCATCCGGACCGATGTCGGCTCCATGAAGCAGGAGCCGATGCGCACCGAGACGGTTTCCACGCCGTACTTGTCCCAGTAGAGCTGCGCGAGATCCTCGCCGAAGGACTTCGACAGGCCGTAGAAGGTGTCGGGGCGGCGTGCGGTGTCGATCGGGATCAGCGGGTCGCCGGGCAGCGGGCGCGGGGTGTAGCCGACGGCGTGGTTGGAGGAGGCGAACACGATGCGCCCGATGCCCTCCTCGCGTGCGGCCTCGTAGAGGTTGTAGGTGCCCTCGATGTTGGAGCGCAGAATCTTGTCGAACGAGGCTTCGAGGGAGATGCCCGCGAGATGGATGATCGCGTCGACGCCCCGGACGGCTTCCCGCAGTGCCTCCTTGTCACCGAGGTCGGCGGTGATCGCGTCCGGCTCGCCCTCGATCGGGATGACGTCGAAGAGGCGCAGCTCATAGCCGTACGCGGGCAGCAGTCCCCGCATCAGGGTGCCGAGGCCGCCGGCGGCGCCGGTGAGCAGGACGGTGCGGGGAGCGGGCATACGGGGATCTCCTCGGTGCGGGCACAGGACGGGGGCGCGGTGTACGCGGACGTGCCGTGCGGTGGTGCGTACGGACAGCAAGGTACGCGTGGCACGCAGGCATGACACATCGGCGCGATGCGTCAAATCCATGGACGACATTCACATGCATGGACAAGCTAAGAAGTCCTGGCGGATCACGTCAAGTGTGGCCCCGAGTGAGCTGCTCCGCCTCCAGGTTGGGTGTTCTCGTCTTGACCTGCGCCGCGCGGCTGCCTTAGCGTGGCGGCGTTCAGAAATATGGACACCGATCAGAATTGTGCACGCCTGAATCTGCTCAGGGAGCGCCCGTGACCTCAGCCCCCCTTGCCGCCCGACTCACCGATGTCGCCGGGCCGCTCTTCTTCCCCGTCACTGCCTACGGGCCGGACGGCACCGTCGACCTCGACGCCTTCCGTACGCATGTGCGCACCGGCATCGATGCCGGAGCCGCAGCGGTCTTCGCCTGCTGCGGCACCGGCGAGTTCCATGCGCTGACGCCGGAGGAATTCCGGCTCGTCGTCGCCGCGGCCGTCGAGGAGACCGCCGGACAGGTGCCCGTCGTCGCGGGTGCCGGCTACGGCACGGCGCTCGCGATCCAGTACGCGAAGCTCGCCGAGGAGGCGGGCGCGGACGGACTCCTCGCCATGCCCCCGTACCTCGTCGTCGCCGGCCAGGAAGGGCTGCTGGGCCACTACACCGCGCTCGCCGCGGCCACCGGCCTGGAGACGATCGTCTACCAGCGCGACAACGCCGTCTTCACCCCGGAGACCGTCCTCGCCCTCGCGCAGACCCCCGGGATCATCGGTCTCAAGGACGGCTGCGGCGACCTCGACCTGATGCAGCGCATCGTCAGCGCCGTACGCACCGGCCTGCCCGGGCAGGACTTCCTGTACTTCAACGGCCTGCCCACCGCCGAGCTCACCGGGCTCGCCTACCGCGGTATCGGCGTCACGCTCTACTCCTCGGCGGTGTTCGCCTTCGCACCCGACATCGCCCTCGCCTTCTACCGGGCGATGGAATCCGGCGACGACGATCTGGTGAATGCGCTGCTCGACCACTTCTACCGGCCGCTCGTCGAACTGCGCGCCAAGGGCCGCGGCTACGCGGTGTCGCTCGTGAAGGCGGGCGTCCGGCTCGAGGGCCTGGACGTCGGCGAGGTGCGCACCCCGCTCACCGAACCGCCCGCCGAGCACATCGAGGAACTGACCGCGATCATCGCGAGCGGCCGCGCCCTGCTGGAGAAGCACGGGGTCCGGCAGGAGGAGCGCGGGTGAAGACCTCCGCCTTCCTCTACCCCTGGGACGTCGTCGGGGACCCGGACGCGGCTGCCCGGGTCGCGGACCTCGGCGTCCAGCAGGTCACTCTGGCCTCCGCGTATCACTCGACCCGGGCCCTGACCCCGCGTCACCCGGCCCGCCGGATCGTCACGGCCGAGCACGCCGCGGTGCTCTACCCGCCGGACCCGGCGCGCTGGGACGGACGCGAGCTGCGGCCCTACGAGCAGACCTGGGTGACGGGCGAGGATCCGTATGCCGAGGCGGCCGAGGCCCTGACCGGCGCCGGTCTCCAGGTGCACTCCTGGGTGGTCCTCGCGCACAACTCCCGCCTGGGCGCCGAGCACCCGGACACCTCCGTGGTCAACGCCTACGGCGACCGCTACCCCTGGGCACCGTGCATCGCGCAGCCCGCCGTCCACACCTACCTGGTGGACCTGGCGGCGGAGGCGGCCGTACGCCCCGGTGCGTGCGGCACCGAGCTGGAGTCCTGCGGCTGGTACGGCTTCGCCCATCTGCACGCCCACGACAAGATCGCGGGGGTGGGTCTCGGTGACGCCGCGCAGTACCTGATGTCGCTCTGCTTCTGCGCGGCGTGCCGGGCCGGCTACGGCGGGCACGGGCTGGACGCCGATGAGCTGGGTACGGCGGTGCGCCGGGCCCTGGAGCCGGTCTGGGCCGGATCCGGCTCCAGGGAGACCGGCTGGTCCGGTGTCGAGAAGCTGCTGGGGGCCGGCCTCGCCGATGCCACCCTGCGGTGGCGCGGCCAGGTGGCCCGGACGCTCCAGGAGTCGGCCGTCGCCGCGGTGCGGCAGGCGGCAGGCGGCCCGGACTTCCAGGTACTGCTGCACGCCGACCCCGCCTCGTACCGCGCGGGCGCCAACGTCGGAGTCGACGCCGCGCACATCCTGTCCACCGCGGACGGCGTGGTGCTGCCCTGCACGGGTGACGACGCGGCACGCGAGGCGGTGCTCGGCCCGTTCGCCGGGCTGTCCGGAGTGCGGGCCGCCAACTTCGGTGTGGTCACGGGCATGGGCGGCAGCCCCGGAACGCTGGAGCGGGACGCGGCGCACGCGCTCTCGCTCGGCGCCACCGAACTGCGCCTGTATCACGCCGGGCTGGCCTCGGGTCCGGATCTCGAGACCGTCGCCGACGCACTCTCACGCGTCGGGCGATGACGGACGCGGGCCGGTGGGGGCGCCCGTCAGCCGCCCCCGCCGGCCCGTGCACAGGCATGCCGCGGTGACCAGCCCTGCCACCGCCGTCAGCGGCAGCAGCAGGGTGACGTCCACCATCGCGACCAGCCCCGCCCCGAGCGCCAGGGCCACCGCGTTCGGCACCATCATCAGCGAGTTGGCCGCAGCGGCAGTGCGTCCCAGCACCGCGTCCGGGGTATCCCGCTGCACAGCCGTCATCGCGGCGATCAGTACACACGGCAGGCCGAGTCCGATGGCCGCACTCGCCGCCAGGGCCACCGCCTCGCAGGGCAGTGCCCGCGCCCCCACCGCCACCGCGAACACAGCGGTCCCCGCTGCCGCGAAGACCCGCTCCGGCATGCGCCGAAGCAGCGGCCCGGCCATCAGCCCGGCCGCCACGGAACCGGCGCCCTGGACCGCGTACAGGACCCCTGCGTAGGCGGGGGAGCGGCCGAGCACATCGTCGATCACGGCGTAGAGCGCAGCACCGTTGAGCCCGGCGAGCAGCATCGTCAGCGCCCCGGCGTACACCAGCGGCCGCAGCGTCTGCGAGCTGCGCAGCAGCCGTATCCCCGCCGCCGTGCCACCCCGCTGTGACACCCGCCCCGTCCCCTCGGGTTCGCGTACCCGCAACTGCGCGAACACCAGCGCGGCCAGGGCGAACGTCACCGCGTCCAGGAGCACCACCGGGCCGCCGCCGTACCGCGCGAACAGCCCCGCACCCGCCAGCGGTGCGAGCAGTTTCATGCCCTCGTTCGCCATCATCCGCAGCCCGTTGAAGTCACCCAGCAGCTGTGTGTCGACCGCCCGGGCGACCAGTGCGGCCTCGGCCGCGTCCAGCAGGACGCCACTCACCCCGTAGACGAACAGGACGGCGAAGAGCACCCAGACCCGGCGGGCCGAATCGACGACGAGCAGCGAGGTCATCAGCCCCGCCATGGCCAGATTCACCCAGATCAGCAGCGGTTTGCGGGGCAGCAGATCGGCGAGCGCGCCGAGGGCGGGGCCGGCCAGTACCGGCGCCCACATCGCGAACACGGTCAGGGCCGCCAGGCTGTCCGAACCGGTGAGCGACTTGACCCAGATCCCGGCGGTGAGCCACATCGCGGACGTGCCGAATCCGGAGACGAGCACCCCCGCCAGAACGAGCAGGGCCGTCCGATCGCATACCACTCTGCCCACGGCACCGCCCGCCCTCGCACCACCGTGACCTGGGCACTCGCCTCCGGTCCACGCCAACAGGGCCATGCTGGCGACTAAGGACGACCTCGGGCATCGGTCGGATGCCCTGGAGATGCGCGGAAACATCTTCTGTCAGAAGCGTTGACGAAACATCACGGCCGCTCTACTTTCATCGCGTCGTACTTCGTACGTCATATATGAGACGCGATACGCGAGATGCGAGAGCCCTTCACTCATGACCTTTGCGCCCACCCCGATCCCCTCCCGGACCCAGTACGTGCTGGAGGCGATCAAGCACGCCATCCTCACCGCGCAGCTGAGACCGGGGCAGGCGCTCGTCGAGACAGAGCTCGCCGCGCAGTTCGGGGTGTCGAAGACTCCTGTACGTGAGGCGCTGAAGACGCTCGCCGGTACGGGGCTCGTCGTCATGAGCCAGTACAAGGGCGCCACCGTGCGGCTCGTCGACGCGACCATGGCGCGGGAGGTGTACGACGTGCGCCTGCTCCTGGAGCCCGAGGCGCTGCGCCGCTCCATCACCCGCAAGGCCTCGCTGGACGCGGCACAGGAAGCCCTGGAGCGCTCCGACTCGGCGATCGACAAGGCCGACAGGTCGCTGGCGAACCGGGACTTCCACCGGGCGCTCTACCTGCCCTGCGGCAACCCGCTGCTCTCCCGGATGCTGGACGAGATCCGCGATCAGGCCGCCCTCGTGTCGACCGTGGCCTGGTCGACCATCCCGTCCTGGGAGCGTGAGGCGGCCGAGCACCGGGAGATCCTGCGGCTCGCCCTCGCGGACGACGCGGCTGCGGCGGCCGGGGCTCTGCACGACCACATCGCGTCGTTCGTACGCCGCGCCTTCCCCGACGACGAAGACGGGGGTGACGCGGCGTGAACAACCAGCTGGAGCTCAACCACCAGCACCTCGACGAAAGGCCAGTCCGCATGGACCTCTCCCCGCTGAAGGCGGCCCTCGCAGACGTTGTGGCGATCCCGGTGACCCCGTTCGCCGCGGACGGGAGCATCGACACCACGGCGCACCGCGCCCTGCTGCGACGGCTGCTCGACGGTGGCGTCCGCATCGTCACCCCGAACGGCAACACCGGGGAGTTCTACGCGCTGACCCCCGACGAGCGGCGCGCCGTCACCGAGCTCACCATCGACGAGGCGGGCGGCCGTGCCACCGTCCTCGTGGGCGTCGGCCATGACGTACCGACCGCCGTCGCCGCCGCGGAGCACGCCAGGGTCACCGGTGCCGAGATGGTGATGGTGCACCAGCCGGTGCACCCCTATGTCTCGCAGGACGGCTGGATCGACTACCACCGGGCCATCGCCGAGGCCGTTCCGGAGCTCGGTGTCGTCCCCTATATCCGCAACCCGCTGCTCGCCGGTGAGCGGCTCGCCGAACTCGCCGACAGCTGCCCCAACGTCATCGGTGTGAAGTACGCCGTCCCGGACGCCGCCCGCTTCGGCGCCTTCGCCCGGGACGCCGGCCTGGAGCGGTTCGTCTGGGTCGCCGGACTCGCCGAGCTGTACGCACCCTCCTACTTCGCCACCGGCGCCACCGGATTCACCTCCGGCCTCGTCAACATCGCCCCCGGTGTCTCGCTGACGATGCTGGAGGCGCTGCGGGCCGGCGACTACGCCGCGGCGATGAAGGTCTGGGAGCAGATCCGCCGCTTCGAGGACCTGCGCGCCGACCGGCAGTCCGCCAACAACGTGACCGTCGTCAAGGAGGCCCTGGCCGCGCTCGGGCTCTGCCGCCGCGACGTCCGCGCACCGAGCAGGGTCCTGCCCGAGGCGCAGCGCGCCGAGGTCGCCGACCTGGTCGCAGGGTGGTCCATATGACAGGCACCGACGGCACGCGCATCGCTCCCGAGGAGCTCCGCAGCCACCAGTGGTACGGAACGGACGGGCTCCGCTCGTTCAGCCACCGCGCCCGCACCCGCCAGCTCGGTTACCTCCCCGAGGAGCACCTGGGCAAGCCGGTCATCGCGATCCTCAACACCTGGTCCGACATCAACCCCTGCCACGTCCACCTGCGCGACCGCGCGCAGGCGGTCAAGCGGGGCGTCTGGCAGGCGGGCGGCTTCCCGCTCGAATTCCCGGTGTCCACCCTGTCGGAGACCTTCCAGAAGCCGACCCCGATGCTCTACCGCAACATGCTGGCGATGGAGACGGAGGAGCTGCTGCGCTCCTATCCCGTCGACGGCGCCGTGCTGCTGGGCGGCTGCGACAAGTCGACGCCCGCGCTCCTCATGGGCGCGGCCTCCGTCGACCTGCCGACCGTGTTCGTGCCCGCCGGGCCGATGCTGCCGGGCCACTGGCGCAACGAAGTGCTCGGCTCCGGTACGGACATGTGGAAGTACTGGGACGACAAGCGGGCCGGGCTCATCGGTGACTGCGAGATGGCCGAGCTGGAGAACGGGCTCGCCCGTTCGCCCGGCCACTGCATGACGATGGGTACCGCGTCGACCCTGACGGCCGCCGCCGAGGCGCTGGGCGTCACGGTGCCGGGCGCCTCGTCCATCCCGGCCGTCGACTCCGGTCACGACCGGATGGCCGCGGAGTCGGGTCTCCGGATCGTCGAAATGGTGTGGCAGCAGCTGACGTTGTCGAAGATCCTCACCGCGGACGCGTACGACGACGCCGTCGCCACCGTCCTCGCGCTCGGAGGCTCCACCAACGCCGTCATCCACCTGATCGCGATGGCGGGCCGCTCCGGGGTGAAGCTCACCCTGGACGACTTCGACCGCATCGCCCGCACCGTCCCGGTGCTCGCCAACCTCCGCCCGGGCGGCAAGTACCTGATGGAGGACTTCCACTTCGCCGGCGGGCTGCCCGGATTCCTGGCGCGGCTCACCGACGTACTGCACCTGGACCGCCCCACCGTCGCGCACACCACGCTGCGCGAACAGCTCGACGGGGCGCTGGTGCACAATGCCGACGTCATCCGGGAGCGGGACAACCCCCTGGCCGAGGAGGGCGGCGTGGCGGTGCTGCGCGGCAACCTCTGCCCCGACGGTGCAGTCATCAAGCACATCGCCGCCGAGCCCCACCTGCTGCGTCACACCGGTCCCGCGGTCGTCTTCGACGACTACAAGGAGATGCAGCGCACCATCAACGACCCGGCTCTCGCCCTCACCCCGGACCACGTGCTGGTGCTCCGCAACGCCGGGCCCAAGGGCGGTCCCGGCATGCCCGAGTACGGCATGCTGCCGATCCCGGACTACCTGCTGAAGCAGGGCGTACGGGACATGGTGCGGATCTCCGACGCCCGGATGAGCGGCACCAGTTACGGGGCGTGCGTGCTGCACATCGCGCCCGAGTCGTTCGTCGGCGGGCCGCTCGCCCTGGTGCGCACCGGTGACCTGATCACCCTGGATGTCGAGGCGCGCCTGCTCCATCTCGACGTTCCCGACGAGGAGCTGGAGCTGCGCAGGGCCCGGTGGACACCGCCGCCCGCACGGTACGGGCGCGGTTACGGGGCGCTCTACCAGGAGCAGATCACCCAGGCCGACACCGGATGCGACTTCGCGTTCCTGGCGAGGCAAGGAGATGTGCCCGACCCGTACGCGGGCTGAACCGGGCGAAGAGAATTCCGCGCGCCGATCCGTTCGGTACACCGAACGGCATGCGGTAAGCGCTTGCACGGCACACGCACCAACGCACGGCACACGCATGAACGCACGGCACATCCAGCACTTCCCAGAGATCGGAGACGTGTCATGGCCCAATCCGCAGCCGTGGCCACACCGCCGCCCAAGGCGCCCCGGCGCCGCTCGGCGACCCCCCGCCGCCTGCCGTATCTGCTGATAGCGCCCGCGGGCCTGCTGATGCTGGGCTTCATCGCCTATCCGGTGATCAGCGTCTTCTACTACAGCCTGCAGAACTACAACGTCACCAAGCCGTGGCGGAACGGTTTCGCCGGTTTCGACAACTTCACCCGTATCTTCACCGAGGACGAGCAGTTCTGGCCGACGCTCGGCTTCAGCGCCCAATGGGTCTTCACCCAGGTCACGCTGCAGCTCGCGCTCGGTCTCGCGCTCGCCCTGATCGTCAACCAGAGCTTCATCGGCCGCGGCATCTCGCGCGCCATGGTCTTCTCGCCCTGGGCCGTCTCCGGTGTGCTGACCAGCACCATCTGGATCCTGCTCTACAACTCCTCGACCGGCTTCAGCCGCTATCTCGCGGACGCCGGAATCGGCGAATACGGCACCTCGGTGCTCTCCGACACCGGGACCGTCTTCTGGGCGGCGACCGTCTCCGAACTCTGGCGCGGTGTCCCCTTCTTCGCCATCCTCATCCTCGCCGACCTGCAGTCCGTCTCGAAGGAGCTGTACGAGGCGGCATCGGTCGACGGCGCGGGCCGGCTGCGACAGTTCTTCCACATCACGCTCCCGCACCTGCGGGACGCGATCATCCTCGCCACGCTGCTGCGCGGTGTCTGGGAGTTCAACAACGTCGACCTCCTCTACACCCTCACCGGCGGCGGACCGGCAGGCGAAACCACCACCCTGCCGCTCTACGTGGCCAATACCGGCATCGAGGGCCACGACTTCGGATACGCCTCGGCGCTCACCACCGTCGCCTTCGTGATCCTCCTCTTCTGCTCGATCGTCTATCTGCGCCTGAGCAAGTTCGGAGGCGACCACAAGTGACTGCCGCACTCGCAGAGAAGAACAGCGCCCCGGGACGGTCTGTGCGACACAGCGCCCCGCCGCCCTCCTCGCCCCGCCGCACCAAGCGCGAGCGTGCCTTCGACGACGTACCGCGCTGGCAGATCTACGTGCCGCTCGGCATCTACCTGCTCTTCACGCTCATCCCCTTCTACTGGATGTTCCTGTTCGCCGTACGGCCGGCGGGCTCCACCTCGCTGGTGCCCTGGCCGATGACGGGGGAGCACTTCTCCAAGGTCTGGAACGAGCGGAGCTTCGCGCTCTTCTTCCAGAACAGCATGATCGTCGGTGTCTGCACGCTGATCGCCACGACCCTGGTCGCGCTGGCCGGCGGCTACGCCCTGGCCCGGTTCAACTTCAAGATCAAGAGCGCGTTCATGCTGGCGCTGCTCTGCTCGCAGTTCATCCCGGGCGCGCTGATGCTCGTACCGCTCTTCGAGATCTTCAAGAACCTCCAGATGATCAACTCCCTCGGGAGCGTCGTCATCGCGGAGACCGTCTTCCAGCTGCCCCTGTCGATCATCCTGATCAGCGGCTTCATCAAGAACGTGCCGGTCTCCCTGGAGGAGGCCGCCTGGGTGGACGGCTGCTCGCGCTTCAGGGCCTTCTGTGCGGTCGTCCTGCCGCTGCTGCGCCCCGGACTGATCGCCGTCGGCTCCTTCGCCTTCGTCCACAGCTGGAACCACTTCCTGTTCGCCCTGATGTTCCTCAGCGAGCAGGACAAGCAGACGATCCCGGTCGGTCTGAACACCCTGATCGGCGCCGACAGCGTCGACCTGGGGGCGCTGGCCGCCGGCGGTGTCATCGCCGCCGTACCCGTGGTGATCGTCTTCGCCTTCATCCAGAAGTGGCTCATCACCGGCTTCAGCGCCGGCGCAGTGAAGGGGTGATGGACATGACCGCACGCCTGTGCCCCCGCGCTGCGCGCCGCGCCGCCGCCGCGCTCGCCCTGCTCCTCGGCAGCCTGGCCCTCCAGCCGGGCGCCGAGGCCGCCACCCCGGCCCCGGCGGCGCAGTCGCCCGCCGCCGGCCGGGACCTCGGCCGGGAGGTCCTCGCCGCCGACGACGGCTGGGCCGCCGAAGGCACCGGGACCACCGGTGGCTCGGCAGCCGACGACGCGCACGTGTTCACCGTGCGCAACAGGGCCCAGCTCGTCGCCGCGCTCGACGGCGGCAGCTCCGCACCCAAGATCATCCGTGTCGCCGGGACCATCGACGCCAACACGGACGACCAGGGACGGCGGCTGGACTGCGCCGACTACGCCACCGACGGCTACGGCCTCGACGCCTACCTCGCCGCCTACGATCCCCGCACCTGGGGCGGCGCCAAGCCCGCAGGGCCGCAGGAGGACGCCCGCAAGGCGTCCGCCGCCCGCCAGGCCGAACGCGTCGAGCTGCTCGTCGGCTCCCACACCACGCTCGTCGGCGTCGGTCGCAGTGCCGTGCTCAAGGGTGCGAGCCTGCAGGTCAGGGACGCCGACAACGTCATCGTCCGCAACCTCGAACTCCGCGACGCCTACGACTGCTTCCCGGTCTGGCAGCCCAACACCGGCGGACTCGGCGACTGGAAGACCGCGTACGACACCCTGTGGCTGCGCGGCGCCACCCACGTCTGGGTCGACCACGTCACCGCGAGCGACAAGGGCCACGCGGACGACCGGGAACCCACCTACTTCGGGCGCAACTACCTGCGCCACGACGGGCTGCTCGACATCACCAACGGTTCCGATCTGGTCACCGTCTCCTGGAGCCGGTTCGCCGACCACGACAAGGCGATCCTCATCGGCAACGGCGACGGCGTCACCACCGACCGCGGCAAGCTCCGCGTCACCCTGCACCACAACGAGTTCCACTCCGTCGTGCAGCGCGCACCCCGCGTCCGCTTCGGCCAGGTCCACCTCTACAACAACCGCTACGTCATCCCCGGGGAGGGCGACTACCGCTACTCCCTCGGCGTCTCGACCGAGTCCCGGATCGTCGCGGAGAACAACTCCTTCGAGAGCCCGGGCCACGTCGAGGTCGCCGACCTGCTGAAGAGCTGGAACGGCAGCGCCCTCACCCAGCGCGGCACCGTGTTCAACGGTTTCCCCGTCGACCTGGTCTCCATCTACAACGCCTACAACTCCGGCAGCGAGACCGATCTCGCCGCCGACACCGGCTGGACACCCGCCCTGCACGGCCCGGTCGACAGCGCCGAACGCGCCGCCGCCGACGTCGCCCGCGGGGCCGGAGCAGGGAGGGCCGGATGACCACGACACCGCTGCCCCTCGTCCTGGCCGGCGCCCGGGGCCACGGCCGCTGGCACCTCGCCAACATGCGCCGCCTCCAGCACCAGGGCCTCGTCAGGCTGGCCGGGATCTGCGAACTGAACCCGCTGACCGACGGCGAACTCGACGCGTTCGTCGGTGAGATGCCCGAACAGTCCGCCGACTTCGGGGCGCTCCTGGACTCCACCGGGGCCCGTGCCGCCATCATCTGCACCCCCATCCCGACCCACACCGCTCTGGCCCTGACCGCGGCGGCCCGCGGCGTCCACCTCCTCCTGGAGAAGCCGCCCGCCGCGACCTGGGCCGACTACGCCCGCATGGCCGACGGTGTACGGGAGGCCGGCATCGCCTGCCAGGTCGGCTTCCAGTCCTTCGGCTCGCACGCCGTGCCCGCCATCAAGGAACTCGTACGCTCCGGAGCCATCGGGAACGTACGTGGCATCGGTGCCGCCGGTGCCTGGGTCCGCGACGATGCCTACTTCCGGCGGGCGCCCTGGGCCGGCCGCCGCACGCTGGGCGGCACGGATGTGGTCGACGGTGTGCTGACCAACCCCCTGGCCCACGCACTCGCCACGGCGCTCGAACTCGCCGACCGGGGCACCGCCGAGGACGTGGCATCCATCGAGACCGAGCTGTTCCGTGCCCACGACATCGAGGCGGACGACACCAGCTGTGTCCGCGTCACCACCACCGACGGGCTGCCGGTCACCGCCGCGGTGACCCTCTGCGCCGAGCAGGCCGGGGAGCCCTATGTGATCGTCCACGGCGACCGGGGGCGCATCACCTTCTGGTACAAGCAGGACCGGGTCCTCGTCCAGCGCGCGGGACACGGTCCCGAGGAAGCCGTGCACGGGAGGACCGACCTCCTGGAGAACCTCGTCGACCACCTGGTACGGGGCACGGATCTGATCGTGCCGCCCCACCGCACCGGCGCGTTCATGCGGGTCGTCGAAGCGGTACGTACCGCCCCGGAACCCACGGCGCTGCCCGCCGGCGCCTGGGACACCCGGCCCGCGGAGACCGGTGGCGGGGTGCGGCGCATCGTGCGCGGCATCGACGCCATGGTCGCCGCAGGGGCCGACACCCTCACCCTCTTCTCCGAACTCGGCGCCCCCTGGGCGCAACCCAGCGAGGTGAGCACATCGTGACCACCGCACTCCTCAGCTGCGCCGGACGCCCCGTCGGCCGCTACAGCTACCGGCCCGGGACGGACGGCCGCCCCTACCTCCACCCCGTCACCACCCTGGCGGGCACCCCCGTGACCGAGGAACGCCCCGCCGACCACATCCACCACCTGGGCGCCTCCGTCGCCGTCCCCGACGTGGCCGGACACAACTTCTGGGGCGGGCGCACCTTCGTCCGCGACCAGGGCCCCACCGAGCTCGACAACCACGGGGTCCAGCGCCACCTCGGCTGGAAGCTCCGCGACCCGGACGGCTTCGTGGAGGAGCTCAGCTGGGAGGCCGACGGCGCCGAGCTGCTGCGCGAGCACCGGACCGTCGCCGTCAGCGAACTCTCCGACACCGCCTGGGCGCTGGACTTCTCCTTCTCGCTGGCCAACCGCGGCAGCACGGACCTCTCCATCGGCAGCCCCGCCACCAACGGCCGCCCCGGCGCCGGATACGGCGGCTTCTTCTGGCGCGCCCCCAAGGAGCCCACCCCGCCCGGCGTGTTCAGCGGCACCCTCGACGGCGAGGAGGCGGTGCACGGAAGGGCCGCCGACTGGCTGGCCCTGACCGGTGACGGCTGGACCCTCGTCTTCGCCGGGGCGACCGACGAGACCCGGCGCGATCCATGGTTCGTACGGACCACCGAGTACCCGGGCGTCGGATCCTCCCTCGCTGCGGACCGGCGGCTCCCCGTCGCAGCCGGTGCCACCGTCGTACGCCGGGTGGTCACCGTCATCGCCGACGGCACGCTCGACAGGGAGACCGCCGCCGGCTACGTCCGCAAGGTGGTGACCGCGTGAGCAGACCCTGGACCGCGGACCTCGGCAACGGCACGTACCGCAACCCCGTCCTGAACTCCGACTGGTCCGATCCGGACGTCGTGCGGGTGGGTGACGACTACTACCTCACCGCGTCCAGCTTCGGCCGGGTCCCCGGACTGCCTCTGCTGCACTCGCGCGACCTGGTCAACTGGAGTCTCATCGGCCATGCGCTCGCACGCCTCGAACCGGCCGCCGACTTCGCCGTGCCCCGCCACGACTGCGGGGTGTGGGCCCCCTCGCTGCGGCACCACGCCGGACGCTTCTGGATCTTCTGGGGCGACCCCGACCACGGCATCCAGCAGATCAACGCCGAGGACATCCGCGGCCCGTGGAGCGCACCGCACCTCGTGAAGGCGGGAAAGGGGCTCATCGACGCCTGCCCCCTGTGGGACGAGGAGACCGGCGAGGCCTTTCTCGTGCACGCCTGGGCCAAGTCCCGCTCCGGTATCAAGAACCGGCTCACCGGCCACCGGATGAGCCCCGACGGACGCGAGCTGCTCGACGAGGGCAAGACCCTCGTCGACGCCGATACGATCCCCGGCTGGTTCACCCTGGAAGGGCCCAAGCTCTACCGCCACGACGGATACTTCTGGATCTTCGCCCCGGCCGGCGGAGTGGAGACCGGCTGGCAGGGTGCCTTCCGGTCGCGGGAGTTCTTCGGCCCGTACGAGGAGAAGGTCGTCCTGGCCCAGGGCGGTACCGACGTCAACGGGCCGCACCAGGGCGCCTGGGTGGAGACCGCACAAGGCCCCTCCTCCCCGTCCTCCCACTGGTTCCTGCACTTCCAGTCCAGGGGGGCCTACGGGCGGGTGGTCCATCTCCAGCCCATGAGCTGGCCCGCCGACGGCGACGGCTGGCCGGTCATCGGCGACGGGGGAGAACCCGTCGCCGTACACACCAAGCCCGAGGCGCCCGAACAACCCGTGGAGGCGCCGGCCTCCGGCGACGACTTCCCCGGCGGGCGATACGGCAGACAGTGGCAGTGGACGGCGGCCCCCCGGCCCGGCTGGACCGTCGAGCACGCCGGTGACGGGCTGCGGCTCAGCTGCGTGAGGACCGCGTACGCACACGATCTGCGGGTCCTGCCCAACGTCCTGGTCCAGCGGCTGCCGGCCGAGGAGTTCGGCATCGAGGTGGACCTCACGCTGAACAGCCGGGAGCCCGGTGCCAAGGCCGGACTCGCGGTGCTGGGCGACGCCTTCAGCTGGATCGGGCTGGAGGCCGGGGATGACGGAACGGCCCGGCTCGTGCACCGCTACGCCGAGTCCGTCGCCGAACACGAACGGGACGCCGCACATGCCCGCGCGGCACCCGAGGGGCGGGTCCGGCTCAGCATCGAGGTCACCACGGGGGCCCGCTGCCGCTTCTTCGCCGACACCGGCGACGGATTCCGGCCCTCGGGCCAGGTCTTCGCCGCCACCCCCTGGCGCTGGGTGGGCTCGCTGCTCGGCCTCTTCGCCACCGCACCGGCCGGGACGGGCCCCGCCGGAACGGCTGCCTTCACCGCATTCCGTACCAGCGGCTGACCGTACACACCACAGACCGCCCCCCACGGACGTAACGAACAGCACCTGCGACACCAGCGATTTCACCGACAGTACCGAGAGAGAAGAGCCGACGATGACTATCTCGAAGACGCAGCGGGGGCGCGCCATGGCTGCGATGTCCCTCACGGCGGCGCTCGCCCTGACGGCCACCGCGTGCGGTGATGACGGCAGCGGCTCCGGCAAGGAGGGCAGTGGCTCGGGCGAGATCACCTTCTGGGACAACAACGGCGGTCCGCGCACCGCCATCTGGACCGAGATCATCAAGGACTTCGAGAAGAAGTACCCGGACATCAAGGTCAAGTACGTCCCGATCCCGATCGCCGACGTCCAGTCCAAGTACGACACGGCGATCGCGGGCGGAGGCCTGCCCGACGTGGGCGGTGTCGGAACCGCATACCTCGCCAACATCGTGTCGCAGGAAGCCCTTGAGCCGGTCACCGACCGGATCAAGGAGTCGTCGCTGAACGGCAAGCTGGTCGAGGGCATGGTCGACAGCGTCAAGGTCGCGGGCGGCCGGGGCGACGACCTGTACAGCGTGCCGACCTCCGCGAACAACGGTGCGCTCTGGTACCGCACCGACCTGTTCAAGGCGGCGAACCTTCCGGCGCCCACCACGTGGGACAACTTCTACGCGGCCGCCGACAAGCTCACCGACGCGAAGAACAACAAGTTCGGCTACACCATCCGCGGCGGCGCCGGCTCCATCGCGCAGGCCCTGGACGCGGTCTACGGTCAGTCCGGCATCACGGACTTCTGGGCCGGCGACAAGACGACGCTCAACGACCCCAAGAACGTCGCCGCGCTGGAGAAGTACGCCGCCCTGTTCAAGAAGACGACGCCCGCCGCCGACGTCAACAACGACTTCACCAAGATGGTCGCCCAGTGGGACACCGGCACCATCGGCATGCTGAGCCACAACCTCGGTTCCTACCAGGACCACCTGAAGGCTCTGGGGGCGGAGAAGTTCGCCGGCATCCCCGCGCCGATCGGTGAGGGTGACACCCGCGTCCAGGTCTCCAACCCGGTCGACGGACTCGGCCTGTTCCGGGCGGGCGACAACAAGACGGCGGCCTGGAAGTTCATCGAGTTCGCCGCCTCGCACGAGTCGAACAGCAAGTGGAACGAGGCCGCGGGCGCCATCCCGGCCAACACCGAGGCGGCCAAGGACCCCTGGATCACCAAGAGCGAGCCGACGGCGCTCGCCGCGAAGGCGCTCACCGACGGCTCCACCAAGATCGTTCAGCTGCCGTACTACCTGCCCGACTGGAACAACATCAGCAAGGCGGACAACGAGCCGGAGTTCCAGAAGCTGCTGCTCGGCAAGGTCACGGCCAAGGAGTTCCTGGACAAGATGGCCGGCGAGCTGAACACCGCCCAGCAGGAGTGGAAGGAACTGGGCAACGGCTGATCCGACCGTCTCGCCACGGTCGGCACCCCGGTGACCGGGGACCGGCGGCGGTTCGGGTCGCGCCCCGCCGCCGGTCCCTCTCCCCTTGTACGTCAGGTACGTCAGGTACGTCGAGCACGTCCGGTACGTCGTACGAGTACGTCGGACGCGCGCGGCGTACGAGAGAGGCAGTCACGCTGTGTCACTCACTCGCAGGCAGGCGGCAGCCACGCTCCTCGCGCTGCCGCTCGCACTCACCGCCACCCCCGCGCTCGCACACGGCGGCGGGGGCAGGCCGCGGCCCCGGACGCTCCATATCGCGGGGGACTCCACGGCCGCCCAGAAATACGCCGACGCCGCGCCCGAGACCGGGTGGGGCATGGCCCTCCCCTTCTTCCTCGGCCGTGCGCTCACCGTCGCCAACCACGCGGTGAACGGCCGGAGTTCCAAGAGCTTCATCGATGAAGGCCGCCTGACCGCACTCCTGGACGGCGTCCGGCCGGGCGACCTCGTCCTTGTCCAGTTCGGGCACAACGACGAGAAGACGGAGGACCCGGCCCGCGGCACCGACCCGTACACCACGTACCAGGAGTACCTGCGCCAGTACGTGAAGGGCGCACGGGACCGCCGGGCGGAGCCCGTGCTGCTGACCCCGGTGGAGCGACGCCGTTTCGCCGCCGACGGCACCGCCCGGCCCACCCACGGCGAGTACCCCGCCGCCATGCGCGCCCTGGCGGCCGAGGAGCATGTGCCGCTGCTCGACCTCCAGGCGCTCTCCCTCGCCCGCTGGCAGGAGCTCGGCCCGGACGGGACCGAACCCTTCTTCAACCGGCTGGAGCCGGGGGAGTCCCCGAACTACCCGGACGGCAAGCAGGACAACACCCACTTCAGGCCTGCGGGTGCGATCGACGTGGCCCGGGCGATCGCCCGTGCCCTCGGCGAGGAGCGCGTGCTCGCCGCGCGGGACCTGCGCCGTCTCGACGAGCCGGTCCCTGTCGAGTGGATCACCTGGCCGCAGGCCTGAACCGCTTCATCATCATCTTTCTCCCGTACGACAGTTAAGGATTCGCCATGCCCGCACGCATGTCTCATGCCCGTGCCACCGCCGTGGTGCTGGGCTGCGCCTCGCTGGCCCTCGCCGTGAGCGTCCCCGCCCAGGCGGCCGCGCACCACCACGGCAAGGGGATCGAGCGCGCCGTACTTCCCGCAGGCGACGGCTGGGCCGCGGCCGAGGGCTCCACCACGGGCGGCTCGACTGCCACTCCCGATCACATCTACACCGTCACGAACCGCGCCGAACTCATCGCGGCCTTCGAGGACGCGGGCGACGCCCCCAAGATCATCAGAATCGCCGGCACCATCCACGGCAACTCCGACGTCAACGGCACCCCGATCGGCTGCGAGGAGTACGAGCAGGACGGCTACACCCTGGAGAACTACCTCGCGGCCTACGACCCCGCGGTCTGGGGCACGGCCGAGGTCCCGTCGGGTCCGCTGGAGGACGCCCGCGTGGCCTCCGCGAAGCTGCAGGCGGCCGCGGTCAACGTGAACGTCCCGTCCAACACCACGCTCGTCGGTGTCGGCAACGACGCGACGATCATCGGCGCCAGCCTGCAGGTGAAGGGCGTCTCCAACGTCATCATCCGCAACATCGCCTTCGAGGACACCTACGACTGCTTCCCCCAGTGGGACCCCACCGACGGGGCGAACGGCGCCTGGAACTCCGAGTACGACAACCTCGTCGTCTACGGCTCCACCCACGTCTGGGTCGACCACAACACCTTCAGTGACGGCGACCGGCCCGACGCCGACCAGCCCCACTACTTCGGCCAGGTGTTCCAGCAGCACGACGGGCTCTTCGACATCGTCCGCGGCGCCGACCTCGTCACCGTCTCGTGGAACGTCCTCAAGGACCACGACAAGACCATGCTCATCGGCAACAGCGACGGCGCCGGGGCGAGCGACCGCGGCAAGCTCCGCGTCACGCTGCACCACAACCTCTTCAAGGACGTGAAGGAGCGCGCGCCCCGGGTCCGCTTCGGCCAGGTCGACTCGTACAACAACCACTTCGTCGCCACCGAGGGCGCCGCCTACGGCTACTCGTACGGCATCGGAGCCGAATCCAAGCTCGTCGCCGAGCACAACGCGTTCTCCGTCACCCGCGACTTCGACAAGGCGACCATCCTCAAGAAGTGGTCCGAGTCCTCGCTCACCGCGGACGACAACTACGTCAACGGGCGGAAGACCGACCTGATCGCCGTGCACAACGCGGGCGTGCCCGCCGAGCAACTCACCGAGGGCGCCGGCTGGACACCCGAGCTGCGCACGAAGGTCGACCACCCGCTCGTCGTCCCCGTGCTCGTCGCCCTCAAGGCCGGAGCGGGCAAGGCATCGGGCCGCTGAGGACGCACCCCTGAACCGGCCGGAGCGGCACCGCATTCTCTCCACCACCCCGGAGAGAGCCGCTCCGGCCCCCACTCCCCGCCTCCCACGTCAGGAGTACCGCCATGCCCAGCAGACGCAGCGCGCTGTCACTGCTCGCCGGCGCGGGCGCCGCCCTCGTCGTCGGTGTACCCACCGCACACGCCCGGCCCGCGCGGCACCGCCCGTTCGGCCGCTACGGCTCACCGGCCCGCCGCCTGGACTCCCGCACGCTCTACGTCGACCCGCGGGGCCGGGGCGACCACACCGACGTCCGGTCGGCCGTGGCCGCAGCCACCGGTACGGGGCACACCCTGGTGCTCGCCCCCGGCATCTACCGCGGAACGCTCACCGTCACGGCAGACCGGGCCGGTCTCACCCTCATCGGTGCGAGCGGCGACCCGCGGGACACCGTCATCGTGCACAACAACGCGGCCGGGACCCCCAAGCCCGACGGCTCGGGCACCTACGGCACCAGCGGGTCGGCCACGGTCACGGTCCAGGCCGCCGACTTCACCGCCCGCGACCTGACCTTCGCCAACGACTGGCTGCGCTCCGACAACCCCGAGTACACCGGCACCCAGGCCGTCGCCATCAAGGTCCAGGGCGACCGTTCGGCGTTCTACCGCTGCCGCTTCCTCGGCCACCAGGACACGCTGTACGCCGACTCGCTCTCCCTGACCGCGTTCGCCCGCCAGTACTACCGCGACTGCTTCATGGAGGGTGACGTCGACTTCGTGTTCGGCCGCGCCACCGCCGTCTACGACCGCTGCCACTTCCGCACCCTGACCCGTACCGACCTCGCATCGGCCCCGTACGGCTTCGTCTTCGCGCCCAGCACCGCCGGTGCCAACCCGCACGGCTACCTGGTCCTCGGCTCCCGCGTCACCAGCACCGCCCCCGACGCGTACTACAAACTGGCCCGCCCCTGGGTGCCCTCGTCCGACCTCACCGCACGGCCGATGCTGACCGTCCGCGACAGCCACCTCGGCGCGGGCATCGACGCCGCCACGCCCTACGCCACCATGTCCGCAGGCTTCCCCTGGCAGGACCAGCGCTTCGCTGAATACCGCAACACCGGTCCCGGCGCACGCATCACCGTCCCCGGCAACCGCCCCCAGCTCGGCGCGTCCGAGGCCCGCTCGCACACCCTCGCCCACTACCTCGGCGACTGGCGGCCCGGCGTGTGACCGTCGGGATCATCGAACGGGTACGCCTGGCCGGACACCGGGCCGGTCGCCGCCCGGCCCGTTGCGCGGTGCCGGGTTCGGCGGGCCAACGGGTCCGCAGATCCGTGCGGCGCGTGATCGTTTCGAAGTCGGCAGCGTAGTGGAGGAGCGTGAGGTCCGACATTTCGGCGACGGCGACGGCGACGGCGAGGACGACGAGGCCGACCGGCCCCGCCGAGCGGTGCTCACAGGTGGTGCAACCGTTCTGGTTCGGCAATCGCCCCTGAGGCTGCGAAGGGCCACGGTCCGGCGCTGCCCGCGCGGACCGTGGCCCCTGTGCCTGATCCCGACGGAGACCCTAGTCGTAACTGATGTCCGACGAGGAGTAGCGGCAGTACGTGCCGTCCGGGCCGCTGCCGGTCTCCTTCGGCTCGGCGCCGGTGCTGTTGCCCGTGTAGCGGACACAGGGCTTGATCTTCTTGCTGCTGTCGCCGTGGATGCGTACCGAGCGCAGGGTGGCGGTGTCCCCGTAGTTGGTGTTGATGCCGACCAGGGACTTGCCCGGCGCGGTCACATCGACGTCGTTGACGGTGATGGTGCGCTTGTACTGCGTGGAGCAGTTGCCGCAGGAACGGACCAGCTTGCCGAAGTCGGAGACCTGGAACTTCGTGATGGTCAAACTGCCCGCGCCGTTGAACTGGAAGACCTTGTCGGAGGCCTTCCTGGCACCGCCGCCGTTCACCGTGTACACGGCACCCGACGAGGTTCCCTTGAAGGACGCGGCGTCCTCGCCGACGTCCTCCCACCAGACGTTCTGGAGCGTACAACTGCCGGAGCAGTGAATGCCGTCGGCGGCGGGCGAGCCCAGGATGACGTTCTTCAGCGTCGCCCCGTCCTTCAGCTTGAAGATCGGGTCCTGGCCCTCGTCCTGGCCTCCGTCGCCGAGGTCGCCGCTCCCGTAGAAGCGCTTCAGGCCGCCGTCGTACGTCCCCGAGACCTCGATGGTCGACGAGACGGCCTGGCTGCCCTTGGCCGTGGGCCAGGCGGGCACCGCGGCGGCGGCCGCGCCGGCCGGCTGGAGCATCACGTTGGTGGCCAGGGCGGCGCCGGTGAGACCCAGCGCCGCGGTCAGCGCGGCGGCCATGCGGCGGCGGCCGGGGCGGCGCCGGTGGGTGGGCCGGCGTGCGGCTCGTTCCCTCATAGTCGGTGTTCCGTTCCTAGGGGGTGGGGGAGTGTTCCGCCTCTTGGTCGCCACCGCCCCGCGAAAGGGTTGCCGCTGCTCCGGATCAATTTCCCCCGGGCTCCGCGCTCAGCGGGACTCGGAGAAGTCGCCGCCCACCGAGGCCGGTTCACCGGCGGCGCGGGCCCGCGCCGTGTAGTCGTCCCGCCCGGCGTCGCGGACGCCCTCCGCGTGGTTGTACTGCCCCGCGAAGGTGTACGTACCTGCCCGCACGTTCCGTCCCGGCTTCAGCGTCCACCGGTAGACGAGGAAGCCGTCCTCCTCCTGTGCGGAGGCCACGAAGTCCTCCTCCGGCAGGGAGCGCCAGGAGCCCGTGGTGTTCACCCCGCCGTTCAGTGCGACCCGGAGCTCGACGGTGAGCGCGGAGAGCGGCCGCGTGGTCCTGAGCGTCACATTGCTCTGCGCCCAGTACCTGTTGCTGTGGGGGTCGACCGAACCGTCCGACCACAGCGGCCCGTTCTCGGCGGGCAGCGCACCGCCCCGCGAGGGGGCCTGCGACGCAGGAGCGGGTGACACGGGATCGGCGGCCACCTGCTGCCCCGCCCGCCCCTTGTCCGGCTCACCCTGCCCCGCCGATACGACGGTGACCGCGCCGACCGCCAGCACCCCGCACACCGCCGCAGTCGCGCCCACGACCCGAAGCCACGGTTTCGCGGCGTGCGGTGCGCGCAGGGACCGGCCGGCCGGCGGCTCCTCGGTCATGCCGCGCTCGATCCGGGCCAGCATCCGCTCCCGGTCGGGGCGGTGCGAAGTGGCGGCGTGATGCAGCCGCTCGCGCAGGTCGTCGTCCATCAGTGCCTTCCTCCGCTGCGCTGCCCCGCGACGGCCACCTGCACCTGCGCGGCCGGGACCTCGGGTCCCAGCAGCCGTTGCAGCTCCGCCACACCGCGCGAGGTCTGGCTCTTCACCGTACCGACCGATATCCCGAGCACCAGCGAGGTGTCCCGCTCGGACAGATCGAAAGCGTGCCGCAGCACCACGCACGCCCGCTTGCGGAACGGCAGCCTGCGCAGGGCCCCCTGCACGTCCACCACCGCCGACACATCGGGGTCGTCCACGGCGTATCCGTCCCCGGACCCGCGCGGCGCCCAGAACAGCGCGATCCTGCGGCGCTCGCGCACGGCGCTGCGGATGCGCGTACGGGCCAGGTTGGCGACGACCCCGCGCGCGTACGCGACGGGGTGGTCGGCGCCCCTGACCCGGTCCCAGCGGTGCCAGAGCGCCATCAGCGCATCGGCCGCCAGGTCGTCCGCCGCGTCGGCCTCACCGGTCAGCAGATGGGCGAGCCGGGCGAGTTCGGCGTAGTGCGCCTCGAAGAACGCATGGAACTCGGCAGCAGCAGCATCGTCGACGACTGTGCCCACGGGTACCTCTCTCTGCACTCGGATCCCTGCACGCTCGAAGGCGCTGTGTACGTTCTCACTTCAGCCCGCGGGGACGAGAGCGTACCAACGCGCACCCCGGAAGCGCTTCGACGAGGGTGCGTACCCAGTAAGGCGTAACACAGCGAAAACCAGAACCCCCTGCGACAGGTGAACAATCCAGCCACCCGTCGCGGGTTCTTCACCCTTCACGTACTCGATCACCAACGGCATCGGGGCGGGCTTCCTCGCCTGCGTCGTGATCAAGACCGTTCTCGGCAGGGCCCGGGAGATCCACCGGCTGCTGCGGGGCACCTCGGAGCTGTTCGCGGTGCACTTCGCCATCGACCCGATCGAGCAGCTGCTCGGGGTGAAGCAACCGGCCCGGTGGGTTCCGGCAGCCGCCGGAACCCACCGGCTGTCAGCTCTCCAGGGCCGCCTTCATCATCTTCTGTGCGATCGGCGCCGCCAGCCCGTTGCCGCTGACCTCCGAGCGGGCCGCCCCCGAGTCCTCGACGACCACCGCGACCGCGACCTGCTTCCCGGTGGACCCGTCCTTCGCGTACGAGGTGAACCAGGCGTACGGGGTGTTGCTGTTGTCCACACCGTTCTGCGCCGTACCCGTCTTGCCGCCGACCTCCGCACCGCCGATCCGGGCGTTGGTGCCGGTGCCCTTCTCCACGACGGTGACCATCGCACTGCGCAGCTGCTCGGCCGTCGATTCCGAGACCACCCGCTCGGTGTCGCCGTCCTCGAACTCCTGCAACGCGGAACCGCCGGCGTCGGTCACCTTGGAGACCATGTGCGGCGCGGCCAGCTCACCGCCGTTGGAGAGGGCCGCCGAGACCATGGCCATCTGCATCGGTGTCGCCGTCACCTCGAACTGGCCGATACCGGTCAGCGCGGTCTGTGCCTTGTCCATGCCCGTCGGGTACACGCTCTCGGCGGCCCGCACCGGCACGTCCAGCTTCTCGGTGTCGAAGCCGAACGCGTCCGCCATCGCCTTCAGTTCGTCCTGGCCGAGGTCGGCGGCCACCTTCGCGAAGACGTTGTTGCAGGAGTACTGGAGCGCGGTGCGCAGCGTGGCGTTCTCGCAGGGGGCGGAGGGGTTCTCGTTCGTCAGGACCGTCGTCGTGCCCGGCAGGGTGTACGGGTCGGGGCTGTCGGTGGGCTCGTCGACCGAGTCGTACAGGCCGTCCTCGAGCGCCGCCGACGCCACCACCAGCTTGAAGGTCGAGCCCGGCGGGAGCGGCTGCCGCAGCGCCCGGTTGACCAGGGGTTTGTCCTTGTCGTCGAGCAGCTTCTGCCAGGTGTCGCCGTCGGTCGTCCCGCTGATGCCGGACGGGTCGTACGACGGGGAGGAGACCATTCCGAGGATCCGGCCGGTCTCCGGATCCATGGCGACGGCTGCGCCCCGGTCGTCCCCGAGCGCCTCGAAGGCCGCCTTCTGGACGTCCGGATCGATGGTCGTCAGCACCTGGCCCGGGGCCGTCTGCTCGCCGGTGAGCACCGCGGCGGGATCCTTCAGCCGGTCGTCGGTGCCGTCGAGCACATCGCTGTAGATGCCTTCGAGCTGGGTGGCGCCGTAGGCCTGCGAGCTGTAGCCCGTGACCGCGGCGTACAGCTCACCCTGGGTGTAGGTCCGCTTGTGGCGGAGATCGCCGCCCTTGGTCTCCTTCGAACCGGTGACCGGCGAGCCGGCCACGATGATGTCACCGAGCGGCTGCGCGTACTGCGCGATCGTGTTCCGCCGGTTGTGCTCGTCGTCTGCGAGCGCCCGGGCCTCGTACGCCTGCACCCAGGTCGCCCGCACCAGCAGGGCGAGAACCATCAGCAGACAGAAGACCGAAGCGCGCCTGATTGTCTTGTTCATCCCGCTGGAGGGACGAGCGGGGGCGCCCGGGACGTTCCCGTTCGTGTCCCTTCTCACCCTTTTCTCAGGCTGCCGTTCCCTCGGGGCCGCAGCGGTCGGCCAGGAGTGATGAACCCCGACTCGTACGCCGCGATCACCGCCTGCGTACGGTCCCGGGCCCCGGTCTTCGCGAGCACCGCCGCCACATGCGTCTTCGCCGTTGCCGTCCCGACCGTCAGCCGCCCGGCGATCTCCGCGTTGGTCAGGCCCGCCGCCATCAGCCGCAGCACCTCCGCCTCCCGCTCGGTCAGCCGCGCCACCCAGGGCGGCGCGGCGGCCGCCTGCCGCCTGCCGTACTCGGCGGCCAGGCCGCGCACCGCGGCGGGGAACAGCAGCGAGTCGCTGCGGGCCACCAGCCGTACCGCCTGGACCAGATCCTCGGCCGCGGCCCGCTTCAGCAGGAAGCCGGCGGCCCCGGCGCGCAGGGCTTCGTACACGTAGGAGTCGTGTTCGAAGGTGGTGACGACGACGATCCGCGGCGGATCATCCAGCGTGCCGAGGATCTGCTCGGTTGCCCGGATGCCGTCGATCTCCGGCATCCGCACGTCCATGAGCACCACATCGGGCCGCAGCTCACGGACCACGGAAACCGCCTCGGCGCCCGTGGCCGCCTCGCCGACGACCTCCAGGCCGGCTTCCGCGTCGAGGATCACGCGCAGCGCCGTACGGACCATGCACTCGTCGTCGGCGACGACGATACGGACCGTGCCGCCGCTCATGGGTTCTCCCGTCCGGGGCTGTGCAGGGGGAGGCGGGCGGTGAGCCTCCATACGCCGTCGGCGCCCGGTCCCGAGCGTGTGCTGCCGCCCAGCAGCACGGCCCGTTCGGCGATGCCACGCAGCCCGCGCCCGCCTCCGGGACGTACCACCGCCACCCGGCCGGGCAGCGGATTGTCCATGGTGATCTCCAGTTCGCGTGCGTCCACCGCGATCCGGAGCTCGACCCGCGTACCGCTGCCGCCGTGCCGCAGCGCGTTGCTCAGGCCCTCCTGCACGATCCGGTACGCCTCCCTGGACACGGCGTGCGGAACCTGTTCCGGGTTGCCCCCGGCCGTGTACGCCACGGGGATCCCGCAGTGTGCCAACAGCCCGTCCAGCGCATCGAGCGCAGGGCCCTGCGCCTCGTCCTCCCCGTGCCGCAACAGGCCCAGTACGGTGTCGAGTTCGCCGACCGTGCGGCGCGTCGTCTCCTCGATCGCCGTCAGCGCCTCCCGTACGAACGCGGGATCGCTGTCCAGCACCCTGCGGGCCGCACCGGCCTGGAGCGTGACCGCGCTCAGCGCATGCCCCACCGAGTCGTGCAGCTCCCGGGCGAGCCGGTTGCGTACCGCCAGATCGGCCGCCCGGCGCTCCGCGGCGGCCAGTCGGTCGTCGGGCGTCGGACCCAGCAGCACCGGAGCCCGGCCGGCCAGCACCGCACCGGCCGCGGCCGCACAGCCGGCCTGCGCCACCAGCATCGCGAGCCCGGCGAGCGGCGCCAGGGCGAGGATCCAGGGCCGGTCCAGCACCTCGGGCAGACCCAGCGACGGCGAATCCCGCACACTCGGGAAGAACGGCAGCATCATCACGCCCACCGCGAACGGGGTCAGCGCGAGCGTCAGCCCGCTGATGACGCCGCCGAGCGCCACATGCAGGGTGAACCAGCCCGAGGTCCGGGCCCGCGCCTGCCAGGTTTTGGCGGGACCGTCGGCGAGCCCCTGTGCCGGGATCCCGCACAGGGCGCGGGCCGCCGCCACCGACAGCGGGCGCACGAGCGGGAAGAGGCTGGTGACCGCGGCCATCGGCAGCGCGAACGCGAACGCGGTGAACTGGTCGGCGGGCGAGGAGAGGACGGCTCCGGAACTGTACGAGCCGACGATCACCGTGCCGACCAGGAAGTACGGCATCAGCAGCGCGCCACCGATGATCAGATGCAGCCAGCGCAGCCGGGCCCGGCGCCCGAGGAGCAGGGTCACGCGCGGGGGCCGGCCGTCTTCGCCGTCGCCGCGCGCTCCGCGAAGAAGTACGCGCCCAAGGTGACGACGAGCATCCCGACCAACATCTGCACAGCGTAGGTCAGGCCCATCCCGGCCGTGGGCCGGTCGGCCATCTCCTCGACGCCGGCCAGTGAGGCGATGCTCAGCCAGCCGCCCGAGCAGGCCGCCGCCCCGGAGCCGGCCCAGGCAAGCGCGAGCGGCACCTCGAGGGAGAGTCCGCCGATGCGGCGGAAGGCGAGCAGCAGCACCCCCGCGACGGCGGCGGCGACGAAGAGGGCGTCGAGCGCCTGGAGCGCGTAGAAGTCGTCGGTACGTTCCGCGATCCGGGTTCCGTCGAGGCCCGCGGTCGAACCCGCGGCCCAGGCCAGATGCATCGTGGCGGGTACGACGGCGAGCAGCGAGGCGGCGACAGCGCCGACGCGCAGGGCGGGACCGGTGGGGCTCGGGGGCAGATCGCGCAGGGCGCCCTGCCAGAGGTGGCCCCAGCGGTCCCGCGCGTACAGGGCGAACAGGGTGCCGAGCGCGAGGCCCTGGACGATGAAGCCGGGGTAGACGACCGCGAACACCCAGTCGTCCAGGAAGGAACGCGAGTCGGCGGTGCCCGGACCCCTGCCGCTGAGGGCGCCGACCAGCAGCTGCAACGGGAAGCCGGCCATGATCGGCAGGAGCAGCCCGCTCGCGATCCACACCGGCAGGACGAGCAGCCAGGCCCGGACGCGCCGGCCCCAGGTCTGGGTGAGCAGCAGGGCGAGGACGATCACGCTGCCGTCCATCAGCACCGTCCCGCCGTTGGCCACCGCCATCGTGGTGGGGTGGTCGAGCAGAGGGCTGCCGTCCGGGATGCCGAGGTGACTGCCCGCGATCCAGGCGACCTTGAGCGACAGATAGGGCAGGCAGGAGACGATTGCGAGGATGCGGAGCAGGACGCGGGCCCGGCCGGTACGGACGGGTGGTGGGGCGCTGCGGGTGCGGGGTGCGAGCGGTGTCTGTGTCATGACACCCACGCTTCCGTGCGGCGCTCGTCCGCACGTCCTGCGCTGCGACGATCCGCCTCCGCCGCACGGGGGAGAGGCCCTCGCCCTTCCGTGCGGCGGCCGGTGTGTCAGGCGTCCAGCCGCAGGAGCACCTCGTCGGTCTCTTCGCCCCGGGCGTGCGCATAGCCCCGGTCCGCGCCGGTCACGGTGAACCCGCACTTCTGCAGCACCCGCACCGAACCGGTGTTGTCGGCCGCGGCCCGCGCATGGAGTGGACGCTCCGGTACGGCGTCGAGCATTGCCCGCAGCGCGGCGGTCGCCAGCCCCCTGCCCCAGTGAGCCCTGTCCAGCCAGTACGTCACCTCACGCTCGGCCGGCGGCCCGTACACCCCCACGCTGCCGACCACCACGTCGTCCGCGAGCACCGTGCGCATGATCACCGTGTCGGAGGCGCGGATGCGCTGCCAATGGGCGTCGAACATGGCGCGGTCGGAGGGGTCGGCGCTGGTGAAGGCTGCCATCCGGACCGCCTCCGGGTCTCTCATGAACGCGAAGAACAGCGGAAGGTCGCCGTCCCGCACCTCGCGCAGTGTGAGTCGCACGGTGTCAGAGCCTCCGGGTCGCGAGGGTCAGCCGGTCGCGGGCGTCGAACAGGGCGTCCTTGACCATCTGTTCGTGCGCGGGCGTGAGCCGGGCGACCGGCACCGAGCAGCTGATCGCGTCGCGCGCCGGGGTGCGGTACGGGATCGCGACCCCGAAGCAGCGCAGTCCCAGCGTGTTCTCCTCACGGTCCACCGCGTACCCCTGCTCGCGGATGAGGTGCAGTTCCTCGATCAGCTTCTCGCGGTCGGTGAGGGTGTGCTCCGTCAGCGCGGGCAGCGTCTCGGGCAGCATCTTGCGTACCTGCTCGTCGCTGTGGGTGGCCAGCAGCGCCTTGCCCAGCGAGGTGGAGTGGGCGGGCAGCCGGCGGCCGACGCGGGTGAAGGGACGCAGGTAGTGCTGGGACTGTCGGGTGGCGAGGTACACCACGTTCGTCCCGTCCAGACGGGCCAGGTGGATGGTCTCCGTGGTGTCGTCGGAGAGCCGGTCCAGGGTCGGACGGGCGGCGGCGACGACCTCGTCCCCGTCGATGTACGAGGTGCCGACGAGCAGGGCGCGCACCCCGATCCCGTACCGCGTGCCCGTCGCGTCGGTCTCGACCCAGCCCAGCTCCACGAGCGTGCGCAGCAGCATGTAGAGGCTGGACTTGGGATAACCGACGGCCTCCTGCACGGCGGCCAGTGAGTGCATACCGGGGCGCCCCGCGAAGTATTCGAGGAGCTCCACCGTCCGTACCGCAGACTTGACCTGTGTCCCACCGGACTCGGCAACCGACATCGCCCTATGCCCCTTCCAGCCTTCTTGTACAACCTGCGCAACGCTGCGACTTCTTGCCAACACGGAACGCCCGGAAATAGAGTCCCCTGCATATTCACGATCAGGAACTCTGTTCAGAATACCGAACAACTCCTGATGTGTGGCAGTGGACCGGAAGGAAACACGGTGGCAGCAGCACCAGTCTGGAGTGTCGACCCCCGAACCGGGAACCCGCGTGAGCAGGTTGCGGTGGAGGCTACAGCGGAGGAGGTCGACCGCGTGGTCCGGGCCGCGCATGCCGTACGCGACGCGCTGGCCGACCGCACGGTGCGCGCCGCATTCCTGCGGACCGCGGCGGATCTGCTCGCCGGGGCCAAGGAGCACGTCATCGAGGCCGCCGACGCGGAGACCGCACTCGGCCCGGCCCGGCTCACCGGCGAACTCGCCCGTACAGCGGCCCAGTTGCGGGCCTTCGCGGAGGTCGTCGAGGAGGGGTCCTTCCTCGACATCCACATCGACCACGAGGACGGCAGCAGGACCCCGCCCTGGCCGGACCTGCGCCGCTACAAGATCCCGCTCGGCGTCGTCGCCGTCTACGCGGCCAGCAACTTCCCGCTCGCCTTCTCCGTCCCCGGTGGCGACACCGCGAGCGCGCTCGCGGCCGGCTGCCCGGTCGTCGTCAAGGCGCACCCCGACCACCCCGCCACCTCCGAACTCTGCGCCTCGCTCCTGCGCAGGGCGGCCGCACAGAACGGGCTGCCCGAGGACGTGGTGAGCGTGGTGCACGGCTTCGACGCGGGCGTCGAGCTGGTCAAGCACCCCCTCGTGTCCGCCGCCGGGTTCACCGGCTCGATCCGCGGTGGCCGGGCCCTCTTCGACGCGGCTGCGGCCCGGCCCACCCCGATCCCCTTCCACGGCGAGCTCGGCTCCCTCAACCCCGTCGTCATCACGGCGGCGGCCGCCGCCGAACGCGGTGAGCAGATCGGCACCGGGCTCGGCGGCTCCATGACCATGGGCGCCGGACAGTTCTGCACCAAGCCCGGCTTCGTCTTCGCCCCGTCCGGCGAGGCCGGTGACCGGATGCTGAAGTCCCTCACCGAGGCGGTCAGTGACACCGGTGCGGGCGTCATGCTCGACCACCGGATGCGGGACGCCTTCGTCGCGGGAGTGGCCGAGAGGGCAGCACTCGCCGATGTGGAGGCACCCGTCACCCCCGGCGCCGGAAGCGAGCACACCGTCTCCGCGGGCTTCCTGACCGTCCCCGCCCGGCGGCTGGCCGCCGAAGGGCCGCACGACGCACTGCTGGAGGAGTGCTTCGGCCCGGTCACCGTCGTCGCACGCTACGACTCCGAGGACGAGATCACCGCTGTCCTCTCCCGCCTCCCCGGCAACCTCACCGCCACCCTCCAGATCGCCACCGAGGAGGCCGACGGCAGCGCCGCAGGCCTGCTCGCGGCGCTCACCCCGCTGGCCGGACGCGTCCTGGTCAACGGCTGGCCGACCGGTGTCGCCGTCGCCCCCGCCCAGCACCACGGCGGCCCCTACCCGGCCACCACCTCCACCTCCACCTCGGTCGGCGCAACGGCGATCGAACGCTGGCTGCGCCCGGTCAGTTACCAGTCGACACCCGAGGCACTCCTCCCGCCGGAGCTGCGCGAGGACAACCCGCAGGGTCTGCCCCGCCGGGTCGACGGGCGCCGCGTATGACCGTGCGCCTCCCCGAACTGCCCTTCCCGCTGGAGCCGTTCGGTCCGGAGGGTTCCTGGGGGTACGAGGAGGGTGTGCTGACCGGCAGGGCGGGCGCCCGGCAGGACCGCTTCGTCCCGCCGGGCGGCGACGCCCTGGAACCCGCCTCCGACGCCCCGCGACTGCTGGGCGCCGTGCCGGAGGGCGACTTCCAGCTGGTCGCCCGGGTGAAGGTGGGCTTCGCGGCGGCCTTCGACGCGGGAGTGCTCTACCTCCACGTGGGCGAGCGGGAGTGGGCGAAGCTCTGCTTCGAACTCTCCCCGGACCGCCCCACCATCTGTACGGTCGTGACCCGCGGCCACTCCGACGACGCCAACTCCTTCGTGGTGGACGGCGACACCGTCTGGCTGCGGCTCAGCCGTACCGGCAACGCGTTCGCCTTCCACGCCTCGGTGGACGGCGAGAGGTGGACCTTCGTCCGCGTCTTCGCCCTCGGTACGGAGCGGGCCCCGGTACTGGCCGGCTTCCTGGCCCAGTCGCCCACGGGTGAGGGCTGCGCGGTGGCCTTCGACCGGATCGCGTACCGGCCGGCCGGCTTCGGCGACCTGCGCGACGGCAGCTGACGATCAGCAGTGCTCACCCTCCGGCCCCGGCCGGAGGGTGAGCTGCGACGGGCAGCTCAGTCCACTCCTTCACAGGACGAGCCAGAAATATCCGACCAGGCCGACGGGCGTCAGGACGCACAGCAGTCGCGTCGCCAGGAACACAACGGACAGGGCCTTCCACGCTCTTGCCTGCCGGGCGCAGGAGCGACGCAGCGCGTCCCGGGGACGTCCTACGGCTCGATGAACGCCGGCGTCAGATGGGCGGGGGCCAGCAGCGCCCGGTGTGCCGCAGCCCGCTCCAGCAGTGCCTCGCGGGAGGCGCGGGCCGTGTCCGGGTCGCGCTCGTGGGCGTAGGCGACGGCAGGGTCGGCCAACTGGACGGCGTGCACCAGTGCGTCGCCGGTGACGACGATGTCCCGGCCGCCGGACTGTTCGACAAGGACGGACTGGTGGCCCGGTGTGTGCCCGGGCGTGGGAAGCAGAGTCACCCCGTGTCCGAGCCGGTGCTCCCCGTGCACCTCGTCGAGCTGTCCCGTGGCGCCAAGCGGTTCGACGACCCACTGCCACACAGGGTCCGACCGATCCAGGGCAGCCGTCTCCGCGTGCTGGACGACGTAACGGGCCTCGGGGAACATGGGGTCCCCGGCAGCTGTCGTCGACCAGCCCACATGGTCCTCGTGCAGGTGGGTCAGGGCGACAGCCACCACATCCACCGGTGCGATCCCGGTCTCGGCGAGTGCCTCCGGCAGCCGGCCGGGTACCGGGCACCACGGAGCGCCGGGCCCCTCGGCCGGCCCGACGCCCGCGTCGACGAGGACCCAGCGCCCGCCGGGCCGCTCGATCGCGAAGCACCAGAAGTTCAGCCGCCATGTGCCGTCCGGCCCCCGAGAGCCGGGATCGAGGGAGGCCGCGCGTTCCCAGTCACGCTCGCCGCGCCGGGAAAGGCGAGCCGTTCCGGCTCGAAGAACGTGCCTGCGGCGTCCAGCAACGCGAGAACGTTTCCGTGCCGTTCCACAATGGGCCCTCCTTCTGACGCAGCTGCACACGGCCCGCGGGAGCCGGCCGGGGGCTCCAGGATGCACGTCCCGGACCGATGACCGGCGCCGGGGACCATGCCGCGGGTCACATACCCAAGCCTTCCTCCACGTACGTGAATTGTTTTGTCCCGACCCAGCAACCTGCGGGCCACCGGTGGCGACCCAGGAGTGCACTCCGTACTCCGTCGTACCGAGAGAGGGACCCCCCATGCGCACCCATCTCCGCAGCCGCCGCAGCCGCATCACAGCATTGGCCGCCGCCTCCACCGTCGCCGCCCTTGCCGTCGCGGTGCTCCCCAACTCCGCAGGCGCCGCCGAGTCCAGCCCGGTGGGCTTCGGCGCGGGCACCACCGGCGGCGGCAGCGCTGCAGCGACGACCGTCAGCAGCCTCGCCGCGTTCAAGACGGCCGTCACCGGCGACACCGCCAAGACGGTCAAGGTGAGCGGGCTCATCTCGCTCAGCGGTCAGGTCGACATCGGCTCCAACACCACCGTGCTCGGTGTCGGTTCGTCCTCCGGATTCACCGGCGGCGGCCTGCGCCTCAAGAGCGAGTCGAACATCGTCATCCGCAACCTGAACATCAGCAAGCCGCTCGCCCCCTCCGACGGCATCACCGTCCAGAACTCCACCAAGGTCTGGATCGACCACAACTCCTTCTTCGCAGACCGTGACCACGACAAGGACTACTACGACGGCCTGCTGGACATCACGCACGCCTCGGACAACGTCACCGTGTCCTGGAACACCTTCAAGAACCACTACAAGGGCAGCCTCGTCGGGCACAGCGACAGCAACGAGAGTGAGGACAAGGGCCATCTGCGCGTGACGTACCACCACAACCACTTCCAGAACATCTTCTCCCGCATCCCGAGCCTCCGCTTCGGCACCGGCCACTTCTACGACAACTACGTCGAGGGCGCGGACACCGCCGTGCACTCCCGTATGGGCGCGCAGATGCTGGTCGAGAACAACGTCTTCCGCAACACGAAGATCGCCATCACGACCAGCCGCAGCAGCGACGAGGACGGCTACGTGGTCCAGCGGGGCAACGACCTCGGCGGCGCGGCCACCGAGATCTCCCGGACGGGCTCGTTCACCACGCCGCCGTACTCCTACACGGCCGAGCCCGCCTCGTCCGTCGCGGCCTCGGTGACCGCGGGCGCGGGAGCCGGCAAGATCTGACCCACGACGGGTGAGTGAGGGGTGCGCGGTCCGGACGCGGGCGGCGCACCCCTCGGTTCGCGATCAGGCGCGCGGACCGAAGAACAGGCCGCCACTCGCGTCGATGACCTGACCGGTGATCCAGCACGCAGCATCGGAGGCCAGGAGCGCGACGACGTCGGCGACGTCATCGGGCCCGCCCGGCCGGTCGAGCGCGGTCGTTCCGACTGGGATTGAGTCCGGTGGTGGGGTGGGTGTATGCGCTCCTCGATGCGTGTGGAGGGTGCGGATGGGACGCCGGGCGGTAAAGGCAGTCGCCCGCCACGGCCGGGCACCGCTCTCGTCCCACCGTCGCCGGCTCTCGGAACACATGCATCTGATCGAGCATCCACCTAGGCTAAAAGTAGCCAATTGGGCCAGAAAGGTTCGAGTGGAGGCGCATGCGTGATGGCGAAGATCCTATTCATCGTGAGCGGAGCGACGTACTGGGTGCTCAAGGACGGCACGAGGTACGCGACCGGCTATTGGGCCGAGGAGTTCGCCAACCCATACAAGGCGGTCACGGATGCCGGCCACGAGGTCGTGGTCGCGACACCGGGCGGCACGACCCCGAACGTCGACATGATGAGCTTGCGCCCATCCATGGCGGGCGGTGAGCAGGGAGCCCTCGAACTAGAGGCCATCATCCGTGACGCGGAGGTGATGCGGCGGCCGCTCAAGCTGTCGGACGTTCGCCTCGAGGACTACGACGCGGTCTATCTGCCAGGCGGGCATGGTCCGATGTCGGACCTCGCGTTTGACGCCGACGCGGGCCGTCTGTTGACAGCGCAGCTCGCTTCGGGCAACCCGCTCTTCATCGTGTGCCACGCTCCCGCCGCGCTGCTGGCTACCAGGATCCACGGCGTGTCGCCTTTCAAGGGTTACAAGGTCACGGGCTTCACGAATGAGGAGGAAGAGGGCGTCGGACTGGCCTCCAGGGCAACGTGGCTGCTGGAGACCGACCTGAAGGAGAAGGTCGGCGTCCAGTACAGCCGTGGACCGATCTGGGAGCCGTACATGGTCGAGGACCGCAACCTGGTCACTGGGCAAAATCCCAACTCCGCGGCGGTCCTGGCGGAGCGGCTGCTGAAGATCCTCGTCTGAAGACCTGGTCGGACGGCCCGCGGCACAGTTCCGTCCGACCGCCCGGTGGGCGTGCGTCGCTTCTATTGTCCCGTCATGATGCCGCCGGTATCGCGATCGGGCGCCGCGCTCTCGGACACCCTGTCCGGCGTCGGACGGCACCGCCCCCACGCGATCTGAGTGAGGGCGATCGCGGGTCTGGGCGCTGGCCGGGGCGAACGGTTCGGCCGCCGTCGGTCACCTGATCGTGGACATCGACGGTGCGCTGGTCCTTGCGCACTCCGAGAGGCAGGACGCCTCCTGGAAGAAGACCTTCGGCCATCATCCGCTCGTCGCGTTCGTCGACCACGGCCAGGCCGGTTCCGGAGAGCCGGTGGCCGCGCTGCTGCGGCCCGGCAACGCCGGCTCCAAGACGAGATCACCCGGGCAATCGACCGGAGCAAAAGCCTTGCCGAGCCCCGGCTGACCCAGCGATCCGCACCACCACACGGGGAGTGGAACCCGGCGCCCACCCGACGCGACAACCGGGCCGTCAACCCCAGCCCCGAAAAGGCCGCCCCTCGCAAACAAGGGAGTCCCCGTCAGCACACCGACGAGGACTCATGAACGATCGAAGCCAGGGCCCGGGCCAAGGCCGGTCCACGTCCAGTGCTCGGCCGGGCCGCGCAGCCGTGCGAGGTGCTGCAAGCGCTTGAGCTGGCCGTTGCGTACGTCGTACCCGCCTACCGATCTGCCTAGCACGGACTCGTCAATGACCGCGCTCACCATGGGAGATGGCCACCTGGTGAGCGTCTCCTGACGTGCGAGCCGCGCGGTGACCCGCTGCTCGATGGTTGCTGCGTCCAGCAGGGGCTGTCGTGACAGGAAGGTTGTTCGCGCATACTCCTCCGTCTGGAGGAGGCCCGGAAACGTCAGCGTGCTGAAGAAGTTGATTTCCACCGCATCCGCCTCCAGCCGCGCATAGTCCCGGAACCACGCCGGATGCTTCACCCGCGACCGGGCCTTCGCCCGGGCAACGTCCTCCGTCGCGGCCCGCAGCAGCCCGCCCGCACCCAGCGCGTCGTCCGCCGCGTCCAGGAACTCCGGCTGTGGTGTCCGGCGTCCGCACTCCAGCGAGCGGACCAGGGCCTCGCTTTGACTTCCGCTCCCCGTCCTAAAGGGCGGGGATTCCTACCACGGTCGTCTGGCCGTCTCGGCGGGTTCCTGTTTCTCCGCGCTGTGCCGGGATTACTCCCGGTCTTACCCGCGCTCCGCAGGCTGATACCGCCAGTCCGGCGGCCTTGGCGACGTTGACCGCCGCGTTGATGTCCCGGTCCAGGACGGTTCCGCATGCCCCGCATTCCCACACGCGGACGTGCAGCGGCTTGGGGCCGTCCTTGACGTCGCACACGCAGCAGACCTGTGAGGTCGGCTCGAAGCGTCCGATGCGCACGAAGGTGCGCCCGTACCGGGCGGCCTTGTACTCCAGCATCGAGACGAACGCGGACCATCCGGCGTCGTGGATGGACTTGGCCGTACGGGTGCGGGCGAGTCCCTTGACCGCCAGGTCCTCAACGGCAACCGCTTGGTTCTCGCGGATGATCTTCGTTGAGAGCTGGTGGTGGAACTCGCGCCGTGCGTCGGCCACCTGTGCGTGAGCGCGGGCGACCTTGATCCGGGCCTTGGTCCGGTTGTTTGAGCCCTTGGCCTTACGGGACAGGCGGCGCTGTTCCCGCTTGAGCTTCTTCTCCGCCCGGCGCAGGAAGCGCGGGGATTCGATCTTCGTGCCATCCGAGAGGATCGCGAAGTGAGTCAGCCCGAGATCGATACCGACCTCGGGGCCGGCCTCGGGCAGCGTCTCGTCCGGCTCGGTCTCGACGACGAACGAGGCGAAGTACCGGCCGGCAGCGTCCTTGACCACCGTCACCGTAGACGGCACGGACGGCAGCACACGGGACCACTTCACCCGCACGTCGCCGATCTTCGGCAGCAACAGGTCACCGCCGGTCGTGATCTTCCATCGGGCATTCGAGGTGAACCGTACGGCCTGCCGGTTGTCCTTGCGGGACTTGAACCGGGGTGCGCCCGTGCGCGGACGCTTACCCTTGAGCCCATCGAAGAAGTTCCGGTACGCGGTATCCAGATCCCGCAGGGACTGTTGCAGCACCACGGCCGACACCTCGCCGAGCCAGGCACGCTCGTCGGTCTTCTTCGCGTCGGTGATCAGCAGCTTCGACAGGTCCCCGGTTTTCGGGAGCGGTGCACCCTCCACACGAGCGGTCTCACGAGCGCGAAGCGCATCGTTGTAGACCACCCGGGCGCACCCGAATGCCCTTGCCAGTGCGGAACGCTGGGGACGGTTCGGGTACAAGCGGAAGCTGTACCTGAGCTGCATGATCAGCACCGTACCGTGTTGGTTCATGGCCGAGTATCAGAACATTTGTGCTGGCAAACACTGCGCTTTCATCCTCCACGCCCATTCGGCTTTCGTGCCGAAGTACCGGCACGAGGTCTTCAAGGACACCCACCTGACACGCATGGAGGAGATCATGCGTGCCGTGTGCGAGGACTTCGAGTGCAAGCTGGCGGAGTTCAACGGTGAGAACAACCACGTCCACCTGCTCGTGAACTTCCCCCGAAGGTCGCCCTGTCCAGACTGGTCAACAGCCTGGAGGGCGTCAGTTCCCGCAGGCTCCGCCAGGAATACCCCGAACTGGTCCGGCACTACTGGCGGGCGCAGCGGCTGTGGTCCGGTTCTTACTTCGCAGGGTCGGCCGGGGGTGCTCCGTTGTCGATCGTCCGTCAGTACATCGAGCAGCAGAACCGTCCCCTCTGACTTACGGGTTGGAGCACTTCTCAGAATCGCCTCACCACCGGGCCAAAGCCCGGTGCGCTGCCATTGGATCCGGTAGCCGAGCTGCTCTCCGAGTTCCCGCTGGGTGAGCCCCGCCCGTTCCCGGAGCAGCCGGACCTGGCGGCCGATCACCCGGAACAGGTCCGCCGCACCCTCCGAGTCGTCGCTTTCGCCGATCGCCTCCGTCAGCTCCACCGCTGCCCCCGTTCCGTCCCGCGTGCCGCGCGGCGGACGACCGGTACAGATCACCACGCGCACCGGTACACGTACGCTGCGTACCGTAGTCACTCCTGGTCAGCGTAAGGTCACCCGGCCACGCTGAGTGGCGTGAAGAGCGAATCCGTACACACAGGCATGCGTCAAACGGCAACACCCGCACCACAGTTCACGCAGCTGCTGAGCGCCACCCGGCGGGGTGCGCGCCTCGCACGGCTGCTCGCCGTGGAGCAGCTCGCCGCATGGGGGTGGCCGCGAGACAGTGAACCGACCGATGCGGCCGCGCTCGTCGTCGCCGAACTGGCGGCCAACGCCGTGCGGCACGGACGGCTGGAGGGGCGGGGCTTCCGGCTCGGGCTCGTACTCCTGCCGGATGCGGGGCTGCGCATCGAGGTCACGGACCCGCGTGGTGAGCTCGCCCCTGTCCGGTCCGACGTGGGGTGCGGGCTGGTCATCGTCCATGCGCTCACCACGGACTGGGGCGTGAGGCCGTTCCCGCCCTCCGGGAAGACGGTCTGGGCCGAGATCGAAGTGAAGCCCGGCCGGCACTGCCTGGAGATCACCTGAGGCGGGCGCCGTCGCTCTCCTCGTCCGGGGAAATCGCTTCGGGTTCCGTGGCGGTTGCCGCTACCGTGCCCCGGTGACAACTCAAGTGATCGTGCTGAACGGTGGGTCCAGCTCGGGCAAGTCCGGGATCGTCCGGTGTCTGCAGGCGGTACTGCAGGATCCGTGGCTTGCCGCCGCGGTGGACTCGCTGGTCGAGGCGATGCCCGCTTCCATGCAGACATCGGACGCAGGTATCGGATTCGCCTCGGACGGCGCTGTGAATGTCGGCTCGCAGTTCCGGGAGCTGGAAGCGGCGTGGATGGAAGGGGTCGCCGCGATGGCCCGTGCAGGCGCCCGGGTCGTCGTCGATGACGTCTTCCTCGGCGGAGCGACGTCCCAGGAACGGTGGCAGAAGGCCCTTGGCGGACTGGATGTGCTGTGGGTCGGCGTCAGGTGCGCGAGTGAGGTCGCCGCAGGGCGCGAGGTCGCCCGAGGGGACCGGGTCCAGGGAATGGCCGCATTGCAGGCGGAGATGGTTCACCGGGGCGTGGTCTACGACCTGGAGGTGGACACCACGCATACGGAGTCCCTGGACTGTGCGCGGACTATCGCCGCCCAGGTCGAGTGATCGCAATCTCGGCTGCCGCCGGGAGGGGTGGCGGCGCGCCTTCGGCCGTCCAGGAGCTGGGACCGTGCGGAGCGATCACGGGCGGCAGGGCTGGGTCTTCGCCTCAACCATCCGGATAGGGTACGAAGTCCGGTGTGAACGAACAGACTCAGCCCGCGACCGTTCGCGTGTTCATCGCCCTCGCCCCGCCCGACCACGCGAAGGATGAACTCGCCCGGGAGCTGCGCCCCGCCTATGACACACACCCCCATATGCGGTGGAATCGCATCGAGGACTGGCACATCACCCTGGCGTTTCTCGGAGAGCTCCCGGCCGAGACCGTTCCGCTGCTGCGCTCGCCGCTCGCCGACCTCGCAGCGGACCACCAGCCACCTCGCCTGGCACTGCGCGGCAGCGGAAACTTCGACGACCGGGTGCTGTGGACCGGAATCGACGGAGACCTCGATGAGCTGTACATGCTCGCGGCCGACGTGCGTACCGCAGTCAAAGGCTGCGGTGTCGCCTTCGAGGACCGGCCCCTGCGCCCCCACCTGACATTGGCCCGTGCCCGCCGGGGCGATCGATCCTCGGCAGGGGAAATCGCCGCAGGGCTCGCCGGATTCACCGGCCTCCGATGGCCTGCCGAACGTCTCCACCTGGTCGGCAGCAACGTCGGCCGCAGCCGCGGACCGATCCACTACCGCGACATCGAGGCCTGGGCCCTCGGCAACGGAAACTTCGCTGGATCTTGAACGGCGCAATTGAGGGCAGGGGAGCGATCGAGGGAGGGCGGGTCTGCCGGGCTTGGCCCGGCCGCGGATGAGCTAGTGCCGTCGCGCCGTGGTGCTCGCGCCGTCGAGCGACTCCCGGATGATGTCCGCGTGCCCGGCGTGCTGGGCCGTCTCCTGGAGAAGGTGCAGCAAGCTCCGGCGAACCGACCAGTGGTGCACGACGCCCGGTTCCCAGGGCGCCTCCGGCAGGCGTACGTCCGCATCCGGGTCCGCCTTGGCGAACGCGTCGTCGGTGGCGCGCGCGGCCTCCTCGTAGGCGGTGCGCAGACGGTCGGCCGTCGCACCCTCCGGTGCCTGGTACTGGGTCATGTCCCACATGCCGTCAGGGGTCCGGCCGGTGGTGTCGGTCACGATGTGCGTCCAGACCCGCTCGGCCTGGGTGAGGTGGTTCAGGATGCCGCCGAGCGTCAGCCCGCTCACGGTGGAACGCTCCGCGACCTGTGCGTCCGCGACGTCCAGGATGGTGATGAGGAGGAGCCGCCGCGCCTCGCGCAGGGCGGTCAGCATGCCCTCGGTCTCAGGTGTCATGCGAACACGGTAGGAAGGAATCAGGTCAGGTTGCGGCCTAATGCGCGACGGGGAATCAGCCGCCCCGATTGAACGTTGAACGGGCGGCGGAGGGTGGCTCCGCACCCGTACGGCAGAGCTGGAGAGAAGAAGAGTCATGCGCGTCGAGATCTGGAGCGACATCGCCTGCCCCTGGTGCTACATCGGGAAGGCGCGCTTCGAGAAGGGCCTGGCCGAGTTCGCCCACCGCGAGGAGGTCGAGGTGGTGCACCGCTCCTTCGAGCTCGACCCCGGGCGCGCCAAGGGTGACACCGCGCAGGTGATCGACATGCTGGCGCAGAAGTACGGGCGCACCCCCGAGGAGGCCCGGGGCATGGAGGCCAATGTCGCGGCGAACGCGCAGTCCGAGGGGCTCGGCTACCGCGCCGAGGGGCGTGACCACGGAAGCACCTTCGACATCCACCGCCTGCTGCACCTGGCCAAGGCGCGCGGCCGCCAGGACGAGCTGTTGAGCCTTGCCTACCGGGCGAACTTCGCCGAGGAGCGCTCGGTCTTCGACGACGCGGTGCTGGCCGACCTCGCCGTGGAGGCGGGGCTCGACCGGGAGGAGTCGCTGGCGGTGCTCGCCGACCCCGCGGCGTACGCCGACGAGGTGCGGGCCGATGAGCGCGAGGCGGCCGAGCTGGGCGCGAACGCGGTGCCGTTCTTCGTGTTCGACCGGCGCTACGGAATCTCCGGCGGCCAGCCCTCGGAGGTCTTCGTCCAGGCGCTGGAGCGGGCGTGGAAGGACCGCCCGGTCAGCACGCTCACCACACTCGGTGGCGACGCCGAGGCCTGCGACGCGGACGGGGCCTGCGAGGTTCCCCAGGGTGCGTCCGACCGGCGCGCATAAGCACTTCTTGGGTGTACCCCTTAACTCTTCGTGATTGACGAGGGGTTGAGGGGCGGCCAGGCTGGGAGCATGGAGACGTCTACGATTCACCTGGTCACAGCCGCCGAGTTCGCACCGGAGACCACGTACCTCAACACGTCCAGCTGCGGGCTGCTGCCCCGCCGGACCGTCGAGGCCGTCAAGTCGCTCGCCGACGACAACGCCACGGGCCGCCGGGCCGGTGCGGGCAGCTTCGAGTCGGTGGACGCCGCCCGGGCCGGCTTCGCCCGGCTCGCCGGTGTCGGTCCCGACCGGGTCGCCACCGGCGGCTCCGTCGCCGCCCATGTGGGGCTCGTCGCGGCCTCGCTGGAGCCGGGTGCCGAAGTCCTGGCCCCGGAGGGTGAGTTCAGCTCGGTCGTCAGCCCGTTCGCTGTCCGCGGTGATCTGAAGATGCGGTACGTCCCGCTGGACGAGCTCGCCGAATCCGTACGGCCGGAGACCGCGCTCGTCGCCTTCTCGGCCGTCCAGTCCGCCGACGGCAGGGTCGCCGACCTGGACGCGGTGCGGGCGGCCGCCGACGCGCACGGCGCGCGGACCCTGCTCGATGCCAGTCAGTCCGCGGGCTGGCTGCCGCTGGACGCCGGGGCGTACGACTACACGGTCACCGGAGGCTTCAAGTTCCTTCTGTGCCCCCGGGGCGCGTCGTTCCTGACCGTGTCGGAGGAGGCGCAGGAGACGCTGCCCGTGCTGTACGCGGGCTGGGTCTCGGCGGAGGACCGCTGGAACAGCACGTACGGGCCGGTCGAGCAACTGGCCGTCACCGCACGGCGCTTCGACGAACCGGCCGCCTTCCTCGCGTACCACGGGGCCGAGCGCTCCCTGGAGCTGCTGGCGGAGGTCGGAGTCGATGCACTGTACGCCCATGCCACCGGGCTCGCAGCCCGCTTCCGCGGTGGGCTGGCCGGGATCGGGCACGAGGCGGTACCGGGGGAGTCGGCGATCGTCGCCGTGCCCGGACTCGGCAGCCGCACGGCCGAGCTGGCCGGGGCGGGGGTCATGGTCTCGGACCGGGCCGGGAATATGAGGGCGGCCTTCCATCTGTACAACACCGAGGCCGACGTGGACCGTGCACTGGACGTGCTCTCCGGCTGAGCAGGCCACTCGGGGCCGGGCCACACCTCTCCGGCTGAACCGATCACCCGGTGCCTGGGCACCCCTCGGTCTCCTGGCAGAGGTTCGCCTCGACCTTGGCCAGCAGCCGAGCCAGCTCCGTACGCTCCGCCGGGTCCAGCCCCGCAAGGGTGTGCTCCTCCAGGCTGGACCAGGCGTCGCGCACCGAGACGTGGAGCCCGCAGCTGTCGTCGGTGGCCTCGACCAGGACGGCCCGCCGGTCGTCCGGGTCGGGGCAGCGGCGCACGTGCCCGGCCTGGTCGAGCCGCTGGAGCATCTTGGTGACGGTGGACGGGTCGAGGTCCACGGCCTTGATGAGCTCCGACTGGCGGACCGCCCCGCCGTCCCACAGGTGCATCATCAGGAGTTCCTGGCCGGGGTAGAGGCCGAGCCCCTTGAGCAGCCTGCCCGCCGCGATCCGGTGCAGCCTGGCGATGCGCGAAACGGCATGGCTGACGGGTCCGCCGCGGGCGGCGCTGGGCAGCGCCTCGGTACAGACGGGATCTGCGGGGGCCGTGCTGTCGGCCTTCATCGGGACTCCTCGGGGCGGTTGTGCTGCCCGGTAGTTTCCGTTGCCGGGTCCGAGACGTCGCCTGGTCCGTGACGTCTCCATGAACTTTACCTTGGTCGGCCAATTAATGGGTTACAGTGGCGCAGAGTTTATTACTTGGCCGACCATGTAAATCCCCCGGGAGCCTCCATGACCACCGTGTTCGACCCCATCGACCTCTCCGGTACACAGCTCGCCAACCGCATAGCGCTGGCCCCGATGACCCGTAGCCGGGCCGGTGACGGCGGTACGGCCACCGATCTCGTCGTCGAGTACTACACCCAGCGTGCCTCGGCCGGACTGATCATCACCGAGGGCATCCAGCCGTCGGTGGTGGGCCAGGGCTACCCCGCCACCCCCGGCCTGCACAGTGCCGAGCAGGTCGCCTCCTGGCGCAGGGTCACCGACTCCGTCCACGAGGCCGGCGGACGCATCTTCGCCCAGATCATGCACGCGGGCCGGATCGGCCACCCCGTACTGCTGCCGGACGGACTCACCCCGGTCGCCCCCTCCCCGGTCACGGCGCCCGGCCAGATCTACACGCAGGTGGGCCGGAAGGACTTCGTGGAGCCGCGTGAGCTGACCGACGCCGAGGTCCGGGCGACCATCGGGGACTTCGTCACGGCCGCCCGCAACGCCGTCGACGCGGGATTCGACGGCGTCGAGCTGCACGGCGCCAACGGCTACCTGATCCACCAGTTCCTCGCGCCCAACACCAACCTGCGCACCGACGAGTGGGGCGGTTCCGAGCAGGGCCGTATCCGGTTCGCCGTCGAGGTCGCCAAGGCGGTCGTCGCCGAGATCGGCGCGGAGCGCACCGCGCTGCGCATCTCGCCCGGCAACCCGTTCAACGGCATCGAGGAGCCCGCCCCGGACGCCGTCTACACCGCGCTCGTCACGGAGCTCGAACCGCTCGGGCTCGCCTATCTGCACATCCTGGAGCAGGTCGAGATCCGCGAGCTGACGCTCGCGCTGCGCAAGCAGTTCTCCGGAACCGTGGTGCTCAACGTGTTCACCGACGGGCCGACCGGTCCGGAGCACCACACGGTGATCGACGACGGGATCGCGGACCTCATCTCCTACGGCGCACTGTTCCTCGCCAACCCGGACCTGCCGGCCCGGCTGAAGGCCGGCGGGCCGTTCAACACTCCGGACCCGTCGACCTTCTTCGGCGGCGAAGCGAAGGGTTACACCGACTACCCGGCGCTGCAGGCCCAGTAGCGGAGCGGCTGCCACACCGCGTGCACTCCGCCCCGCCTGACGGCCGACGGCTCGTCAGGGGGCGGCGCGTGACAGACGCCTACGAGGTCAGGACCATCCAGCGGCGGCCGTCGATGAGTTCTCGCGCCGCGTCGAGGTGCCCGGCATGGCACGCGGTCTCGGTGATGACGTGCAGCAGGACGTCGCGGAGGTTGTGCAGGTGCGGGTCGCCGAAGAGGTGCTGCGGCCACCACGCCAGGGCGGTGTCCGCGGGCGTTGCCATGATGACGGCGTCGGCGAGGTCCGCCTCCCGGCGATACCGTTCGAGAACCTCGTCGGCCGGCACCTCCGGACCCACCTGCCAGGCGTCCTCGCTGTCGTCCAGGCCGCGGATGACGTCCTTGTCCCCGGCGACGACTGCACGGAACCAGAACTGTTCGACATCCAGCGCGAGGTGCTGGGTGAGTCCCAGGCAGGACCACCCCGACGGCAGCGCGGCCCGCCGCAACGCCTCGTCGTCCAACCCGTCGAGGATGCCCAGGACATGGCGTCGCTGCCCGTGCAGGGCGGCGAGGAGCGCCCTGATCTCGTTGTCCGGTGACGCTTGCGGGGTCACTTCGCGATCTCCCAGATGTGGCCACCCGGGTCACGGAAACTGGCGGTCCGGATTCCCCACGGACGGTCCATCGGCCCGTTCAGCAGGGTCACACCGCGTGCGGTCAGCTCCTTGCACATCGCGTCCACGTCGTCGACGCCGAGCGTGAGCTGCAGGCGCGCTCCGGCCTCCGGACCCGCGACGGCAGCGGGCTCGATCAACTCGGGCGCCGCCGTGGTCCTCAGCAGGTTGATGAGGGTGTTCGCGAACTCGAACACGGCCGAGTTGTCGTCCTCGAACACCACCGGCAGCCCGAAGACCTCCTCGTAGAACCGCCGGGTGGCGCCCAGGTCTTCGGTGAACAGGGTGATGGCACTGATGCCCCTCGGCCATGCGGGCTCGTTCGGCTTGTCGTTCATGAGAACAAAGATCTCCGATCCGGCAGACCCGCGTACTGGGATCGTTTCAAGTGTTCGCCGCGCACTGCACCGGTCACTCCGTATGCGTCCCCGTATGGGCCGCATTCTGATGCAACCGCGCCGCCCTCGCCGTCAGACAGCGCTGCTCCGGTGTACTGGTGGTGCGGATCAAGGGTGCGCAGCAGGTCCTCCACCGAAGTCCGACCGGTCACAGCTCACCCGGGCCGGGCTCGGCGTCGGTCATGATCTGCCGCCCCTCGACCGGCTGCCGGGCCGGTACACGGCCGGGGCCCGGCACGGCCGAGATCAGGGCGGCGATCTCCAGGGCGCGGGCCTCCGACTCGACGTCGAAGACGTTGAACCCGGCCGGCATCTCCTTGGACTCCGCGAACGGCCCGTCCGTCACCGTGGTCTCCGAGCCGCCGTCGGAACGGACCTTCTTCCGGGCGTTCCGGCGCACCCGGTCGATGTGGCGTCACGAGCGCCTGTCGTCACCGGACGGGCCCGGGGCCCGGGCCCGTCCGGTGACGGCGTTACGCCGAGTCCCGGCGGACCAGTTCGGTGGGCAGGATGACCGCGGCCGGGTCCTCCCCGCCGATCTGCGCCAGCAGCACCCGTACCATCTCGGAGCTGATCCGGTCCCACGGCTGGCGGACCGTCGTCAGCGCGGGACGGGCCGCGAGCGCCGCGGGCGAGTCGTCGAAACCGCCGACCGCGATGTCCTGCGGCACGCGTCGGCCCGCCCGCTCCAGTGCGGTCAGTACCCCCTGCGCCATCAGGTCGGACGCGACGAACACCGCGTCGATGTCCGGTGCGCGCTCCAGCAGGAGCGAGGCCGCGGCCTCACCGCCCGCACGGCTGTAGTCGCCCGGTACGACCATCGTCTCGTCGAAGGGCAGTCCGCAGTCGGCGAGCGTCTCGCGGTAGCCCGCCAGCCGCTCCACGCCGCCCGGGGTGTCCAGCGGGCCGGTGACCGTGGCGATCCGGCGGCGCCCGGACTCGTACAGGTAGCGCACCATGTCCCGTGCGCCGTCCCGGTCGTCCGCCGCCACGTAGCTGACCTTCGAACCCTGCCCGAGCGGCTTCCCGCAGGCGACCAGCGGAACGCCGGCCTCGTGCAGCTGGGCGGCGACCGGGTCGCCGGAGTGGCTGGAGACCAGCAGCACCCCGTCCACATGCCCGGCGATGTACCGCATGTTCCTGCGGCGCTCCGCCTCCGTCCCCGCGATCATCAGCAGCAGCGGGATGTCGTGCGCGGCGAGCGCTGTGGTGCAGCCGCGCAGCAGCACATTGAAGTTCGGGTCCTCGAAGAACCGCTCCTGCGGCTCGGTCAGCAGGAACGCCACCGAGTCGGAACGGCCGGTGATCAGCGACCGGGCGTGCCGGTTCACGGTGTAACCGGTCTTGTGGATGGCGGAGTTGACCGCGTCGAGGGCGGCGGGGCTGACGTTGTGGCCGCCGTTGAGCACACGGGAGACCGTGCCCCGGGAGACTCCGGCCTCCCGCGCGACATCGTGGATCGTCGGCGGCCGGCGGCGTCCTGTGCCGTTCTGTTCTGTGCGGCTCATGGTGCTTGATCTTTCATCAAAGGAAGCCCTGTTGAGGAGCTGTCAGGACTTTACGGCGCCGGAGAGCAGGTCGAGGCTCCAGAACCGCTGGATCACGAGGAACAGGGCGATCAGCGGAATGATCGCCAGCAGCGCACCGGTGATGACCAGGGTGTAGAGCGCCGGGGTGTTCGAGCCCTGCTGGAGCAGCGTGTAGAGCCCCAGGGTCACCGGGAACTTCTCGTCGTCGCCGAGCATGATGTAGGGGAGAAGGAAGTTGTTCCAGACCGCCACGAACTGGAACAGGAACACCGTCACGAGCCCCGGCACCATCATCGGCAGCGCGATGGTCCGGAAGATCCGCCACTCGCCGCCGCCGTCCATCCGCCCGGCCTCGATCACATCGGCCGGTACGGCCGCCGAGGCGTAGATCCGGGCCAGGTAGACGCCGTACGGGGAGAGGATCACCGGCAGCAGCACCGAGAGGTACGAGTCGGTCATGTCGGCCTTGGCCAGCAGCAGGTACTGCGGTACCGCGAGGATCACCGGCGGCATCAGCACCCCGGCCAGCAGGATGTTGAAGACGGTCTCCTTCCCGCGGAAGCGGTACACGGCCAGCGCGTACCCCGACACCGCGGACACCGCCGTGGACAGCAGGGCGCCCACCCCGGCGTAGAAGGCCGAGTTGGCCATCCACTTCCAGTACACGCCGTCCCGGTACGCCGTCAGGTCGGCGACGTTGTCGGTGAAGCCGGAGCCGGGCAGGAAGCTGAAGGTGGAGAACAGCTCGCTGCCGGACTTGGTCGAGGCCACCAGGACCCAGACGACGGGCAGCAGGCAGTACAGCGCGCCGAAGAGCAGCGCGGCGGTCGGGACGAGGGGAAAACGGCGGGGGCCGCCTGCAAGGGACTGTGTACTCATCGGGAGTCTCCCTGCTTCGTACGGGAGTTGGCCGCCCTGAGGAAGCCGAAGGACAGGGCCAGCGTGGCCAGGGCGATGATGACCGCCTGCGCCGCCGCCGCGTAGATGTCGTTGTTGACGAAGGCGTCCTGGTAGACCTTCATCAGCGGACTCCAGGTGGTGGAGAGCGAGTTGGTCAGCGGCTTCAGCGTGGTGGGTTCGCTGAACACCTGGAGCGTCGCGATGATCGAGAAGAAGAAGGTCAGGATCAGCGAGGGCGCCACCATCGGGATCTTGATCCGCAGCGCGATCTGCAGCTGCGAGCAGCCGTCGAGACGCGCGGCCTCGAAGATCTCGACGGGGATCGCCCGCAGCGACGTGTAGATCACGATCATGTTGAAGCCGGTGCCTCCCCACACCGCGATGTTGGCGAGGGAGAGGTACAGCGGGCCGCCGTCCAGCAGATCGGGCTGCGGCAGACCCGCCGTGTCGAGCAGGTAGAGGAAGGGGCTGACGTCGGGCAGGTACAGGAAGCCCCACATCAGTGCGGCGATGACACCCGGGATCGCGTACGGCAGGAAGATCGCCAGCCGGGTGAAGCCGCGCAGCCGGACCCGCTCGGTGTCCAGCAGCAGGGCGAACAGGAGGGCGAGCCCGAGCATCACGGGGACGACGATCGCGCCGTACCCGAGGATGCGCAGTGCTCCGTGCAGCAGCTCCGAGTCGGAGAGCGCGTCGGTGTAGTTGGCCGGTCCCGCCCATATTTCGTCCCGGGCGCCCTTGCCCAGGCCGAGCCCCTTGACTTCCGTCCTGCGGAAGCTGAGGTAGAGCGCGTACCCGATGGGCAGGGCGAAGAAGAGCAGGAAGAGGAGGGTTGCGGGGATCAGGAAGGCGTACGGGGCGCTCTTGACCCCGTACGTCCTCCTGCGGGGTGCGCGTGTCACTCGGAGACCCCGAAGCCCTGCTTCTTGAGGTCGGCGACGGTGGCGTCCTGCATCGCGGTCAGTGCGGCACCGAAGTCCGACTTGTCCTTGGCGGCCTTCGCGAAGCCGTCCTTGAAGGCGGTGTACGCGACGTTGACGTTCGGGCCCCAGGCGGCCGGGGCGGTGCCCTGGGCGATCTTGGCGGCCTCGGTGTAGAAGTCGGGCTGGTTGGAGAAGTAGTCCGGGGCCTGGGAGAGTGCCCCACCGGTCTGGGCAGCCGTGGCGGCGGGGTAGATGCCGCTCTCCTTGACGAGCGCGGCGAGCGCGGCCGGGTCCGTGTTCAGCCACTTCGCGAAGGTGGCCGCGGCCTTCTTGTTCTTGGAGTCATTGGTGACCGCGGTGGAGGAGCCGCCCCAGCTGCCGGTGATGCTCTCGCCGGCCGTCCACTGGGGGAGCGGGGCCATCGCCCACTTGCCCTTCGTCTCCGGCGCCGCGGTGGTCAGGGTGCCCGGTGCCCAGACGGCGCTGACCCAGGCGACCTGCTTGCCGGTGTTGAGCGCCTTGTTCCAGGCCGGGGTGTACATCGGCTGGTTGTCGATGGCGCCCTCCTTGACCAGGCCGCCCCAGAAGTCGGCGACCTTCTGCGTGGCGGGGTCGTCGATCGCGACCTTCCACTTGTCGCCGCCGGTCGTCCACCACTGCGCCCCGGCCTGCTGGGCGAGGCCCGCGAAGAGGCCCGAGTCGTTGGAGGAGAAGGTCGTGAGGTCCTTGTCCGGCGCCTTCTTCTTCAGCGCGCGGGCGGTCTCGGCGAACTCGTCCCAGGTGGTGGGCACGGTCAGGCCGTACTGCTTGAAGAGGTCCTGGCGGTAGTAGAACATCAGCGGGCCCGAGTCCTGCGGCAGGGCGTACAGGGCGTCGGAGCCCAGCGTGGTCTGCTGCCAGATCCCGTCGGCGAACGCGCCCTTCGCGTCGCCCGCCTCCTTGGATATGTCGGCGAGGACGTCGTTGGAGACCAGGGTGGGGAGTGCCTGGTACTCGGCCTGGACCAGGTCAGGGGCCTTGTGCGCCTTGGCCGCCGTGATGATCTTGGTGATGAGGTCGTCGCCGGACGCCTGCTTCTTCACCGTGACCGTGATGCCGGCCTCCTTGCCCGGGCCCTTGTTCCAGATGTCCGCGACCTTGTCCAGGCCGGGCGCCCAGGCCCAGTAGGTCAGCGAGGCGGGTCCGGAGGCGGCCGGCTCGTCGCCCCCGTCGTCCGAGGAGCCGCAGCCCGAGAGCAGGGCGGTGGCGGCGAGTGCGGCGGCGGTGGTCACCGCGACGGAGCGGTATTTCATGGTTTCTCCCCTGACGAGACGGGCGCGCGCATCGGCTGACTGGCCGAAAGGACGCTGTGAGCGTTCACAGTAGAGAAACGAAACCGACACTTGTCAATGGTTGTTGCTGTGCGGTTATGTTGGGCCTGCGTCGCCACGAGTGTGTGTGCACGTTCCCAGAAATTGTTCCAAAGAGCCAGGAGACGTTCATGCCGCACTCAGCGCCCGCTCCCGCCCCGCTCGGTCTGCAGAAGCTTGCGTTCGGCGGCGACTACAACCCCGAGCAGTGGCCGGAAGAGGTCTGGCACGAGGACGTACGCCTGATGCGGGAAGCCGGCGTCACCATGGTCAGCGTCGGGATCTTCTCCTGGGCGCTGCTGGAACCCGAACCGGGCAGCCACGACTTCGGATGGCTCGACCGCCTCCTGGACCTGCTGCACGTCAACGGCATCCGCGCCGACCTCGGCACCCCCACCGTCGCCCCGCCCGCCTGGTTCTACCGCGCCCATCCCGAGGCCCTGCCGGTCAGCCGCGACGGGGTCCGTTACGCCTTCGGATCGCGCGGAGCGATCTGCCACAGCTCGGCCCCGTACCGCGAGGCCGCGGCGAACATCACCGAACAGCTCGCCCGCCGGTACGCGAGCCACCCGGCCCTCGCGATGTGGCACGTCCACAACGAGTACGGCGTCCCCGTCAGCGCCTGTTACTGCGACAACTGCGCCGCCCACTTCCGCCGCTGGCTCACCGGCCGTCACGGATCGGTCGACGCGGTCAACGAGGCCTGGGGCACCGCCTTCTGGGGCCAGCACTACCGCACCCTCGACGAGATCGACCCGCCCCGCACCACCCCCACGGTGGGCAACCCCGCCCAGCAGCTGGACTACGCCCGCTTCGCCGATGCCACCATGCGCGAGAACTTCACCGCCGAGCGCGACATCCTGCACCGGCTCGCCCCCGGCGTCCCCGTCACCACCAACTTCATGACCGCACTCAGCCAGTGCGACTCCGTCGACTACTGGGCCTGGGGCCGCGAGGTCGACCTCGTCACCAACGACCACTACCTGATCACCGACGGCCGACGGACCCACGTCAACCTCGCGATGGCCGCCGACCTCACCCGCTCGGTGGCCGGCGGTGCCCCCTGGCTGCTCCTGGAGCACTCCACCAGCGGCGTCAACTGGCAGCCCCGCAACCCCGCCAAGCGCCCCGGTGAAATGGCCCGCAACAGCCTCGCCCACGTCGCCCGCGGCTCCGAGGGCGCGATGTTCTTCCAGTGGCGCCAGTCCCGGCGCGGCGCCGAGAAGTTCCACTCGGCGATGGTCCCGCACGCCGGCACCGACTCCCGCGTGTGGCGCGAGGTGACCGCGCTCGGCGCCGGTCTCGGCCTGCTGGAGGGCATCCGGGGCACCCGTACCGTCGCCGACGCCGCGATGCTCTGGGACTGGCAGTCCTGGTGGGCGCAGGCCCTGGAGTGGCGCCCCAGCGAGGAGCACGACGCCCGCGAGCGCGCCGACACGTTCTACGCCTCGCTCTACGACCGCCACCTCACCGTCGACTTCGCCCACCCCGACGCCGACCTCTCCGCCTACCCCCTGGTCGTCGTCCCCGCCCTCTACCTCGCCACCGAGGACACCGGCCGCAACCTGCGCCGCTACGTCGAGAACGGCGGCACCCTCGTCGTCTCGTACTTCTCCGGCATCGTCGACACCCACGACGCCGTGCACCCCGGTCCCTACCCGGGTGCGCTGCGGGACGTCCTGGGCCTGACGATCGAGGAGTTCTCCCCCCTCGGCGAGGGCGAAACGGTCCGTCTGATCACCCCCGAGGGCGCCCCCGAAGGACCCGTCCTGACCGGGGACCTCTGGTCGGACGTGGTCATCCCGCGCGGAGCCGAGACCGTCTGGTCGTACGCCGACGGCATCCCGGCCGGCCGCCCCGCCGTCACCCGCAACCGGCTCGGCAAGGGCACCGCCTGGTACGTCTCCACCCGGCTCTCCGGCCCCCACCTGGACGCCGTCCTGGACCGTGCCTGCGCCGATGCCGCCATCGCGCCGCGCACCGGCCTTGCCCGCGATGTCGAGGCCGTCACCCGCACCGGGGACAGCGGCACGTACCTCTTCGCGATCAACCACACCGACACCGACACCGAGGTGGCGCTGGACGCCCCCGGCACCGAACTCCTCACCGGCGAGCCCGCCGCGCACTCCCTCGCCGTCCCGGCGGGTGCGGTGCGCGTCGTACGGCTCGACGGCTGAGGCGCACCAAGAGACGCAACTCCCGTCACCCCCGCACAACAGTCAAGGCACACATCCCCCGTTACCCCGCACAACTGTCGAAGGGACATCGGCGATGTACGGAACGACGCACACCCGCAGAGCCGCAGGAACGGTGGCCGCACTCTCCGGCCTCCTGTTCGCCGCACTCCCCGCCCAGGCCGCACACGCGGCCACGACCCCCACCAACCCCGGTTTCGAATCGGGCAGCACCGGCTGGTCGACCTACTCGGCAGGCGGGCAGTCCGCCGCCTCCTTCACCGAGGCGGGCGGCCACGCCGGCAGCACCAGGCTCAGCCACTGGTCCGCCTCGGCGTACAAGGTCGAGACCTTCCAGTACCTCTCCGGCCTCACCGACGGTACGTACACGCTCAGCGCCTGGGTCCGTTCCGGTGGCGGCCAGAACTCCGCCTACATGGCCCTGCGCAACTGCGGCGGCGCCGAGCAGCGCACCGACCTGCCGCCGACCGCCGACGGCGGCTGGATCCGGCTCGTCACCTCCGTCGAGGTGACCGGCGGAGCCTGCACGATCAGCCTCAACTCCGACGCGCACGCGGGGGAGTGGGCCAACTTCGACGACATCACCTTCACCCAGGGAACCACCGGGCTGAGCGTCAGGGGCGGTGACCTCTCCACCCTCCCGAAGAACGAGGCGCACGGCGCGACGTACCGCAACGCGAGCGGTACGGCCGGCGACGCGATGAGCATCCTCAAGAGCTCAGGGATGAACTACGTCCGCCTCAAGGTGTGGGTGAACCCGGCCGACGGCTACAACAACAAGGCCCACGTGCTCGCCATGGCCAAGCGCGCCAAGGCCCTCGGGATGAAGACGCTCATCGACTTCCACTACTCCGACGCCTGGGCCGACCCCGGCAAGCAGATCAAGCCCGCCGCCTGGGCCGGGCACAGCTACAGCCAGCTCCGCACCGACGTGTACAACCACACGTACGACGTGCTGAACGCGCTGAAGGCCCAGGGCACCACCGCCGACATGGTGCAGATCGGCAACGAGACCAACGCCGGAATGCTCTGGCCCGAAGGGTCCACGGACAACTGGTCCCAGCTGGCCGGCCTCCTGACCTCCGGAGCCAACGCCGCGAAGGCGGTCTCCTCCGGTACGAAGGTGGCGCTGCACCTGGCCAAGGGCGGCGACAACGCGGGCACCCGCTGGTGGTTCGACAACGCCGTGTCGCAGGGTGTCCCCTTCGACGTCATCGCCCTTTCCTACTACGGCTACTGGCACGGCTCGCTCGCCGAGCTGCAGACCAACCTCGACGACGCCGCCTCCCGGTACGGGAAGCCGGTGCTGGTCGCCGAGACCGCGTACGCCCACACACTCGCGGACGACGACGGCCTGGAGAACAACATCGCCACCGCCGACCAGCTGGTCACCGGCTACCCGGCGACGCCGGCCGGTCAGGCGGCCAACCTCCGGGACGTCATGAACGTCGTCGAGGCCGTCCCGAACGGCCGCGGGCTCGGCGCCGTCTACTGGGAGCCGGCCTGGACCGCCGTCACCGGCAGCGGCTGGGACCCGGCCGACCCCGCCTCGGGCAACGCGTGGGAGAACCAGGCGGTGTTCGACTACGACGGGAAGCTGCTCCCGGCGGCGAGCTGGTTCTCGCACAGGTAGCGGCTACAGGGGTGCGCCGTGCCACTTCCACGAGGTGACGCGGTCGTGGCCCGGCAGATCGGCGCGGCCGGTGGACCAGAGCAGGACGGTCCACCGGTCCGCGTCGTCCGGCGCGTCGGGGAAGAGCCGGGCCAGCACCCGGTCGCACAGATCCGCGGGCGGCGTCCAGGAGAGGGACAGGCCCTCGGCGACGTCGTGGGTGTGCACGAGGGTCTCCACGATGCCCATCGCGGCGAAGCCCTCAGGGTCGGAGAGCCCGAAAACATGGTGCGAGCGGACGTCCGGCGGAGTCGTCCGCACCATCGCCGTGAGCAGGGCGCCGCTCGCCTCCAGGGTCTGCAGCAGCCCGGCGGCCCCGGCCTTCGGGCTGGCGAAGACCGAGTTCGCCGGGCCGCCCTCACGCTCCCGGGCCCACCGGTAGGGCACCTCGGTGTCGACGGGCGGCTTCCGGGGGCCGAGCTGGACCGCGTACGCGAAGAGATCGTCGCTCAGATGCTCGACGGTCTCCCAGCAGTCCCACTCCAGCGACCCGGCCGGTACGTGCCAGTCGTCCGCCGGGGACTCCTTGAGGACGTCGACCGCGAGGTGTACGGCTCGGGCCACGTCGTCCGCGGTGACCGGCAGCCGGGCCCCGAGCAGTGCCGCTCGTTCCGCGGCGCTGCACTCCACACAGAACTCGTTGCCCTCGGGATCGGCCAGGGTCGCCCAGCCCCGCCCGTTCGGCTTGCGGTGGTCGGCGACCAGCGTGGCGCCGAGAGCGAGCAGCCGCTCGACCTCCTCGTCACGGGTGCGGTCCTCGGGACGCAGGTCCAGGTGGATCCGGTTCTTGGTGCGCTTGGGTTCGGGCACCGAGATGAAGAGCAGTGCGGCACGGGGCGTCTCGACGAGTGCCTCGGGGTCGCCGGGCTCGTCGTCGTCGGACAGGGAGGAACCGAGGACCTCGGCCCAGAAACCGGCCAGCTTGTAGGGGTCGGCGCAGTCGATGGTGATGTGCTGTACGAGAGAAGTCATGGAGGCCACTGTCTCCGCTGACCCGGGCCGAGGTCCAGCGAGTTGAACGGCCGGGCGGGCTCGAGCGCTCAGGCCGGCGGTCCGCTTATAGGCGGGGTGGTGCGGCTCGAAATACGGCTCGTGCCAGGGCAGTGCTTTCCCGGAGGGCATCGACGTCGCCCTCGACGTCGTCGTCGGGGATCCGGTGAGTGAGGGACTGCCACTGCTGCGCGAAGGTGGCCGGTGGGGACTCGGCGGGTACGACGTGACCTTTGATGTGCGCCGTCTCCACCTGCACAACGCGCAGGTGATCGGCTCCACGATGCACACGCCCACGCACTTCGACCTCCTCATGGACCTGGCTCGTCACGCCGAGATCCAGCCCGTCATCGCCGCGACGTTCCCACCGGACCAGGCCGCTCGGTCGCAGGACCGGCCGTCGTAGCCACTCGGGTTGTCGCTTGCCCCCCGGGGTCGGACGACGGGAGGAACACGCTGGTGAGTGGTGCGTGTGCGGCCCAGCCAAGTGACGCGTAGAGGCCCTGCCCCGCAATCGTTGCACCGAGCACCCCGGTCCGGGCACCCGCCGCGAACGCCGCGTTCGCCAAGGTGTGCATGACCGCGCGCCCCAAGCCCTGGCGACGGTGAGCGGGTGCGGTCTCTATCTGATCGAACACGACGCAGCCGGCACGGGAGCGGCCGGCTACGTGGCCACGGGCGGCGAAAGCACCGTCCGCGCCCACGATGAGGGCACGGGTGACGTCGCCTCGGCTCCATGTGCGTAGTCGGTAGCCGGCAGGGAGATCTGTTGCGGACGGACGCAGGGTTGTCGACATCAGGAAGCCGGGGGTGCCAAAAGCCCATGTGGGTGTGAGCCAGGGGGCAATGGTCTCCGGAGCCGTGAACACCTTGAGCCAGGTGCCAGGGGCCGTGGCACTCTCCACGAGCTTGCGGACGAGCGCCTCGTCGGCGCGGGGCAGGACGTGTCGGGTCACCTGCTCGGGCAGGCCGACGTCGATGGTGAATCCCCAGGGTTCTTCCACCGGAGGCGCTGCCCCGCGCGAGATGGCCCAGCCATCGACCCACGCCCGCACGATCTCCGTATCCACGCAACCTCCACGCGTAATAGGTGCTCTTCGTTATGGCACCCTACGTGTTGGGGGTTCGGCCATGGTCGTCGCCGACCGTGTTGGTGATCTCGATGGTGAGGGAACTCGGTTCGCCCATCCTGGCGTTGGCCTCGTCGAGCAGGCCCGCCGCCGACTTCCGGGCGGGGCCGTCGTCACCGCCCCCGCACCCGACGAGCGCGAGCCCGGCCGGCAGACGACATCAGTGTCACCGCAGTCGTCCTGCGCATCGCTCGCGCAAGGTCCCCACCTCTCCACCGCGCGCACGATCACGACCGTGATCGGTAGTTGGAGCCCGGCAATGACCTCGTTGGCAGCCTGTCGTTGAGGCCGTATCGAACGCCCCTGCCTCGACGCCGACCACGAAGGAGGCGGCGGGGAAGCCCAGGACGGCGCCGCCCGGGTTCTTGGAGTCGCGGACGGGGATCACGCCGTGCGGGACGGCGAGTCCGGCGGAGACCTCGACGCAGGCGCCGCCGTTGTCGCTGCAGGAGGACTTGATCCAGCGGGAGGGATCGGTCGTCATGGGGCGCCCTTTCCTGACTGGCTGATCACGGCAACGGATGCACCCGGCGAGGCAGCGCCGTGAGTGGAGAAAGCCGGAAGGGGCGGGACACGTGATGCGTCCCACCCCACCGGGCCGTCGTACGTGGCTACTTCACCGGCGTGAAGTCGCGTGCCCCGATGAAGTCGGGTCGGCGGACGGGAGCCGCGAAGGGCTCCTCGGCGGTGTTCTCCACACTGTTGAACACGATGAA
>NZ_JBHWVO010000029.1:0-22527 GCF_042736635.1 Streptomyces sp. NPDC060035
CGCTCCAGGGCGGTCCGGGCGGCGGGCCCGGCCCAAAACCCCGCCCACGCGTGGGGGGGGTAAGCCACCGAATACCATGCCGGGGGCCCGGCCCACCCGGGGGGGCCCCCCCCCCCGGCCGGGCCGCCCGCCGTGTCGCGAAGGCGAGCGGCCCGGGTCCGCCGGTCAGGAACCGACGCTCACCGTGAAGCGCCGCGGGTTGCCGTCGTGGGCCGCCCCGGAGACGTCCGGCTGGCCGTCCGGGCGTACGTCGTCGTACGGGAACGCGTACCCGATCGGGGAGTTCGCGTGGACGACGCGCGACCAGTGATTGGTGACCGCGCCCTTGTAGTAGTCCGCCACCGTGGTGCCGTTGGGCTGCTGGGGGTGGCTGAGCATGATCGAGCGGTTGAAGCCCGCCGCGATCCTCGCCAGCAGTGCCTTCTTGTCGTCGGAGTCACCCGGGTTGTTCGTGAAGGGCCCGTGGTTGCAGGTGAAGATGTCCTTCGACGTCGGCTTGACGAAGGTGTGACCGCCCTCGAACGTCAGGGTGTCGCCGCTTACCCGGCCCGCGAGCGTGCCCCGGCCGCCCTGGAGGTCGATCCGCAGGTCGGTGGAGCGGTATTTCTCCCAGACCTCGTCGATCTGCGCCGTGAACAGATCCCGGAACGGCATCTCGTTCGGCCGGTCGAAGAACGGCGCCATCAGGTTCTGCGGCGAGACGACCCGCAGGACCTTCCCGTCCGAGCCGCGCGTCACCAGCTTGTCCCAGGGCTGCCCGTCGGCGGCGGCCTGCGCCGTCAGATCGTCGGCGATGCGCTGCACCGCGCCGTCCGGGAGCGGCGCCACGGTGTGCGTGGTGTCGCCCTCCAGGGTCAGGCCGATCGGCAGCGCGGTCACCAGGTCGACGTAGCTGATGTTCGCGTAGATCTGCTGCGGGTTGAACGTGAACTCGCAGAACGACCAGGTCCGCCCGTAGTTCGGGTCGGTGGGCGTCGCGAACGCCGGCTCGACCAGCGAGGGGCCCGGGTTGAGGTAGAAGTCCAGCTTGTCGTCGCGTACGAAGTAGACCCGCGCCCCGTACATCTGAGGCAGCGTCAGCACGACAGGCCCGGCGCCCGCGGGCTTCAGCGGGATGGCGCAGTCCACCGGGAGCGGGGTCTGCGGTGCGCCCGGGGAGTCCGGGTGGTAGACGCTGCCGTCGGCCCGCAGCAGCACCCAGCGGTCGGTGCCCTGCTCGTGGCCGGTGACGTACGCGTGGACGGTGCCCGGCAGGGAGCGGTTCTCCAGGGCCAGTTCGCACGTTGCGGGTGCGGCCGATGTACGCGGGCTCAGGGCGCTGCCCCAGAGCGGATAGGTGAGCGCGGTCGCGGAGGCGGCGGCGCCCGTCAGGAACATTCTGCGCGAAATCATGAAGAACTCCCGAGGTGTGGGGGGCCGCAGACGGAGTCATGGGGGGTGGGGCGGGGAGGTGGTGCGGTGGGGCCGTCTGCGGTGCGCACCACTCTCACCACGGGTGCCGTGAGCGTCAAGAGTTAGGACTGAGAGCGCTCTCAAGAATCGAGATTCTTCACAACTCGACGGTTCGAAGCGGCATTTCGCAACCGTCGGTCGATAGTCGAGTGCTCGCGGTGAACACGAACTGAACGCGCAATGCGGCGTGCCCGTCCGTACCGCTCTTGGACTAAGGGCGGCGGTTGTTGGACTGGTAAGTCCCTCTGAGCGGTATGACGTTGACCCTGTCGACGCCGGGGGATTACTCAGTCCTCATGTCGTCAAGATTCCCTTCGGCGGGCGCAGTCGCCGCCGCCTCAGCCGCCGTCCTGGCCCTCGTGGGGACCGCGCTCCCTGCCGCAGCCACCGACCTTCCGCCCGCCGCGGCCGCCCCCGCCGCGGCCGCCCCCGCCGCAGCCGGCGCCGTCATCGCGTCCGAGCAGCTCTCCGTATCTGTCGCCGAGGACTTCCCGCGCGTCCTGACATACACCGACCGGGCCAGTGGCGCGCAGCTGACCGGCAGCACGCAGCCGGTCACCGCCGTCACGCTCAACGGCACCGCACACCCCGTGCGGCTCAAGGGCGCACCGCAGTTCACCGCCGGGACGGCCCGCTACACCCTCACCTTCGGCGACCTGCCCGGCGTGGAGATCGACGCCCTGCTCTCCGTCTCCGGACGCACCACCACCTTCAAGGTGGCCGCCGTCCGTGACACCGAGGCCTTCCGCGTCGGCACCATCGACATACCCGGCCACGACCTGGTGTCCGTCGGCTCCACCGAGACCGGTGCCGCCACGGCCTTCACCCGGCTCGACCCGGACTCCACGAAGACCGCCGACGTGTTCGCGGACGTCACCGCGGAGACGGCCGCGGACAGCGCGCCGCTCGGCGCCTCGTACGCCATCGTCAACACCGGCGCCCTGGCCGCCGCCATCGAGTCCAACTCCACGTACGACAAGCCCGCGGGCGCCACCGGCGGTGACGACGCCCGCTTCTGGCACCAGGCCCGCAAGGCCGGCGACGGCAGTGTCCGGGTCGGGGTGTGGTCAGGCCAGTGGACCTACCGCGGCGACGGCGCGCCGAAGCCGGAGAGCGGGGCGGACCTGCCCTGGGCGAAGGTCGTCGTCACGCCCGACGCCAACGGCGACAAGACCGTGAACTGGCAGGACGGCGCCGTGGCCTTCCGGTCCATCGGAATCGAGGCGCCGGGCTCCGAGGACACCGCGAACCGGGTCATCACCCACATCCCGTTCAACTTCGCCAGCCAGGCCACCCACCCCTTCCTGCGCACCCTCGACGACGTCAAGCGGGTCTCGCTCGCGACCGACGGCCTCAGCCAGCTCGCGGTGCTCAAGGGCTACGGCTCCGAGGGGCACGACTCCGCCCACCCCGACTACGGCGGCAACTACAACAAGCGGGCCGGCGGCCTGAAGGACCTCAACGCACTGCTCAAGGACGGCAGGAAGTGGGGCGCCACCTTCGGCGTCCACGTCAACGCCACCGAGTCCTACCCCGAGGCGAACGCGTTCGACGAGAAGCTCGTCGACAGGACCAGGCCCGGCTGGAACTGGCTCAACCAGAGCTACTACATCGACCAGCGCCGCGACATCAACAGCGGCGACCTCGCCAAGCGCTTCCAGCAGCTGCGCGACGAGACCGACGACAACCTCGGCTTCCTCTACATCGACGTCTACTACTCGCACGGCTGGATCGCCGACAAGACCCTTCGGGCCGTGCAGCAGCAGGGCTGGAACGTCGGCACCGAATGGGCCGACAAGTTCGAGCGCGGCTCGCTCTGGTCCCACTGGGCCAATGACCTCGACTACGGCGGGGCCACCAACAAGGGCCTCAACTCACAGATCATCCGCTTCATCCGCAACGACGAGAAGGACATCTGGAACAACGACCCGGTCCTCGGCCAGACCGCGCTGGAGGACTTCGAGGGCTGGACCGGCGAGACCGACTGGAACGCCTTCTACGCCAACATCTGGGAGAGGAACCTCCCCGCCAAGTACCTCCAGCAGCAGAAGATCACCCGCTGGGACGGCAACGACATCACGCTCACCGGCGGGGTGCGCGGCACGGTCGAGGACGGCACGCGGACCTTCTACGACCACGGCCGCAAGGTCCTCAGCGGCACCGGCTACCTGCTGCCGTGGGACGGCGGCAAGAAGCTCTACCACTACAACAAGGCTGGCGGGAGCAGCAGTTGGGCAGTGCCCGGCAAGGGTGCGTACACCGTCTACAAGCTCACCGACAACGGCCGCGTCAAGACCGGCACCGTCCGGCCCGTGGACGGGAGGATCACGCTGACGGCCACCGCCGGACAGCCCTACGTCCTCTACCCCGACAGGGCGCCGAAGGCCGCCGACCCGCGGTGGGGCGAGAACACCCCGGTCGATGACCCCGGCTTCAACGACAGCGGGCTCGACGACTGGTCGCAGACCGGCACCGCCACCCGCGACACCGACGATCAGGGCCGCAACAGCGCCGAACTCTCCGGCTCCGGCACGGCCGCGCTCTCCCAGCGCATCACCGGCCTGAAGCCCGGCACGCGCTACACCGCCTCCGCGCTCATCGAGGTCGAGCCGGGCAGGAGCCGGCACACCACCCTCTCGGCCGGCGGGAAGTCCGTCGTCGTGGACCGGTCCACCGCCGAGGACAACGTCGCCGCGTCCGACCGGCACGGTACGTACTTCCAGCGGGCCAAGGTCAACTTCACCGCCCCCGCCGACGGCCGCACCACCCTGCGTATCGAGGCGGCGAAGGGCAGCACGGCCACCGTGCGGGCCGACGACGTACGGATCGTCGCCAACGCCCCGGCGACGAAGCCGGACACCGTCGTGTACGAGGACTTCGAAGACGTCGACCAGGGCTGGGGCCCCTTCCTCAAGGGCGACGCGGGCGGCTCCACCGACCCCCGCACCAGCATCTCCCAGCTGCACGCCCCGTACACCCAGGCCGGCTGGAACGACAAGCTGGTCGACGACGTGCTCGGCGGCAAGGAGTCGCTCAAGGCCCACGAGGAGAACACCGGCCTCGTCTACCGGACCGCACCGTGGACCGTCCCGATGACCGACGGCCGCCGCTACAAGGTCGAGTACGACTACCAGTCCAGCCACGTCGGTGCCTACGAGTGGGTCGACGGATACGACCGGATCACCCCGGACGGCGCCCCCGCCTCGACCGAGACCCGGACCACGCCGATCGGCCGGCAGCTCACCACCGGCCACTTCACCGAGACCGTCACCGCGGGCTGCGGAGACACCTGGACCGGGCTGCGCAAGCGCGGCGACGCTCCCGAGGGCGCCGACTTCGTGCTCGACGGATTCACCGTGACCGATCTCGGACCGGCCCCGGCGGGCGAGCACGCCGCCTGCGCCACGCTTGTCGTCACGGCCGGCACCCAGGCACTGGAGCCCGGAGCGGCCACCACGGTGAAGGCCACCTTCACCAACCATGAGGCAACGGCGGCGACCGGTGTCGAGGCCGGACTGACCCTCCCCGGAGGCTGGACGGCACAGCCGGCCGGCGTCATCACCTTCGACTCGGTCGCACCCGGTGCGAAGACCGAGGCGAGCTGGCAGGTCACCCCGCCCGCGGACGCGGAGTACAAGGCGTACGACCTGAGCGCCGCCGCCTCGTACACGGTGGACGGCACCGCACGCACCCTGGGTGCGAAGACCACCGTGCGGACCCTGCCCCCGCCGCCCGTCACCGACAGCTGGGCCAGTGACCTGGACTGGACGGCCTCGGAGAACGGCTGGGGCCCGGTCGAGCGCGACCTCTCCAACGGGGGGACGGGCGCCGGCGACGGCACCCCGCTGAAGATCGGGGGCGCCGTGTACGAGAAGGGCCTCGGCACCCACGCCCCGGCGAAGGTCCGCTACTACCTGGGCGGGAAGTGCACCTCCTTCACCGCCGAGGTCGGTGTGGACGATGTGCAGACCTCGCGCGGGAGTGTGCGGTTCTCCGTCACGGCGGACGGCACCCAGAAGGTCACCTCACCCGTGCTGAAGGCGGCGGACACCGCGTGGCAGCTCCAGGCGGACGTCACCGGCGCGAAGTACGTCGAGCTGGCCGTCGCGGACGGCGGCGACGACAACGGCAACGACCACGCCGACTGGGGCAGCGCGCGCTTCCACTGCGGTAGCTGAGCCGAGCGGAGCGAGCGAGGGGGCGGTTCCGGTTCCGGTTCCGCCCCCTGCCATGGTGGGTGCGACGTCCGCCGAGGTGGTGGATCCGCGGCGTGGCGCGCAGCCCTCGATGTGCCGCACACCACATACCCCCCTTTGTGGAAGCCCCACAACGGGAGAGCCCCGCACGCTGGCAGATGGGCTGCATGGTGCGCCCGTTCTGTCAGGTGCCACCAGGAAACGGGGCAGGAGACTGTCCGGAGTCGACGGCACGATTCTCTCGGTCGGGTTCGTAGGGTCGATGCATGACCGTTGTGGACGAAATCCCGGGCGAGCCGAGTGACACGCGTGGCCGGGTGGCCGAACTGCTGGCCCTGCGCGAGCAGGCGCGGCGCGGACCGAGCGACCGGGCGACCGAGGCGCAGCACGCCAAGGGCAAGCTGACCGCCCGGGAGCGCATCGAGCTGCTGCTCGACCCCGGTACGTTCAAGGAGGTCGAGCAGCTCCGCCGCCATCGGGCGACCGGGTTCGGCCTGGAGGCCAAGAAGCCGTACACCGACGGTGTCATCACCGGCTGGGGCACGGTCGACGGCCGCACGGTCTTCGTCTACGCGCACGACTTCCGGATCTTCGGCGGCGCGCTGGGCGAGGCCCACGCCACCAAGATCCACAAGATCATGGACATGGCCATCTCGGCCGGTGCTCCGCTGGTCTCGCTGAACGACGGCGCCGGCGCCCGTATCCAGGAGGGCGTGAGCGCGCTTGCCGGGTACGGCGGGATCTTCCAGCGCAACACCCGCGCCTCCGGTGTCATCCCGCAGATCAGCGTGATGCTCGGCCCGTGTGCGGGCGGTGCGGCCTACAGCCCCGCCCTCACCGACTTCGTGTTCATGGTCCGTGAGACCTCGCAGATGTTCATCACCGGACCGGACGTCGTCAAGGCGGTCACCGGTGAGGAGATCACCCAGAACGGGCTCGGCGGCGCGGATGTGCACGCCGAGACCTCGGGCGTCGCGCACTTCGCGTACGACGACGAGGAGACCTGCATCGCCGAGGTCCGCTACCTGATCGGGATGCTGCCGTCCAACAACCGGGAGAACCCGCCGGTCGTACCGAGCGACGACCCGGCCGACCGCCGCGGCGACGTCCTGCTGGATCTGGTCCCGGCCGACGGGAACCGCCCGTACGACATGCACAAGGTGATCGAGGAGCTCGTCGACGACGGCGACTTCCTGGAGATCCACGAGCGCTGGGCCCGCAACATCGTCTGCGCCCTGGCCCGTCTCGACGGCCGGGTCGTCGGCATCGTGGCCAACCAGCCGCAGTCGCTGGCCGGTGTCCTGGACATCGAGGCGTCCGAGAAGGCCGCGCGATTCGTCCAGATGTGTGATGCCTTCAACATTCCCCTCGTCACTCTGCTGGACGTACCCGGCTTCCTGCCCGGCGTCGATCAGGAGCACGGTGGAATCATTCGGCACGGCGCGAAGCTCCTGTACGCGTACTGCAACGCCACCGTGCCGAGGATCTCGCTGATCCTTCGCAAGGCCTACGGAGGCGCATACATCGTCATGGACAGTCAGTCCATCGGAGCCGACCTCACCTACGCCTGGCCCACCAACGAGATCGCGGTGATGGGCGCCGAAGGCGCCGCCAACGTCATCTTCCGCCGTCAGATCGCGGACGCCGAGGACCCCGAAGCCATGCGGGCCCGCATGGTCAAGGAGTACAAGGCGGAGCTGATGCACCCCTACTACGCCGCGGAGCGCGGCCTGGTCGACGACGTCATCGACCCCGCCGAGACGCGTGAGGTGCTGATCGCCTCTCTCGCGATGCTCCGCAACAAGCACGCGGATCTGCCGTCCCGCAAGCACGGCAACCCCCCGCAGTAGTCGCAGCCGCCGCGGCAACCCCGCAGGCGTCCGTGACCAGCTGCCCAGAACGCCCAGAAGACGGAGACACCATGAGCGCCACTCCCGCCGAGTCAGTGCTGCGCGTCGAGAAGGGCCAGGCCGGCCCCGAGGAGCTCGCGGCCATCACCGCGGTCCTGCTCGCACGCGCTGCCGCCCAGCCCGACGCGCCCGCCCACCGAGGCCGTAACACCGCCGGATGGCGCCGACTGGAGCGCACCCCCGGTTTCCGTGCCCCGCACAGCTGGCAGGGCTGAGAACGGCCCTGCAGGCCACTTCCGGGCCCCCTGGGATCCCCGGACACACAGAAGGCCCCGCACTCCCGAGGGAGTGCGGGGCCTTCCGTGTGCGGCGGCCTCAGCGCAGACGGGCCATCAACGCGTGCTCGACCAGCGTGATGAGCGCGCTCTTGGCGTCCGCGCGGTGACGGGCGTCCGTCGTCAGGATGGGGGTGTCGGGCCCGATCTGCAGGGCTTCGCGCACCTCGTCGGGAGTGTAGGGCTGGTGTCCGTCGAAGCCGTTGAGGGCGATGACGAAGGGGAGGCCGCTGTTCTCGAAGTAGTCGACTGCGGGGAAGCAGTCGGCGAGGCGGCGGGTGTCGACGAGGACGACGGCGCCGATGGCGCCGCGGACCAGGTCGTCCCACATGAACCAGAAGCGGTCCTGGCCCGGTGTACCGAAGAGGTACAGGATCAGGTCCTGGTCCAGGGTGATGCGGCCGAAGTCCATGGCCACCGTCGTGGTGGTCTTGTCCCCGGTGTGGGTCAGGTCGTCGATGCCCGCGGATGCGGACGTCATCACGGCTTCGGTGCGCAGCGGGTTGATCTCCGAAACGGCACCGACAAACGTGGTCTTACCCACGCCGAAGCCCCCTGCCACCACGATCTTCGCCGAGGTAGTGGAGCGGGCTGCTCCGCCGCTAGAGCTTGCGAAGTCCACTGAGCACCCTTTCGAGCAGTGTCACGGCTGGTTGGCCGCCGGCGGCCTCGTCGCCGCCGGGCTGATGGATAGCGACGAGTCCGGCCTCGGCCAGGTCGGCGACGAGGATCCGGGCAACGCCGAGGGGTATCGAGAGAAGGGCCGAAATTTCGGCGACCGACTTGATCTCGATGCAGAGCCGGCAGATCCGCTGGTGCTCGGGCAACTGCCCTTGGAGCCTCGACGGATCGGCCGTGGTGCTGACCAGCGCCTCGATGGCGAGCTGGTACCGCGGCCGGGTCCGGCCACCGGTCATGGCGTACGGCCGGACCAGCGGGTTGTGCGCCGCGGGCTTCGACGGCTCCGGCGCCTGCCGCTGAACCGGCTGGATGCGCGACGGAGGTGCGTCGTAGCGCTGCGGCGGCTGCTGCTGCGGCCACCCGGACCCCGGCTGCTGGGGTTGTTGCTGCGGCCAGCCGCCCCCCTGCGCGCCCTGCGGCGACTGCTGGGGCTGCTGGTAGGGCTGATAAGGCTGATAAGGCTCTTGCGAACCCTGCATGCCGGGCATGGAGGGGCGGTTGAAGCGGTTGTCACCCTGCTCACCCGGAACCCGCCGACCACCCTCGTACGGGTGTCCGCCTGTGGGTGCTGCCACGTTTCCTCCTCCGACTGCCGGTCGCCATCCCAGTGGTGCCGCGCCACCGCACCTTATGGCGCGGTGACGAGAAACGCACTGTCTGTCTGTCAGTTAAGAAGACTTCCCTGGAGCTCGGCGCGAAGATCCGGGGTGAGAACACTTCCTGCACGGTCCACGAGAAGTGCCATTTCGTACCCAACCAGACCGATATCGGCGTCCGGGTGGGCGAGGACGGCGAGCGAGGATCCGTCAGAGATGGACATGATGAAGAGGAATCCTCGCTCCATCTCCACAACGGTCTGGTTGACGGCGCCGCCCTCGAAGATCCGGGAGGCACCCGCGGTCAGCGACGTCAGACCGGAGGCGACTGCCGCCAGCTGATCGGCGCGGTCGCGCGGAAAACCTTCGGACATCGCCAGCAGGAGTCCGTCGGCGGAGACCACCACCGTGTGCGACACCCCAGGGGTGTTGTCCACGAAGTTGGTGATCAACCAGTTCAGATTCTGCGCCGCCTGGCTCATCGGGCTCACACTAACGCTCCTGGTTGTAGGTATTACTTGTGTCCGACCCCGCGTCACGGCCCCGCTGAACACCACGTCGCAGCTTGCTCAGCCTGCCGCGTACGTCCTCGGGGGCACGGGAGACCTGTGGGCCGCCCTGCTGGGTCTGCTCCGCCGTTCCCTCGACCAGGTTGGCCTTGGGTACGCGCCGGGGGAGCCCTGACGGGGTGATTCCGCCCGCCTTGGGATCCTTGAGCTTCTCGGCCCGTTCCCAGCGCTCGTCGTTGGCCGAGCGCCAGTCGGCGGGGCCGTCGCCGTTCGCGGACGCTGTCTGCGGCGGCTGTTCCTGCTGCGGCGGTCGCTGCTGCTGTTCCGCTGCGACCGGCTGATCGTTTCCGCGGCCGGTGGGCTGCCAGTGCTGCTGGCCGGCGCCGCGGCGCGGGAGACCCGCGTTCGTCAGGTCCTGGCCGTTGTTCGGGGTGGGCCCCGACCGGTCGAAGCCTACGCGCTCCTGCGGCTCGGCGGGTGCGCTCGGAACAGATTCCGCTTGGGGCTGCGCGAGCGGCTCGTACCCGCCCTGATAGCCACCCTGATCCGCCCAATCACCCTGGTGGGTCTGGTCGGTCCGAGGGGCGAACGGATCGCTGTACTGCTCCTGCTGGGCCTCCGGGGCGGCGTACGAGGCTTCCGCATAGGCGCCCTGCTGGGGCTGCTGCTGCGGCTGCTGGTACCCCCCCTCGGTGCCGTACTGCTCGTAGCCGCCGTCATATCCGGGCTGTGCGTAGCCCTGCGGCTCCGGGGCGTACTGCTCGGGTGCGTACTGCTCCTGGCCGTACTGGTCCTGCCCGTAGCCCTGCTGACCCGCTCCGTCGTCCTGGAACGCCGGACGCTCGCCGCCGGTCTGCGCCTCCAGCGCGGCACGGCGCTCCTCACGTATCAGAGAGCGGCCGACCGGGTCGAGCTGCGGCGAGTCCGCCGCCGGGGTCTCGTACCGCGAGTCGTCGAAGCCGAGCTCCGCCGCCGTACGCATCGGGGTGTGGTGGGGATGCAGCTCGAAGGGCTGCGGCTGCTGCTGCTCGGGAATGATCGAGGAGACGGTGAAGTCGCCCTGCGGCGCAGACTCGCCACCGCCACCATGGGTGATCGCGTCCGGCAGCATGACCAGAGATGTGGTGCCCGCCTGCTCGCCCGAGGGACGGAGCTGGACGCGGACGCCGTGCCGGTCGGCAAGCCGGCCGACCACGAACAGACCCATGCGCTGGGACACCGCGGCGTCCACGGTCGGCGGATTGGCCAGCTTGTGGTTGATGTCGGCGAAGTCCTCGGCGGTGAGGCCGATGCCCTTGTCGTGGATCTCGACCATGACGCGGCCGTCGGGCAGCCGGGTCGCGGTGACGCGGACCTTCGTCTGCGGCGAGGAGAACGTGGTGGCGTTCTCCAGCAGCTCGGCCAGCAGGTGGACGAGGTCGGTGACGGCCTGTCCGTGGATCTCGCTCTCCGGTACGCCGGTGAGCTCGATGCGCTCGTAGGACTCCACCTCGGAGGAGGCGGCCCGCAGGACGTCCACCAGCGGCACCGGCTGGTTCCAGCGGCGGCCGGGCTCCTCGCCGGCGAGAACGAGGAGGTTCTCGCCGTTGCGGCGCATACGGGTCGCCAGGTGGTCCAGCTTGAAGAGGCTCTCCAGCTGGTCCGGGTCGGCCTCGTTGTTCTCCAGGTCGGTGATGAGGGTCAGCTGACCCTCGATGAGCGACTGGTTGCGGCGCGAGAGGTTGGTGAAGATCGCGTTGACGTTGCCCCGCAGCATGGCCTGCTCGGCAGCGAGCCGGACCGCCTCGCGGTGCACCTGGTCGAAGGCGCGGGCGACCTCGCCGATCTCGTCCTGGGTGTTGATCGGGATCGGCTGCACACGGGTGTCCACCCGGCCGGGCTCGGTCCGCGACAGCTGGTCGACCAGCATCGGCAGCCGCTGCTCGGCGATACTGAACGCGGCGGTACGCAGCTGGCGCATCGCGCGGCTCATCTGGCGGGCCATGAGACCCGCGATGATGAAGGCGGCCAGCAGCGAGATGATCACGATGGCGGCGTTGACGATGGCGTCGTTCCGGGCGCTGGACGAGATGTCCGCGGCCTCGGTGACGGCCTTGTCGACGAGTTCGTCCTCAACAGTGGTGTAGCCGTCGAACTTGGCGGTGGCGGCGGCCATCCAGGTTTCAGGGGTGATCCCCTTCTTCCTCAGATCCTGGGGGCGCTGGCCCTGGCCGATCTGCTGGGCCATGCCGTCGAAGACCGAACCGTCGATGCTCGGCGGCGCCACGAAGGGCTGACCGGTGGCCTCGGCCTGCGCCTTGGCGGCCTTGAGGAGCTTGGCGCCCTCGGCGGCCTTGCCGGCCATGACTTCCTTGAGCCGGGCCGCGTCGGCCTCCGTACCACCGGAGACGAACTCGCCGAGGGCGATCTGCTCCAGGTAGTTGTACGAGCCGAACGCCTTGACCTGGGCGTCGAAGGTGGCTTCCTTCTGGCTGGGGCGCACCAGGAGGTGCATGCCGATCGAGCGCTGAAGCGATTCAGCAGCCTTGGCCAGCTCGATCGCGTAGACGGTCCGGCCATAGGTGGTGATGTTGCTGCTTCCCAGGCCGAGCTCGTTGGAGAACTCCATCAGCGAGTGCTGGACCTTGGTGTAGCCCTCTTCCGTCTTCACCGGGTCCATCGCCTCGGCGTAGGCGGCCTTGCGCAGCTCGGGGAGCAGGGGCTCCTCCACCTTGAACAGCTTGAGGCGGCGGTCCAGCCCCTCCTTGTCCGGCATGCCCTGTACGGCGGTGTCGAACTTCGCCGCCGCTTCGTCAGTGGTGGCGCGGGCGTCCTCGACCTCGGGGGCCGTGCGCTCGTTGGACAGCAACGGCTGGGCGGTGAGGTCACGCTCGTCGAGCAGCGCCTGACCGTACTCCGCGGCCGCGCGGACGATCTGCGCCGTCCTCTCGGCGTCCTGGGCCTCGTTCCACCTGTCGACGGACCCCTTCACCTGGAAGCCGCCCATGACCAGGCCGACCAGCGCGGGTATCAGGAGAATCGCGTTCAGCCGGGTGGGCACCCGCCAGTTGCGCGGGGACAGCCGACTGGTGCTGCCACCTGCCGGTTCCGCCTCGGACGTGTCCGAAGGCGACACCGCAGCGCGCGGCGGCGGGGTGAAGTTGCCCCGCTCCGGCTGCGCCGCGGAGCCCTCGTTGCTTCGCCTCACTCGACCAACAACCTCTCGGCGTCGGCACCTACGTTGTGCCGGATTATTCGTTCAGGGGCGTATTACTCGGTAGTTCGACGCATTGCAGCACGCGGACCGGCCGCGTTCCAAACAGTCGGAATGCCTGATTCCGGGTGGCACACGCCTCAGATAAAACGGGCATAAAGAACGAGCCCCGTCAAAAGGCGGGGCTCATGTGAGCACAGTGGTACTGCTCGGATGCGTCGGGTATTGATGCGGAGCCAATTGTCTGTCGAAATGTTATGAACACGGGGGCGGATCGTGTCAAAGGACACAGGCCGCCCCCGCTTGACTACTGCAACTTCCGTAGATCAAAACCGACTTCGCGCTACTTGAGCCGGGCCATCAACGCGTGCTCCACCAGCGTGATCAGACCACTCTTGGCGTCCGCGCGGTGACGGGCGTCCGTGGTGATGATCGGTGCGTCGGGCCCGATCTGCAAGGCTTCGCGCACCTCTTCCGGAGTGTAGGGCTGGTGTCCGTCGAAGCCGTTGAGGGCGATGACGAAGGGGAGGCCGCTGTTCTCGAAGTAGTCGACTGCGGGGAAGCAGTCGGCGAGGCGGCGGGTGTCGACGAGGACGACGGCGCCGATGGCGCCGCGGACCAGGTCGTCCCACATGAACCAGAAGCGGTCCTGGCCCGGTGTACCGAAGAGGTACAGGATCAGGTCCTGGTCCAGGGTGATGCGGCCGAAGTCCATGGCCACCGTCGTGGTGGTCTTGTCCCCGGTGTGGGTCAGGTCGTCGATGCCCGCGGATGCGGACGTCATCACGGCTTCGGTGCGCAGCGGGTTGATCTCCGAAACGGCACCGACAAACGTGGTCTTACCCACGCCGAAGCCCCCTGCCACCACGATCTTCGCCGAGGTGGTTGCGCGGGCCGTCCCGCCGCTAGAGCTTGCGAAGTCCACTGAGCACCCTTTCGAGCAGTGTCACATCCGGCGCGCCGCCGGCCTCTCCATTGCCCGGCTGGTGGATGGCCACCATGCCGGCTTCCGCCAGGTCCGCCACAAGGATCCTGGCCACACCCAGCGGCATGGACAGCAGGGCCGAAACCTCGGCCACCGACTTGACCTCGCGGCAGAGGTGACAGATCCGCTGGTGCTCGGGGAGCAGCGTCCCGAGGTGAGCGGGGTCCGCTGTGGTGCTGACCAGCGCCTCTATCGCGAGCTGGTACCGCGGCCGGGTCCGGCCACCGGTCATTGCGTACGGACGGACCAGCGGCTGGTCGCCTTCACCGTCGTACGACGCGTGGTGCAGTGCGCCGTACGGATCAGGTGAGGCGGGTGGCGGGGTCATGAATCCTCCGGGCGTGACAGCAGGGTGTCGCCTTGCCGTCGGAAAGGGCCGGTGGGGGGGTCTGAGGCGGCCGGACGGGTGAGGGTTTCGAGTAGTAGCTGGGGGGATCGTGTCAGGTGTCCGCTGCATGGCCGCCTAGTGGAGCAGACTGCCTTGTAGTTCGGCGCGGAGGTCAGGGGTGAGTACCGTCCCCGCGCGGTCGACGAGGAGTGCCATCTCGTACCCGACCAGGCCGATGTCCGCATCCGGATGGGCGAGGACGGCCAGAGACGAACCGTCCGAGACGGACATGAGGAAAAGGAACCCGCGTTCCATCTCCACGACGGTCTGGCTCACGGCGCCGCCTTCGAAGATCCGGGAGGCACCCGCGGTCAGCGACGTCAGCCCGGAGGCGACTGCCGCCAGCTGATCGGCGCGATCGCGCGGGAAACCTTCGGACATCGCCAGCAGCAGGCCATCCGCGGAAACCACCACCGTGTGGGACACACCTGGGGTGTTGTCCACGAAGTTGGTGATCAGCCAATTCAGATTCTGCGCGGCCTGACTCATGGGGCTCAACTAACGCTCCTGCTGGTGAGTGGGGCCGAGTTGGAAACTGCCGGTAGACGAGCCGTTGTTGGCCTGTCGTCCCTGCTGGATGCCCCGGCGGAGATTGGTCAGACGGCCGCGTACGTCATCGGGCGCACGCGAAACCTGAGGTCCGGACTGATGATTCTGCTGCTGAGCAGTGCCCGGCACCAAATTGGCACGCGGAACCCGGCGCGGCAGCCCGGAGGTGGTGATCCCGCCCGCAGCGGGCTTCTTGACCCGCTCCGCCTGGCGCACGAGCTCGTCGTTGGGCGAGGCGCGCCAGGAACTCGTGACGCCGGCATCGGCCGCGCCACGCCTGGGCATGGGCGGAGCCGGGTTACCGACGGGCTCCGGAGCCGCCGGTGCCTGCGGCTCGGCTGCCGGCGGCTGCGAGCCGCCGTGCCCCGGGCCGTGGAACCAGTTCGTCTCCAGCGTGTCGTACAGCGGCGTACGCCCGTCACCCGGACCGGCCGGCGGCAGCGCCTCGGGATGCTGCGGCAGCGCCGGGCGGCGCGGCGGCTCGCCCGCGGGCTGGACCGGCGGACGCGGTGCACCGAAGTCGGCGTTGTCGTTCCGACGCGGGGCGGGCATCTGCTGGTTCTGCGGCAGAGGGGCGTCGAAGTCGGGGCGGGCGAACTGCGCGGTGCTCGCCGGGTCCGGTATGTGCGGCGCCTGCGGCGCGGAGAAGTCCGGGCGGGCGAACTCGGCCGTGGCACCGGGGCCCTGGCGGTCGTTCATCGGCGGACGCTGGTTCGGCGCGGTGAACGGCTGGTGGGGACCGGAGCTGCCCGGGCGGGCGAACCGGCCGGAGTCCGGCTCCTCGTGACCGCGCGGCGAGTCCGGCGGAGTACGCCGGGAGGCACCCTGTTCCTCGACGCCCCAGCTCGCACTCTGCGGACGCTGCGGCTGCGGGTTGCCGCCGGGAAGCTCGGCCCGCGGACCGCCGGACGGCGGCAGCTGACGGCCGGGGCCGCCGGGCTGCTGCAAGCCGCCCTGGTCGTGCCGTGCCTGCTGCGGCTGCGGGGTCTGCCGGGCGGGCGGACCGCTCTGGCGGCCCGGCTGGCCCTGCGGACCGGACTGGGGCGGACCCGAGTGACCGAACAGGTTGGGCTGGCCCGAGTCCGCGCGGCCGGGAGAGTCCTGCTGGCGGGGCGCGCCCATGCGCGCACCGCCGCCGAAGGCGCCGGTGAGCCCGCCGCCCTGGCGCGGGGCTTCCGGCTGGCCCTGGTTCGGACGGCCGGGGCCCTGCGGACCGTTGCCGGGTGCACCGGGGCCCTGCTGGCCGCCGCCGTCGCGCGCGGGCAGTGCGGCCCGCTGACCTGAGCCCGCGCCCACCTGCCCGCGCTGCGGACCGGAACCGAGGCCCTTGGCGGGAGCCGCCGGGGCACCTGCGAGCCCGGAACGCTGACCGGCGCCCGCACCGGAGCCGTTGCCACCGGCGAGGAGACCACCGGGAGCACCGGCCTGCGGGCCCTGACCCTGCTTGGACTGCGGCTGCTTGCCGCCGTGCGCGACCTCCATGGGCAGCATGACCAGCGCGGTCGTGCCGCCGGAGTCGGAGGGCCGCAGCTGGATCCGGATGCCGTGACGCAGGGACAGGCGGCCGACCACGAACAGACCCATGCGGCGGGACACGGAGACGTCCACGGTGGGCGGCGATGCGAGCCGCTCGTTGATCGCCGCGAGGTCCTCGGGGGAGAGGCCGATACCGGTGTCGTGGATCTCGACGAGAACGCGCCCGTCGGGCAGCGCGTGACCGGTGACCCGGACCTTCGTCTGCGGCGAGGAGAACGACGTCGCGTTCTCCAGCAGCTCGGCGAGGAGGTGCACGAGGTCGTTGACGACGCGGCCGGCCACTTCGGTGGCGGGCACGGCGGCCAGTTCGATGCGCTCGTACTGCTCCACCTCGGACGCGGCGGCACGGAGCACGTCGACCAGCGGCACCGGACGGGTCCAGCGGCGGCCCGGCTCCTCGCCCGCGAGGACGAGAAGGTTTTCGCCGTTACGGCGCATACGGGTCGCGAGGTGGTCGAGCCTGAAGAGGGAGGACAGCTGGTCCGGGTCGGCCTCGCGCGACTCCAGTTCGGAGATGAGCGAGAGCTGACGCTGGATGAGGCCCTGGCTGCGGCGCGAGAGGTTGGTGAACATCGCGTTGACGTTGCCTCGCAGCAGCGCCTGCTCGGCGGCCAGTCGGACCGCCTCGCGGTGCACGTCGTCGAAGGCCGCGGCCACCATGCCGATCTCGTCCCGGGAGTGCACACCGACCGACTCGACGGAGGTGTCGACGTCCTGCGGGTCGGTCTCGGAGAGCTGCTTGACGAGCTCGGGCAGCCGGTCCTGGGCGACCCGGGTCGCGGTGTCCTGCAGCCGCCGCAGCGAGCGGATCATGGACCGCGCCACGACGAAGGCGCCGACCAGAGAGACACCGAGGACGATGAGGATGACCGCACCGTTGAGGATGGCGTCGCGCTGCGACTCCTCGCGCAGCTCGCGGGCCTTGCCCTCCATCTCGCCGAGGAGGGTCTCCTCGATGGTCTTCATGGCCTGGATCTTGTTGGAGCTCTGGTCGTACCAGTCCATGTACGTGCGGACCTTGCGGCCCTCCATGCCCTGCGGGCTGTCGAGCACCTGCTTCGCGTACATGTCCGCGGCTTTGATCTCGGGGTTGCCGTTCTCCAACGAGTCCGTCAGCTCGGCGGCGCTGTTGCCGGTGGTCTCGTAGGTCGAGGTGAACGACTGGAGGGCCAGATCCTCCTTGCGGTGGGCGTTGCGGCCGAACAGCTTGTCGTTGTCGTTCAGGTGCGTGGCGGTGCTGTCACCGCTCGGCAGTGCCGCGGCGATGATCGCGCGCTGGACCGAGGCGTACTCCTTGGCGGAGGAGAAGGCCGCCAGGGCACGGGTCCGCTTGATCATGTCCGGGTTGCTGGTCGCCTGCGCCATGTCCTGCGAGAGGCCCAGGAGCGCGGTGATCAGCTGGCTGTACTGGTCGACGGTGCTGAGACTCGGGGTGCCCGGGGCGTAGGCGTCCTTGCGGATGGTGCGCAGCTCGCCGAGCTGGGAGGCGATCTGACTGACGCTGGAGTGGATGCCTTCCATCGCATCGTCGGTCTGCGACGTGCTGATCCCGTCGGCGGCGTCGAGGAAGGCGTCCTTGGCCCGGTCGGTCCGCTTGCGGGGCTCGGTGACCTTGAAGTCGGTGGCCTCGACCTTGTTCGCCAAGGGGCCGGCCGACTTGTCGCGCTCGTCCTGGAGCGCGTTGGCGAGCGCGGTCGCCTGCTTGGTCATCTGGGTCAGCAGCTGCATGTGCTCCAGCTGTTCCATGTCGTTCATGGACTCGTTGATCCGCAGTCCGCCCAGCGTGGTCGCGGCGACCACGGGAAGGGCGAGGAGGGAGACCAGACGGGTGCTGATGCGCCAGTTGCGCAGGGCTATGCGTGAGCCGGTACCGATCGGACCCGCGGGTTTGAGAGGCGTGGCCGGCTCCGCGCCGCTGCTGCTCGTCGTGCTCGAGCGCTGCGCGCGGTCGCCGCTGTTGCCGGCTGCGGCCGGCCCGGGGTTCTGGGCGTGCTGGGGCGAGGAACCGCGGTCGGTCCCGCCGCGCGGCTCCTGTTCCGCCGGAGCGCTGCCATCCCTCTTGAAACGTCCCTGCACTAGCGTCGCAACCTCTGGACCAGGCGTCCCACCACGTGTGCGGGCGGGACGGTGTCGGCGTCGTGGGGCGCTGGACGCGCCCCATGGTGGTCGTGAGTGACCGGCGTACTTCCCCCTCCCGCCGCCACTCGGCGCTGCGTTGCGCCCCTGCGCGCTGAGCGCTGAAACCCGCGGCGGTGCGTGGAATTCCAGCACAGTGGAGGATCTCCAACAAGGCCCACGTACCGGGCTGTGACCTGCGTGACACCGCGTGATCGCTAAGTAACAAGCAGTGGAGAGTGTTCAGGGGCAAAACGGATCATTGGGGGTGCACACCCTGGGGGTGGGCGGTGTCCTAGTCGACATGATCGGGAGCGGAATGGCAGATTCAGTGCCGTAATGCCCGTTTTGATTCAGGTGATCGACTGTCCGCAATGGGTCAATTGTCGGCAACTTCGTGAGCAAACTCACATGATGATCGACGTCTCTTCCCGGCTCCCGCAGGGAATTGGATGTTTAGCCTGACGCTTTACAGGGATAGCGAATCCGTCAACCGGCGCCCCTCCGGGCGGCGCCCCAGCGACAAGGGCCCACACGGCAGATGAAGACGACGATGATGTTCCGCAACATTGCCAACCCCCGGCGCACCACGCTGGCGCACCTCGAGGACGCCGCAGCGCTGCACACGCCGGAGCAGCCGGAGCACGCAGTCGACCTGCCCACCCAGACGGCCAACCCCCGCCGCACCATCCTCATGGAAGCACCCGCCACGGCCGCAGGCTGATGCGCGCGGCTGTCCCCCCTCACCCGCGCTAGCCTGGAGCGTCAGTCTTCAGCCAGCCAGCAAGTGAGGGGCGACAGCATCCCGTGCGCATCGCCAGGTTCTCCATCGACGGCAATGTCGCCTTCGGCGCGGTCGAGGGTGAGGGGACCGTCGAATCCGGCGCCCTCGTCATCGACATCATCAAGGGCATCCCGTACACCGACTTCGAGCTCTCCGGGACCAAGGTTCCGCTGAGCAAGGTCCGGCTGCTGCCTCCCGTGCTCCCCAACAAGGTCGTGGCCATCGGCCGCAACTACGCGGAACACGCCGCCGAGCTCGGCAACGAGGTCCCGGATGTCCCCGTCGCCTTCTTCAAGCCCACCACCTCGGTGATCGGCTCCGGCGACGCCATCGAGTACCCCTCCTTCTCCAACGAACTGCACCACGAGGCCGAACTGGCCGTGGTCATCGGCCGTATGTGCCGCGAGGTTCCGCGTGAGCGTGTCAAGGACGTCATCTTCGGCTACACCTGCGCCAACGACGTCACTGCCCGCGACGCCCAGGAGCGCGAGAAGCAGTGGGCCCGGGCCAAGGGCTTCGACACCTCCTGCCCGCTGGGCCCCTGGGTGGAGACCGACCTCGACCCGGGCGACCTGGCCATCCAGGCGACGGTCAACGGCGAGCAGCGCCAGCTGGGCCGTACGAGCGACATGATCCGCTCGATCGAGGATCTGGTCGTCCACATCACGGAAGCCATGACACTGCTCCCGGGCGACGTGATCCTCACCGGAACTCCCGCAGGGGTCGGACCCCTGCACGTCGGCGACGAAGTCGCCGTCACCATCGAAGGCATCGGCACTCTCACCAACAAGGTGATCAAGCGTGGTTAACGGACCAGTCCGCGTACGTTTCTGTCCCTCCCCGACCGGCAACCCCCATGTGGGCCTGGTCCGCACCGCCCTGTTCAACTGGGCCTTCGCCCGGCATCACCAGGGCACCCTTGTCTTCCGTATCGAGGACACCGACGCGGCCCGTGACTCCGAGGAGTCCTACGAGCAGCTGCTCGACTCGATGCGCTGGCTCGGCATGGACTGGGACGAGGGCCCGGAGATCGGCGGCCCGCACGCCCCGTACCGCCAGTCGCAGCGGATGGACCTCTACAAGGACGTCGCCGAGAAGCTCCTGGCCGCCGGCCACGCGTACCACTGCTACTGCACCACCGAGGAGCTCGACGCCCGCCGCGACGCCGCCCGCGCGGCCGGCAAGCCGTCGGGCTACGACGGCCACTGCCGTGCGCTGACCGCCGAGCAGGTCGCGGCGTACGAGGCCGAGGGCCGGACCTCCATCGTCCGCTTCCGGATGCCCGACGAGGCGATCACCTTCAACGACCTCGTCCGCGGTGACATCACCGTCCAGCCGGAGAACGTCCCGGACTACGGCATCGTCCGTGCCAACGGCGCTCCCCTGTACACGCTGGTCAACCCGGTCGACGACGCGCTGATGGAGATCACCCACGTCCTGCGCGGCGAGGACCTGCTCTCCTCCACCCCGCGCCAGATCGCCCTCTACCGGGCGCTCATCGAGCTGGGTATCGCCAAGGACACCCCCGCCTTCGGCCACCTTCCCTATGTCATGGGGGAGGGCAACAAGAAGCTCTCCAAGCGCGACCCGCAGGCCTCGCTCAACCTGTACCGCGAGCGTGGCTTCCTGGCCGAGGGGCTGGTCAACTACCTTTCCCTCCTCGGCTGGTCGATCGCCGAGGACCGCGACATCTTCAGCCGGGACGAGCTGGTCGCCGCGTTCGACATCGCGGACGTCAACGCCAATCCGGCACGCTTCGACCTGAAGAAGGCCGAGCACGTCAACGCCGAGCACCTGCGGATGCTCGACGTGAAGACCTTCACCGAGGCCTGCGGCCCCTGGCTGAAGGCCCCCTTCGCCCCCTGGGCTCCCGAGGCCTTCGACGCGGCGCAGTTCGCGGAGATCGCCCCGCACGCCCAGACCCGCGTCACGGTTCTCTCGGACATCACGGCCAACGTGGACTTCCTCTTCCTGGACGAGCCCGTCGAGGACGAGGCGTCCTGGGCGAAGGCCATGAAGGAGGGCTCCGAAGCCCTGCTCGTCACGGCCCGCGCCAAGCTGATCGCCGCGGAGTGGAACGCCGAAGAGCTCAAGGCCGCCGTCCTCGCCGCCGGCGAGGAGCACGGGCTGAAGCTCGGCAAGGCGCAGGCCCCGGTCCGCGTCGCCGTCACCGGCCGCACGGTCGGTCTGCCGCTCTTCGAGTCCCTGGAGATCCTGGGCCGCGACAAGACGATCGCCCGCATCGACGCGGCGCTGGCCAAGCTGGCCGCGTAACGGCCGTACGCGCACCGGAGGCCGGGTTCCCGCTGGGGAGCCCGGCCTCCGGTGCGCGTACGGCACCTGCGGGGCGTGGTGCGGGCCGGTCTGCGGACCGGGTGCGGCGGTCTCTGCCCGCCGGGCCCCGGATGCCGTCGCGGCCTTCGGGGCCCGCTCGTCGTACGTGACGCGGACCGACATCGCGAAGCCTCACGACGGGTAGGTTCTGGAACATGGCGATTCGCGCGGTCCTCTGGGACGTGGACGACACGATCTTCGACTACGCGGGGTCGGACCGTACCGGCCTGCTGCGGCATCTGCGGGCGGAAGGGCTGGCCGACAGTGACGAGGACCACCACGACCGCTGGATGCGCATCGCCTCGGTCCACTGGGCGCGGGTCGCCGCCGGGGAGTCCGACTGGTACGCGCACTGCCGGGACCGGGTCCGGGAGTTCCTGGACGCGGAGCTGAGCGACGCGGACGCCGATGCGTGGTTCACGCGGTACGTCGGGCACTACGAGAGTTCCTGGGAGCTCTTCCCGGACACCGTGCCCGTGCTCGACGCGCTGGCCGGTACGCACCGGCACGCGATCCTGTCGAACTCCTCCGTCGACCACCAGGAGCGCAAGCTGCGGGCCCTCGGTGTGCGCGACCGTTTCGAGGTCCTCCTGTGTGCGCGGGAGCTGGGCGTCTACAAGCCGGACGCCAGGGCCTTCCTCGCGGCCTGCGAGGCGCTGGAGCTCGATCCGCACGAGGTGGTCTACGTGGGGGACGAGCCGGACATCGACGCCGCCGGAGCCGTGGCCGCCGGGCTCACCGGGGTCTGGCTGGACCGGCGAGGGCGTGGCGGGCGCCCCGAACTCGTCCGCATCACCGGGCTCGACGAGCTGCCCGCGCTGCTGGCAGCCAATACCCGTTTTGGAGCGCCGGACACCTTCAGGTAATGTTCTTCCTGCGTCGCCCGAGCGGATCGAAAGTTCCGGTCGGGAAGCGTAGACAGAAACAAAAACCCTCAAGGGGTTGCGTTTCAGTGGGCTATGGTGTAATTGGCAACACTACGGTTTCTGGTACCGTCATTCTAGGTTCGAGTCCTGGTAGCCCA
>NZ_JBHWVO010000029.1:22627-85363 GCF_042736635.1 Streptomyces sp. NPDC060035
GCGCAAGATCGAAGTAACAAGCCCCCGTTGTGTAGCGGCCTAGCACGCTGCCCTCTCACGGCAGTAGCGCCGGTTCGAATCCGGTCGGGGGTACAGATCCTTCCCGCGAGAACACCTGGGTCGCACCCACGTTTTCGATGCAGGATCGCTAGGGCCCCCGTTGTGTAGCGGCCTAGCACGCTGCCCTCTCACGGCAGTAGCGCCGGTTCGAATCCGGTCGGGGGTACTTGCAACACCATGGGCTATGGTGTAATTGGCAACACTACGGTTTCTGGTACCGTCATTCTAGGTTCGAGTCCTGGTAGCCCAGCGCAAGATCGAAGTAACAAGCCCCCGTTGTGTAGCGGCCTAGCACGCTGCCCTCTCACGGCAGTAGCGCCGGTTCGAATCCGGTCGGGGGTACAACAGCATGATACGAAAAGGCCCTTCACCTCGGTGAAGGGCCTTTCTTGTGTGTCCCTCAGAGGCCGTAGCGCTGGGCTGCCTCCTCGGCCTGGGCCAGCCGGCGCAGCGACGTCAGCAGGGGCTCGTAGAGCACGGCCGAAGCCACCGCGGCCTCCACCTGCTCGGCCTCCGAAGGGAATTCCTCCATCGCGTCCAGGTCCTGCACCGCCACCCGGCGCATGACGCGGGCCTGTTGGGTGAGGTAGTCCACATCGCAGGGGTAGCCGAGGCGGATGAGGGTGGCCACGGAGGCGACCAAGGAACGGTGTGCGGGGGAGAGTTCACCCAGCTCCCGGGCCGTGGTCCAGCCGAGGTCCGCGAGCAGCCGCGCCACGTCGGCGCGAGCGGTCGCCGTCTCCGGGGCGTCCTCGTCGGGCTCGGGGCCGTGCGGCAGCGCCCACAGGGCGGCGCCCAGCCGGATCGTCCGGCCGAGTGACTCGTCGTCGACGTGGGCCAGCACCTCGCGGGCCGTCGCCACCGTGAGGCGGCCGACCTGCAGCAGCGCCCGCACCAGCCGCAGCCGGCGCAGGTGGCTCTCGTCGTACTCGGCCTGGGTCGCACTGACGTGCCGGCCGGCGGGCAGCAGCCGCTCGCGCAGGTAGTACTTGATCGTCGCGGTCGATACGCCGCTCTGCTCGCTGAGTTCCGACAGTCGCACCCTCTGCGCCTTCCCTTGCGCCGCCCATTGGGCGGTGCCACTATCCAACCATTGGATAGTGGCGGTCTCCAATGACTCGCCACGAGCCGACGAGTGCTGGGGGCACACCATGTTCGCGAAGCTGAATCCGGGCCGGACGACCGCGGCGGCCGAGGGCGACGTCGTCGTCCTTCTGATCGGGATGCGCATCAACCACTTCTGGGGTGTGCACCACTGGCTGCCGGTCTTCGCAGCGATGCCGCGCATGCTCCGGGAGTTGGGCAAGGACAAGAGCCGGGGCCTGCTCGGCTACACGCTGCTGTCCGGCTCGCCGCGGACGTACTACGTCGTCCAGTACTGGGAGTCGAAGGAGAAGCTGTACGCGTACGCCGCCGCCGGCGACATGTTCCACCGGAAGGCCTGGGCGATGGTCAACCGCAAGGAGAAGAAGTCCCGGCAGCATGTGGGGCTGTGGCACGAGAGCTACGTGGTGCCCGAGGGCAGTTACGAATCGATCTACGCCGACATGCCGGCCCATGGCCTGGCTGCGGCGACGGGTGTGCTGCCGATCGAGCAGCGGGGCCGCCGGGCGGCGGACCGATTCGCGCATCGCGCGTCCGGGGAGTAGACGTCGGAAGAAGGAAGAAGAAGGGGGCCGCCACGGCGCTGGGGCGGCCTTCGGGGAAGGGCGGGGCGTTGCGCCGGCTCAGCCCGTGCGGCGCAGGGCCTCGCTCAGCCGTGCGGCCGAGTCGATGATCGCCTGGGCGTGCATCCGGCCCGGGTGGCGGGTCAGCCGCTCGATCGGTCCGGAGACGGAGACCGCGGCGACCACCCGGTTCGACGGTCCGCGGACCGGTGCCGAGACCGAGGCCACGCCCGGCTCGCGCTCACCGATCGACTGGGCCCAGCCGCGGCGCCGTACGCCCGAGAGGGCTGTTGCCGTGAAGCGGGCACCCTGCAGGCCCCGGTGCAGTCGCTCCGGCTCCTCCCAGGCCATCAGGATCTGAGCGGAGGAGCCCGCCTTCATGGTGAGTGTGGAGCCGACCGGCACGGTGTCCCGCAGTCCGGACAGGCGCTCCGCCGCCGCCACACAGATCCTCATGTCGCCCTGCCGGCGGTAGAGCTGTGCGCTCTCGCCGGTGATGTCACGCAGATGCGTGAGAACGGGCCCTGCCGTCGCCAGGAGCCGGTCCTCACCCGCCGCGGCCGCGAGTTCCGCGAGCCGGGGGCCGAGAATGAAACGGCCCTGCATGTCCCTCGCCACCATTCGGTGGTGTTCCAGTGCCACGGCCAGTCGATGAGCCGTGGGCCGTGCGAGCCCTGTCGCCGCGACCAGTCCGGCGAGGGTGGCCGGACCGGACTCCAGGGCGCTCAATACCAGAGCTGCCTTGTCGAGAACGCCGACGCCGCTAGAGTTGTCCATACGACGATACTCGCGTCTCACTCTGTGAAACGCAAGTTCAATTTTCTCCGGAAGTTGCGAACCTGTACGTGCGGCCGCACAACGGCCCGCAGCCACCGCCCCGCTCGGGGGTCCGGACGGAGGCGCACCGAATCTCTAGTTGGGCCGGCGAAGACGCCGGCCGGAGGGAAAGCGATGGGTAGGACACTCGCGGAAAAGGTCTGGGACGACCACGTCGTCCGGCGCGCGGAGGGCGAGCCCGACCTTCTCTTCATCGATCTGCACCTGCTGCACGAGGTGACCAGCCCGCAGGCGTTCGACGGTCTGCGCCAGGCCGGACGCCCGGTGCGGCGCCTCGACCTCACCATCGCCACCGAGGACCACAACACCCCGACCCTCGACATCGACAAGCCGATCGCCGACCCGGTCTCCCGGGTCCAGCTGGAGACCCTGCGCAAGAACTGCGCGGACTTCGGCGTCCGGCTGCACTCGCTGGGCGACGTCGAGCAGGGTGTCGTGCACGTTGTCGGCCCGCAGCTGGGCCTGACACAGCCGGGCACCACGGTGGTCTGCGGTGACTCCCACACCTCCACCCACGGCGCGTTCGGCGCGCTGGCCTTCGGTATCGGTACCAGCCAGGTCGAGCACGTCCTGGCCACCCAGACGCTGCCGCTGGCCCGCCCGAAGACCATGGCGATCACTGTCGAGGGCGAACTCCCCGACAGCGTCACCGCCAAGGACCTGATCCTGGCGATCATCGCCCGCATCGGCACCGGCGGCGGCCAGGGTTACATCCTCGAATACCGCGGTTCCGCCATCGAGAAGCTCTCGATGGAGGCCCGGATGACCATCTGCAACATGTCGATCGAGGCCGGTGCCCGCGCGGGCATGATCGCCCCGGACAGGACCACCTTCGACTACCTGCAGGGCCGTGACCACGCGCCCGAGGGCGAGGACTGGGACGCCGCGGTGGCGTACTGGAAGACCCTGCGCTCCGACGACGACGCCGTCTTCGACGCCGAGGTCGTCATCGAGGCCGCCGAACTCGCGCCGTTCGTCACCTGGGGCACCAACCCCGGTCAGGGCGCGCCCCTGTCGGCCAACGTCCCCGACCCTGCTTCGTACGAGGACGCCTCGGAGCGCAACGCCGCCGAAAAGGCCCTGGAGTACATGGGGTTGACCGCCGGCCAGCCGCTGCGCGAGATCAGCGTCGACACCGTCTTCGTAGGTTCCTGCACCAACGGCCGGATCGAGGACCTGCGCAACGCGGCCTCGATCATGGACGGCCGCAAAGTCGCCGACGGCGTACGGATGCTGGTCGTCCCGGGCTCCGTCCGGGTCGCCCTGCAGGCCGTCGAGGAGGGCCTGGACAAGGTCTTCACGGCCGCCGGCGCCGAATGGCGGCACGCGGGCTGCTCGATGTGTCTCGGCATGAATCCCGACCAGCTGGCCCCCGGCGAGCGCTCCGCCTCCACCTCGAACCGCAACTTCGAGGGCAGGCAGGGCAAGGGCGGCCGCACGCACCTGGTCTCCCCGCAGGTCGCCGCCGCGACCGCCGTGCTGGGCCATCTGGCCTCGCCCGCAGACCTGTCCGACGCCCGTACGCCCGCCGGAGTCCGATAACCATGGAAGCATTCACCGCACACACAGGCCGGGCCGTCCCGCTGCGCCGCAGCAACGTCGACACCGACCAGATCATCCCCGCGCACTGGCTGAAGAAGGTCACCCGCGACGGCTTCGAGGACGGGCTCTTCGAGGCCTGGCGCAAGGACGAGAACTTCGTCCTCAACCGCCCCGAGCGGGACGGCGCCTCCGTCCTGGTGGCCGGCCCCGACTTCGGCACCGGCTCGTCCCGCGAACACGCGGTCTGGGCCCTGCAGAACTACGGCTTCAAGACGGTCATCTCCTCCCGGTTCGCCGACATCTTCCGCGGTAACTCGCTGAAGAACGGTCTGTTGACCGTCGTCCTCGACCAGAAGGTCGTCGACACGCTGTGGGACCTGACGGAGGCCGATCCGACGGCCGAAATCACCGTTGACCTGGAGAAGCGGCAGGTTCTCGCAGAGGGAATCACCGCCGACTTCGAGCTCGACGAGAACGCCCGCTGGCGACTGTTGAACGGGCTCGACGACATCAGCCTCACCCTTCAGAACGAAGCGGACATTGCGACTTACGAGGCGGCCAGGCCGTCCCATAAGCCGCGTACAATTGACGCCTGAGCAGCGCTTTTCCCGAACTGCGCCCCCTGCCTTCCGGCAGGGGGCGCAGTCGCTTGTTGAGACCCCCTCGGGCGACAACTCGCCCCAGATGGCACAATCGGTGCATGGGACGCGACAGCCAACTCGAGCTCTATGGCGAAGTCGCCGACCGATTGAAGGAAGCGCACGCAAGGGTGCGCACACTGCAAGTCCCGGAGGGCGTAAGGATGGCGCTGTCCCGGAAGCTGCTGGTCGTCACGGCCGCGGCTAAGCACGATCTCCCGGACGCGGCAAGGCGTCTGGACCGGTTGATGAAGGACCTCGACGAGGGCCGATTCCCCGAAGGTGACTGAGTCTGCGGAACAGTGCAGCGGTCGACTTCGTTGCGGCACAAGGGTGATTAGCCCGTTTCGTGTTTGATTTGCGGTATATATCTGCCTAACGTGCGAAAAAGCCGGAACAGTTTCGTTCTGGCGATGTCTCCGAAGGGGAAGACGTGAACAAGGCGCAGCTCGTAGAAGCGATTGCCGACAAGGTCGGCGGCCGTCAGCAGGCCGCAGACGCTGTCGATGTGGTACTCGACGCGATCGTCCGTGCGGTTGTCGCGGGGGATCGTGTCTCGGTCACCGGCTTCGGCTCGTTCGAGAAGGTCGACCGCCCCGCCCGGTACGCCCGCAACCCGCAGACGGGTGAGCGCGTACGGGTCAAGAAGACGTCCGTCCCGCGTTTCCGTGCGGGGCAGGGGTTCAAGGACCTGGTGAGCGGCTCCAAGAAGCTCCCCAAGAACGACGTGGCCGTGAAGAAGGCCCCCAAGGGAAGCCTCTCCGGCGGTTCTTCCACCCGTACGACGGCCAAGGCCGCGGCCAAGAAGGCCACCGCCAAGAAGGCCACGGCGCGCAAGACGACCGCCGCAGTGAAGAAGACCACCGCCGCCGCCGCCAAGAAGACCACGGCGAAGAAGACCACCGCCACGGCCAAGAAGACCACCGCGGCTGCGAAGAAGACGGCCCCGGCGAAGAAGGTGACAGCCACGAAGAAGACCGTGGCCGCCAAGACCGCGCCCGCCAAGAAGACCACGGCGAAGAAGGCGCCCGCGAAGAAGACCACGGCGCGCAAGACCACAGCCAAGAAGGTCACCGCACGCAAGAAGTGAGACCGGGCATCGCTCGCTCCTCATACGCGCCGGGCCGGGCTCCCTTCGGGGAGCCCGGCCCGCGGGCTGTCAGGAGCCGTTCAGAGCGTCTGCAGCGTCACCAGGGTGATCCGCAGCGACGCTCCCTCACCCTCGGTCTCGATCCGCACCCGCTGCCCCGGACGCAGCAGCCGCAGGCTGCCCGCGTCGAAGGCGGGGGCGTCGAAGTCCACCGGGGTGCCGTCGTCGAGAAGCACGCTGCCGGTGCGGGTCTCGGAGTCGTACGTGAACGAGGTCGCCTGCATGAACGGCAGCCTATCGGTCCCCGGCCGGCGCCATCGAGGTCCGCACCTGCGCGGTGTACGGCCCCACCCCGAGGGCCAGGGCCACTCGCAGATCCTCGCCCGTGTCCACGTCCCTGCGGACGGAGTCGAGGCCGGGCAGTGAGATCTCAGCAGCACCCGACGCCAGGTGCCGTGCCGCGGACGGTCCGCCGAAGGCCGGCCGCAATTCCACTCCGGGTGCCGCCGAAAGAAATGTGGTGCCGATTCCCTGCGTATCGGTGACAAATGCGCGAGAAAATGCCGAGCAGAATTCGAGCACCCGCGTCAATTCCTCCGGGCGCAGTGCGGGAAGATCCGCATTGAGGGCGGCCACCGCAGCGCCGGGACGCTTCGCCCGCACGGACCGCGCGCCGTGCTCCAGTGCCGCGTTCAGTCCGGCCGCCGGTGCGTCGGCCACGATGCGGGCCCCGAGCGCGGCAAGCGCCGCCCCGGCGGTCCGGTCGTCCGTGACGACCACCACATCCCTTACAGCCCGGCAGGACAGTGCGGCGGACACCGTGTCCTGGGCGAACGCCAGCGCGAAGCGGGGACGCAGTTCCTCGCCCGCCGCCCGCCCCAACCGGCTCTTGGCCCGTGCGAGCGGTTTCAGCGGGACGACCAGTGACCAGGAGTCGGTCGGGTCGGTGTTCGTGGCGATCTCCCCCTCCGTACGCATCAGGACTTATTCTCGCCTGCCGGTACGACAACCCGGAGGGCCGCCCCCGCGGGCGAGGCGTACGGTGTTCTCCACACAGAAGCGGCCTGGGGCGAGATGTCACCGCCACAAGCCAGGCAGCAGGTCAGTTCCTAGAGGAAGGCGTCCGAGTGTCCCGCCGTAGAATCGGCTTCTGGTACCGCCTGGCAGCGGTCATCACAAAACCGCCCCTGGTGGTTCTGTTCAAGCGCGACTGGCGGGGAATGGAACACATTCCGGCCGATGGCGGATTCATCACAGCGGTCAATCACAACTCGTATCTGGACCCGCTTTCGTATGGACACTTCCAGTACAACACCGGCCGGGTGCCGCGGCTCCTCGCGAAAGCGGGACTGTTCAGGACGCCCTTTGTCGGAATGATGCTCCGCGGCACCGGACAGATCCCCGTATACCGTGAAACGACCGATGCGCTGGACGCTTTCCGTGCCGCCGTCGACGCCATCGAGCGGGGCGAATGCGTCGCCTTCTACCCGGAAGGCACCCTCACCCGCGACCCCGACATGTGGCCGATGGCCGGCAAGACCGGCGCCGCCCGCGTCGCGCTGATGACCAAGGCCCCGGTCATCCCCGTCGCCCAGTGGGGCGCCAACCTTGCGATGCCGCCCTATGCCAAGGACAACAAGCTCCAGTTGTTCCCTCGCAAGACCCTCCAGGTGCAGGCGGGACCGCCGGTCGACCTCTCCCGCTTCTACGGCCTCGAGCCGACGCCCGAGGTGCTGCGCAGTGCCACCGAGGCCATCATGGCCGCGGTCACCGCACAGCTCGAGGAGGTACGCGGCGAGAAGGCCCCCACCGAGCTCTACGATCACCGCAAGGCCCGTGCTGAACAGCGGCGCAAGGCAGAGGGAAAGGGACCCACGTGACGCACCCCGCAAAGGCAGCCGTCTTCGGAACCGGCTCATGGGGTACCGCTTTCGCCATGGTCCTCGCCGACGCGGGCTGCGAGGTCACTCTCTGGGGCCGCCGCGCCGAAGTCGTCGAGGCCGTCAACACGACCCGTACCAACCCGGGCTATCTGCCGGGAATTGAGCTCCCCGCATCGGTCCGGGCCACCACCGACCCCGCCGAGGCGCTGCGCGGCGCCGATTTCGCGGTCCTGGCCGTGCCCTCGCAGACGCTGCGCGCCAACCTCGCCGCCTGGGCACCGGACCTGGAGTCCCGCACCGTGCTCGTCTCCCTGATGAAGGGCGTCGAACTCGGCACGGCCAAGCGGATGAGCGAGGTCATCGCGGACGTCACCGAGGTCACCCCGGACCGCATCGCCGTCGTCACCGGTCCCAACCTGGCCAAGGAGATCGCCGAACGCCGCCCCGCCGCGGCTGTCGTGGCCTGCTCGGACGAATCCGTGGCCCAGCGCCTCCAGGCCGCCTGTCACACCCCGTACTTCCGGCCGTACACCAACACCGACGTCGTCGGCTGCGAACTCGGCGGCGCCGTCAAGAACGTCATCGGCCTCGCGGTGGGCATCGCCGACGGCATGGGACTCGGCGACAACACCAAGGGCTCGCTCATCACCCGCGGCCTCGCCGAGACGACCCGCCTGGGTCTCGCCATGGGCGCCGACCCGCTGACCTTCTCCGGACTGGCCGGCCTCGGCGACCTGGTGGCGACCTGCTCGTCCCCGCTGTCGCGCAACCACACCTTCGGCACCAACCTCGGCCGCGGGATGACGCTCCAGGAGACCGTCGCCGTCACCAAGCAGACCGCCGAGGGCGTCAAGTCGTGCGAATCCGTACTGGATCTGGCGCGCAGGCACGGCGTCGACATGCCCATCACCGAGACGGTTGTCGGCATCGTCCACGAGGGCAAGGCGCCGGTGGTCGCGCTCAAGGAGCTGATGTCGCGCAGCGCCAAGCCCGAGCGGCGCTGACTCGAGCCCTACCAGCAGGTACGCTCGTCGCGATATGAGCAGCCAGAACCTCCCCCAGAGCCCTGAGAGCCCCGTGAGCTCCGAGCGGAGCTCCGAGCAGCGCCGCAAGCCGCGTGTGGCGGTCGTGTTCGGCGGCCGGAGCTCCGAACACGGAATCTCGGTCGTCACCGCCGGTGCCGTGATGAGCGCCATCGACCGGACGAAGTACGACGTCCTGCCGATCGGCATCACCACGGACGGCCGTTGGGCCCTCACGGCCGACGAACCGGCCCGTATGGCCATCACGGACCGCCAGGTCCCGAACGTGGACCAGCTGGCCACCTCCGGACAGGGGGCCGTGGTGCTTCCCGTCGATCCCGGCAACCGCGAAGTCGTCTACAGCGAACCCGGCGCGGTGCCCGAGGTGCTCGGCGAGGTCGACGTCGTCTTCCCCGTGCTGCACGGCCCGTACGGCGAGGACGGCACGCTCCAGGGGCTCCTGGAACTCTCCGGTGTGCCCTATGTCGGCGCCGGTGTCCTCGCCTCCGCGGTCGGCCAGGACAAGGAGTACATGAAGCGGGTGTTCATCTCCTTCGGGCTGCCTGTCGGCCCGTACGAGGTCGTCCGTCCCCGGGAATGGGATTCGGACCGCCCCGCCGCCCGTAAGCGCATCATGGAGTTCGCGGCCGAGCACGGCTGGCCGCTCTTCGTCAAGCCCGCCCGTGGTGGCTCCTCCGTCGGCATCACCAAGGTCGACGACGCCGCCGGACTCGACGAGGCGATCGAGGAGGCCCGCCGGCACGACCCCAAGTTCCTCGTGGAGTCCCTGCTGCGCGGCCGCGAGATCGAGTGCGGCGTGCTGGAGTTCGAGGACGGTCCGCGCGCCAGCGTGCCCGCCGAGATCCCGCCGGTCACCGCGCACGACTTCTACGACTTCGAGGCCAAGTACATCGACTCGGCGGCCGGTCTGGTGCCCGCGCCGCTCACCGAGGAGCAGACCGCCGAGGTTCAGCGGCTCGCCGTCGACGCCTTCGAGGCCACCTCCTGCGAGGGCCTGGTGCGCGCCGACTTCTTCCTCACCGAGGACGGCACGTTCGTCATCAACGAGATCAACACCATGCCGGGCTTCACCCCGATCTCCATGTACCCGCGCATGTGGCAGGAGAGCGGCGTGAGCTACCAGGAGCTGGTGGACCGGCTGATCCAGGCGGCGCTGGACCGCTCCACCGGACTGCGCTGACCCCCGCACACTAGAGACTGTCGGGCACCGTGTCCCTGACGGGTACGGCGAACGCCGACAGAGGGGTGACATCGTGGGCGTACTCCACCCCGAGCGTCACCTCCACATATGCCTTGCGGTAGGTGGTCGTGAACCGCGGACCGGAGTCATCCCGCTGCTCCAGCAGCCAGTTGACGCCGTCCGCGTCGATCGCCTCGGACTGGGCGTCGTCCATCTTCGCGGGCCGCGGGACTCCGCAGCGCAGTACGATCGCCCCGTCCCCCCAGGCGGCGGTCAGCACCGAATCCGGTCCGGGATCACTCCGTTCGAGACCGGTGACGGTCTTCGGCAGCTCCTTGTGCAGCGCCTCGCAGTACGCTGCGGCCTCCGGCGACGGCGTCGGAACCGTGACCGAGGGGCGAGCGTCGGCAAAGGAGCAGCCCACCGCGGCCAGGACGAGCAGGGCGGCGGGCGGAGCGAGAAGTGCGGATCGGGGGGACCGGCGGCGGGCGTGCGTCACCGGACCAGCGTAGTAGGGGGTCAGAGGTGGACGACCGGGCAGGTCAGGGTTCGTGTGATGCCGTCCACCTGCTGCACCTTGGCGACCACCATGCGGCCGAGGGCGTCGACCGTTTCGGCCTGCGCGCGCACGATCACGTCGTAAGGGCCTGTGACGTCCTCTGCCTGGATCACTCCCGGAAGCTTTGCGATGGTCTCGGCGACGATCGACGCCTTGCCCACCTCGGTCTGGATAAGGATGTACGCCTGTACCACGGAACCTCCAGGGCGGCCACGAGGATCATGTGGGGGAAAGGGACGCCACGTTATCGCGTTGCTGCGGGCTGCGGGGAGACCTGCGGGCCGGTTGGCGCACACAGCGTGGCGTACACAGCACAGAAGTTGACGTATCTCTTGACGGTACCGACAGCAGTCAGGGCTCGCGACCGCAAGCCCACCGGTGCAGAAGGGGGACAGCGGTGCCCGTACGTCCCGGGGCCGGCGGCTCCCGTCGACGGCCCGTTCACGGTCCGGACCTCCGGCCGCTGAAGCAGCCCGGACAGGTGTCCGGTGCGATAAATGAGAGGTGAGTCTCGGTGAAGGGAACCGTGGGCGAGTTGGGGGAGTTCGGGCTCATCAGAGAGCTCACTTCCCGGCTCACCACCACTCCGGCGGTACGGCTGGGGCCCGGCGACGACGCCGCGGTCGTGGCCGCTCCCGACCGCAGGGTCGTGGCCAGTACGGACATCCTCCTGGAGGGGCGGCACTTCCGCCGCGACTGGTCGACCGCGTACGACGTCGGCCGCAAGGCCGCGGCACAGAACCTCGCCGACATCGCGGCCATGGGCGCCGTGCCCACGGCGCTGCTCCTCGGCCTCGTCGTACCTGCCGATCTCCCGGTCACCTGGGCCGCCGAGCTGATGGACGGGCTGCGTGACGAATGCCAGGTCGCCGGCGCCGCCGTGGTCGGGGGCGATGTCGTCGGGGGCGACACCATCACCGTCGCGATCACCGCACTCGGTGACCTGCGCAACCACGAACCCGTCACCCGGTCCGGCGCCAGGCCCGGCGATGTCGTGGCCGTCACCGGCTGGCTCGGCTGGTCGGCCGCCGGATTCGCCGTGCTCTCCCGCGGCTTCCGCTCACCGCGCGCGTTCGTCGAGGCCCACCGGCGGCCGGAACCGCCCTACCACGCGGGCCCCGCGGCGGCCGGACTCGGCGCCACCGCCATGACCGACGTCAGCGACGGACTCGTCGCCGACCTCGGACACATCGCGGAGGCCAGCAAGGTCAGGATCGACCTGCGCTCCGGGCTGATCGACATCCCCTCGCAGATGTCCGACATCGGGCAGGCCGTCGGCGTCGACCCGCTGCAGTGGGTGCTCACCGGGGGAGAGGACCACGCGATCGTGGCGACGTTCCCCCCGGACGTGAAGCTCCCGGCCCGCTGGAAGGTGATCGGCGAGGTCCTCAACCCCTCCGCGCTGCCCCAGGTCACCGTCGACGGGGCGCCCTGGACGAGCAAGGGCGGCTGGGACCACTTCGGCTCCATCGAGGACGCCCAGTAGATTCCGGGGCATGGCTATACCGACCGCTGTACCGCCCAGAGTGCTCACCGTCGCCGGATCGGACTCCGGCGGCGGTGCGGGCATCCAGGCCGACCTCAAGACGATGCTGGCCCTCGGGACACACGGAATGAGTGTCCTGACCGCTGTGACCGCTCAGAACTCGCTGGGTGTCCAGGGGGCCTGGGACCTTCCTGTGGAAGCCGTACGCGCCCAGTACCGCAGTGTCGTCGACGACATCGGCGTCCAGGCCGTGAAGACCGGCATGCTGTCCTCGGCCGCGCTCGTGGAAGCCGTCGCCGGACTCCTCGCGGGGACGGACGCACCTGTCGTCGTCGACCCCGTCGGGATCTCCAAGCACGGGGACGCACTGCTGGCCGCCGAGGCCCTCGATTCGGTACGGACGAAACTCCTGCCCACCGCGACGGTGGCCACCCCGAATCTCGACGAGGTGACCCAGCTCACCGGGATCACGGTCACCGACGAGCAGGGAATGCGGCGGGCTGCCGCCGAGGTGCTTTCCTACGGGCCGCGCTGGGTGGTCATCAAGGGCGGACATCTGCCGGGCGAGGCCGTGGACCTGCTGACGGACGGCAGCGAGGAGCACTGGCTGCGCGCGCCCAGGCACGACAACCGGCACACCCACGGCACGGGCTGCACCCTGGCCTCGGCGATCGCGTGCGGACTCGCCAAGGGCCAGGACGTGCCGACGGCCGTACGGGGTGCGAAGGCGTACGTCACCGGCGCGATCGAAGCGGGCTTCGCGCTGGGCGGCGGGATAGGCCCCGTCGATCACGGCTGGCAGACCCGCGCCCGCTGAGCGGAGCAGAGCAAAGCAAAAAGCCGGTCCACCGAGGTGGACCGGCTTTTTGGGCAACCGGTAAGGCTGCGCTACGACGAAACGTCAGCGCGCGACCTTGCCGGCCTTGATGCACGAGGTGCAGACGTTGAGCCGCTTCGGCGTCCGACCGACCACGGCACGCACGCGCTGGATGTTGGGATTCCAGCGACGGGACGTACGGCGGTGCGAGTGCGAAATACTGTTGCCGAAGCTCGGCCCCTTGCCGCAAACGTCGCAGTTGGCAGCCACGGGTCACTCCAAAGACTTCAGGTGCACTTACAGTGAATTCCGGCGCGCCGGAATCATTTGACTGAAGTGGCGGTACCGGAGGAATGGCCCGACTCTCGCCGGGCAACCGAAGCAGCATACAACGCCTGCTTCGGAGATACGAAACTACCATGGCTCGCCGGTCCGTCCGCCCGCCCCTGTCCGGGCCCGGTACGCCGGGCGAGGGCTACTCTGCGGTGCAGCCCGCCCCCCACGGCCGCCTCAAGGAGGACCACACGGTGCCGCAGTCCCCCGACGATCTGGATGCCGTCGCGGTGCGCACCTGGTGCTCACTGGCGCTGGAAGCCCTGGGCCGCGAGCGCGAGGCGATCGACGCGATCAACGTCTATCCCGTCGCCGACGGGGACACCGGCACCAACCTGTATCTGACCGTGGAGTCGGCGGCGGCAGCCGTCGAAGCGGTCTTCGCGGCCCATGAGACCGGCTCCACCGTGCCCGCCGTCGGCGATGCCGTACGGGCGATGGCGCACGGCGCTCTGATCGGCGCCCGGGGGAACTCCGGCACGATCCTGGCCCAGCTGCTGCGCGGCATGGCGGGAGTGCTCGCCGAGGCGAGTGACGCGGATCACCTGCGTACCGCCCTTGCCGAGGCCGCCGCCGCTGCCCGCCGGGCCGTCGCCCACCCCGTGGAGGGCACCGTGCTGACCGTCGCCACCGCAGCCGCCGAAGCCGCCGGGGCCACCGCGGGGACCGCAGGACCCACGGCCGTGCTCGACGCCGCGTACGAAGGCGCGCGCACGGCACTGGCCGCGACCCCCGGACAGCTCGCCGTCCTCGGCCGGGCGGGCGTCGTGGACGCGGGCGGACAAGGCCTCGTGACCGTGCTCGGGGCGCTGCTCGAAGCGGTCGGCGGGCAGGCCCCGGCGCGCGCGCCGCGGGTGGCCCCCGACGCCCTGCCCCCGACCGGCGACTGCGCCCAGGCGGACCCGGACGGCGGCCCCGCCTTCGAGGTGATCTACCTGCTGGAGGCCGAGGACGACGCCGTCGGCCGGCTCCGGGGCCGGCTGGACGCGCTCGGGGACTCGCTCGTCGTGGTCGGCGGCGACGGCCTGTGGAACGTCCACGTCCATGTCGACGACGCCGGGGCCGCCGTGGAGGCGGGGGTCGAGGCGGGCCGGCCGTACCGGATCCGGATCACGCACTTCGCCGCCGACCGGATCCGCACCCACCGCGAACCCGCCCAGCGCGGCGTCGTCGTGGTGGTCCCCGGCGACGGGCTCTCGGGCCTGTGCGCGGAGGCCGGGGCGACCACGGTGCTGGCGCGTCCCGGCGAGCCGCCGGCCAGCGGCGAACTGGTCGACGCGATCCGCCGGGCCCACGCCCGCGAGGTGGTCCTGCTGCCCAACGACGCCCAACTGCGCCACACCGCCGCGGCAGCCGCCGAACAGGCCAGGGCCGAGGGCGTCCGTGTCGCCCTGATCCCCACCCGTGCCGCCGTCCAGGGCATCGCCGCACTCGCCGTCCACGAACCGGACCGCAGCTTCGACGAGGACGTGGTGGCGATGACCGCGGCGGCCGGCGCCACCCGGTACGCCGAACTGGCCGTCGCCGAACGTCAGTCGTGGACCATGGCCGGCATCTGCCAGACGGGCGACATCCTCGGCCTGATCGACGGGGACGTCGCCGTCATCGGCGAGGACGTCCCCGGCACGGCCCGGACCGTCCTGGACCGGATGCTGTCGGCGGGCGGCGAACTGGTCACGCTGGTCCTGGGCGAGGGCGTCCCCGACGCCCTGGCCGAGGCCCTGCAGGAGCACGTCCGCGAGGGCTATCTGGCCGTGGACACGGTGATCTACCGGGGCGGCCACCAGGCGGCACCCCTGCTGATCGGCGTCGAGTAGCCGCCCCGGTGCGGCGCCCGGCGACATTTGTCGGTGCCGTGGTGTGCAATGGATCGCGTGTCCGCGTTCGATGAATCCCTCAAGAAGCTGCTCGGCGGAGCCACCGCGAAGGTGATGGCCGAGCACCTCGACCTGCACACGGTCGGTGACCTGCTGCACCACTACCCCCGGCGCTACGAGGAGCGGGGCCGTCTCACGGCGCTCACCGAGCTCCCGCTGGACGAGCATGTGACGGTCGTCGCACAGGTCGCCGACGCGCGGGTCATGATGTTCAACAACGGCCGCGGCAAGCGCCTCGAAGTCACCCTCACCGACGGCAGCGGCAGACTCCAGCTGGTCTTCTTCGGACACGGCGTCCACAAACCGCACCAGGAGCTGCTCCCCGGCCGTCGCGCGATGTTCGCGGGCAAGGTCTCCGTCTTCAACCGGAAGATGCAGCTCGCCCACCCCACGTACCAACTCCTCGACGCCCACGACGAGGACGAGGCGACCGACGCCGTCGACGCCTTCGCCGGGCAGCTGCTGCCGATCTACCCCGCCTGCAAGCAGCTCGACTCCTGGCGGATCGCCAAGGCCGTCGACACCGTCCTGCCGAGCGCCCAGGAGGCCGTCGACCCGCTGCCCGCAACGCTCCGGGAAGGGCGCGGATTCGTCCCGCTGCCCGAGGCACTGCTCAAGATCCACCGTCCGCACACCAAGGCGGACATCGCGGCCGCTCGGGAGCGGCTGAAGTGGGACGAGGCCTTCATCCTCCAGGTCGCGCTCGCCCGCCGCCGTTACGCGGACACCCAACTCCCGGCGGTGGCCCGCAGATCCGTCCCCGACGGACTGCTCGACGCCTTCGACGCCAAGCTGCCCTTCACGCTCACCGACGGTCAGCAGAAGGTCACCGGAGAGATCTTCGGCGACCTGGCGACTGAGCACCCGATGCACCGCCTCCTCCAGGGCGAGGTCGGCTCGGGCAAAGCACAGCCGCTCGACGCGCTGGTTCTGACCCCCGAGGGCTACAAGCCCATGGGGACCGTCGTGCAGGGCGACGAGGTAGTGGTTCCCACGGGGGAAGTTGCCGCAGTCGACGGGGTCTTTCCCCAGGGAGAGCGGGATGTCTGGCGGCTTGTTCTGTCCGACGACACGGTGGTCGAAGCCGACGACGAGCATCTGTGGATCGTCGGGACCAGTTGTGCCTGGGCCCGGGGGGAAACGGCCAAGGTGATGACGACCCGCGAGATCAGGATGGACACGTGCACGGCAGAGGGGTCGTCCAAGTGGTATCTCCCGTCCGCCGCACCGGCGGATCTCGCATCGGGGTCGGAACCGCCCCTCGACCCCTATGTGTTCGGATTGCTGCTCGGGGCCGGCTCGTTCCGTCACAACCTGCGTCTGTCCACGGCCGACGACGAGATCCTGACGGCAGCGCGATCCGCACTGGGACCGGACTGCGAGCTGGTACCCGTGCCAGGTACGACGTGTGACTACACCATCCGGATGACGGGGCCGAGGGGCGGATTGCGAAGGAACCCGGCCATCGACGTGCTGCGTGCGCTGAATCTGTGGGGGGCCACGTCGCACCACAAATTCATCCCACCAGTATTCAAGAACACGACGATCAAGCATCGGCTTGCTGTCCTGCAAGGGCTCATGGACACGGACGGGACCGTGGACGCTCAAGGGATGTGTGTTTCGTTCTCCTCGGCCTCGCGGCGGTTGGCCGACGACGTGGCCTGGCTCGTTCGTTCACTCGGTGGGCGTGCCAGGGTGCATCCGAAACAGGCGGCCTTCAACGTATCGATCGCCCTGCCTGCCGAGTACGTGCCGTTCCGGCTCACTCGCAAGGCCTCACGCATGCGGACCCGGCCGAAATACAACAGGTTCGGGCGTGGAATTCGCTCGGTCGAGTATGTCGGGCGAAAGCCGGTCCAGTGCATCAGCGTCGCGCACCCGAGTCACGCGTACGTCACCGATCACTTCACGGTCACCCACAACACGATGGTCGCCCTGCGCGCGATGCTCACCGTCGTCGACGCGGGGGGCCAGGCCGCGATGCTGGCACCCACCGAGGTACTCGCCCAGCAGCACCACCGGTCCATCACCGAGATGATGGGCGAACTCGCGGAGGGCGGCATGCTCGGCGGCTCCGACCGGGGCACCAAAGTGGTACTGCTCACCGGGTCCATGGGCGTCCCGGCCCGCCGTCAGGCGCTGCTCGACCTGGTCACCGGCGAGGCCGGGATCGTGATCGGTACGCATGCGCTGATCGAGGACAAGGTGCAGTTCCACGACCTCGGTCTGGTCGTCGTCGACGAACAGCACCGCTTCGGCGTCGAACAGCGTGACGCGCTGCGCTCCAAGGGCAAGCAGCCGCCGCATCTGCTGGTCATGACCGCCACACCCATTCCCCGTACGGTCGCGATGACCGTCTTCGGGGACCTGGAGACCTCCGTCCTGGACCAGCTCCCGGCCGGCCGCTCACCCATCGCCAGCCATGTCGTCCCCGCCAAGGACAAGCCGCACTTCCTCAGCCGTGCCTGGGAACGCGTCCGCGAGGAAGTGGAGAACGGCCATCAGGCGTACGTGGTGTGCCCCCGCATCGGGGACGACGCGGAGGAGGCCGCGGAGAAGAAGAAGGGGAGGAAGCAGGCCGTTCCCGAGGACGACGCCGAGAAGCGTCCGCCGCTCGCTGTGCTGGAGATCGCCGAACAGCTCGGCAAGGGTCCGCTCACCGGCCTCCGGATCGAGGTGCTGCACGGCAGGATGCACCCCGACGACAAGGACGACGTGATGCGCCGGTTCGCCGCCGGTCAGGTCGACGTCCTGGTCGCCACCACCGTCATCGAGGTCGGGGTGAACGTCCCGAACGCCACGGCGATGGTGATCATGGACGCCGACCGCTTCGGCGTCTCCCAGCTGCACCAGCTGCGAGGCCGCGTCGGGCGAGGCTCGGCCCCCGGCCTCTGCCTGCTGGTCAGTGAGGCCCATGAGGCGAGCCCCGCCCGGGGCAGGCTCTCCGCCGTCGCCGCCACTCTCGACGGCTTCGAGCTCTCCCGGATCGACCTCGAACAACGTCGCGAGGGCGATGTCCTCGGCCAGGCCCAGTCCGGCGTCCGCTCCTCCCTGCGGGTGCTCAGCGTCATCGACGACGAGGAGGTCATCGCGGCCGCCCGCGACGAGGCCGTCCGCGTCGTCGCGGCCGACCCTGCGCTGGAGCGGCTCCCGGAACTGCGCACCGCGCTGGACGCGCTCCTGGACAAGGACCGGGAGGAGTACCTCGACAAGGGGTGACCAGGGCCGGATCCGCCCCGACGCCATATCGTGGGGGCACGGCACGCGTTCCGTCCTGTGTGCTGCCCGCGACCCGAGGACCAGACACCCATGACCCGCGTGATCGCCGGCTCGGCCGGCGGACGCCGCCTGGCCGTCCCGCCCGGCACCGGCACCCGCCCCACGTCCGACCGTGCGCGCGAAGGCCTGTTCTCCACCTGGGAAGCGTTCCTGGGCACCCTCGAAGGCATCCGTATCGCCGATCTCTACGCGGGCTCCGGCGCCGTTGGCCTCGAGGCGCTCTCCCGCGGTGCGGTCCACGCGCTGCTCGTCGAGGCCGACGCCAAGGCCGTGCGTACCGTCCGTGACAACGTCCGCACCCTTGGTCTGCCCGGCGCCGAAGTCCGTGCAGGCAAAGCGGAACAGATCGTGACAGGGCAGGCGCCGGCGGACCCCTATGACGTGGTTTTCCTCGACCCTCCGTACGCCGTCACCGATGGCGATCTTGGCGAGATACTGCTCACACTCCGTGCTCAGGGGTGGCTCAGCGACGATGCTCTCGTCACGGTGGAGCGGAGCACCAGAGGCGGCGAATTCAGCTGGCCGACGGGATTCGAGCCACTGCGGGCCCGTCGCTACGGCGAGGGAACGCTTTGGTACGGTCGCGCCGCCTCTACGTGCGAAGACGCACGATGACCGCATCGGAGAGCGAGGGAAACACGTTGCGCCGCGCCGTCTGTCCGGGGTCCTTCGACCCCATCACCAACGGACATCTCGACATCATTGGCCGAGCCTCGAAGCTGTACGACGTCGTGCACGTCGCGGTGATGATCAACCAGTCCAAGAACGGCCTGTTCACGGTCGAGGAGCGGATCGAGATGATCCGCGAGGTCACCGCGGACTTCGGCAACGTCGAGGTCGAGTCCTTCCACGGCCTGCTGGTCGACTTCTGCAAGCAGCGTGACATCCCGGCGATCGTGAAGGGCCTGCGGGCCGTCAGCGACTTCGACTACGAGCTGCAGATGGCCCAGATGAACAACGGGCTCTCCGGGGTCGAGACACTCTTCGTGCCGACCAACCCCACCTACAGTTTCCTGTCGTCCTCCCTGGTCAAGGAGGTGGCGACCTGGGGTGGCGATGTCTCGCACCTGCTGCCGCCGCCCGTCCATGAGGCCCTCGTGGAGCGTCTCGGTCAGAAGTGATGTGCTGACCGTCCGTCACCAGGTGTCGGACGGGAGGCGACTGGCCTTACAGTCGTCCCGTCCGTCTCCAACAGCAGCAGAGAGTGGCGAGCACACGGTGGACGTGCAGAAGAAGCTCGACGAGATCGTCGAAACGGTCGGGAACGCCCGCGCCATGCCCATGTCGGCGTCCTGTGTGATCAACCGCGCCGAGCTGCTCGCGATGCTCGAAGAGGTGCGCGAGGCGCTGCCCGGCTCGCTGGCCCACGCCGAGGAGCTCATCGGCGGCCGTGAGCAGCTCGTGGAGCAGGCCAGGCAGGAGGCCGAGCGGATCATCGAGTCGGCCCATGCCCAGCGCGGCTCGCTGATCTCCGACACCGAGATCGCGCGGCGGTCCCAGGCCGAGGCCGACCGGATCCTCTCCGAGGCCCGCAGGGAGGCCGATGAGGTCCGCGGCGAGGCCGACGAGTACGTCGACAGCAAGCTCGCCAACTTCGAGGTCGTCCTCACCAAGACCATCGGTTCCGTCGACCGCGGCCGGGAGAAGCTCCTGGGCCGCAGCGAAGGGCTCGACGAGCAGGGCTACGAGGACCCGGACTTCGCCGAGGCGCCCGAGCGCAGCGCCGACCCCGAGACGCTCAGGCGGCGCGCGGACGACTACGTCGACACCAAGCTCGGCGCCTTCGAGGCAGTGCTCGCCAAGACTCTGGAAGCCGTCGGCCGGGGCCGGCAGAAACTGCACGGCCGGGTCGCCACCGACGACCTCGGCGCGCACATGGCGGCCCAGGACGCCGCGGGCGGCCACCAGCGCACCAGCGACGAGGACCACTGGGCGGGCCTGGCCGAGCTCGCCACCCCCCAGCCGCAGCACACACCCCAGCAGCCCCTCTACGCGGAGCCCGCACAGCCGGGCTACGCGCCGGTGGCGGACTACCGGGACGGCGCGGTACCGGACTACCAGGACCCCTCGCAGGCGGGCTTCCCGGTGCAGGCCCAGCCGGAGCCGCAGTACGCGCAGACGTACGCCTACCAGGACCAGCCGGTCCAGCAGGACGGCTACGGCTACCAGCAGCAGCCGGACCCGTACGCCGCCTACCAGCAGCAGGGCTACGACCAGAGCGGGCTCCAGGCGCAGCCCCAGCAGGAGTACGGCTGGCCGCAGCAGGCCCAGGCCCCCCTGCCGCAGGGCGAGAGCGCGCTCGACGAGACCAGCCTCTTCGACACCAGCATGATCGACCTGGAGCAGCTGCGCCGGTACGAACAGGGGCGCTGACCGGATCGCGCCGGCGGCAGACCGGACCGGATTGGGAGCTGGGCGGTACGTCCAGTATCCTGGTTGTTCGGTCGCGCGTATGCCGCGATCCCGGCTGCCCTCTTCCTCTCCGGAATCGGGGCGGTCCCTCCGGAAGCTGAACATTGCACATGATTTCGAAAGCAGGAAAAGCCCTGAACGGTCACCTCGACCACCGCAACCCCCTCGTGTTCGATACGCGCGAGCTGGGTCGGCGTCCCGGTGCCCTGAAGCGGCTGCCCCGCTCGGTGGAAGCGCCGAAGGACCTCGGTATCGACGGGGTCATCGGTGTGCCGGAGAAGGCGCCCGTGGCGCTGGACCTCCGCCTCGAATCGGTCATGGAAGGGGTGCTCGTCACAGGCACCGCCCGTGCAACGGCCGAGGGGGAGTGCGTAAGGTGTCTGGAGCCGGTGCGCCTTGAGATCGCAGCGGACTTCCAGGAAATGTTCTCGTACCCTGACGCCGATGACCGGAACCGCAGCAGGACCGCGGACCCGGTCGACGACGCCGAGGACGACGAGGACAGGTTCTTCCTCGAGGACGGCTTGTTCGACCTCGAGTCTGTGCTGCGTGATGCGGTGGTGCTCGCACTGCCGATGCAGCCGGTGTGCAAGGAGACCTGTGCCGGTCTGTGTTCCGAATGCGGAATCAGGCTGGACGAGAATCCGGGCCACCACCACGATGCCGTCGACGCACGTTGGGCGGCACTGCAAGGACTCGCCGAGACCGTTCAGGACGGCGAGAAGGACAACATGGGCGGCGCCGAACCTGGCGTCGACGAGAAGCAGGAGAAGTAGCCGTGGCTGTTCCGAAGCGGAAGATGTCGCGCAGCAACACGCGCCACCGCCGGTCGCAGTGGAAGGCTGCGGTCCCCACCCTGGTTTCGTGCGAGCGTTGCCAGGAGCCGAAGCTCCAGCACATTGCGTGCCCGAGCTGCGGCACCTACAACAAGCGCCAGGTCCTCGAGGTCTGAGCGGCTGGTGAGAGGCCCGATGTCTGAGTTGTCCAGCGCCAAGAAGCAGGCAGACAACGTCAACACAGCCTCGTCCCACACGCTTCTGGAAGGGCGGCTCGGGTACCACCTCGAGTCCGCCCTTCTGGTGCGTGCGTTGACCCACCGTTCGTACGCATACGAGAACGGCGGTCTGCCCACCAACGAGCGGCTCGAATTCCTCGGGGATTCGGTGCTCGGACTGGTGGTCACGGACACGCTGTACCGCACCCACCCCGACCTGCCCGAAGGCCAGCTGGCCAAGTTGCGGGCCGCGGTGGTCAACTCGCGTGCACTTGCGGAAGTGGGCCGCGGCCTCGAACTCGGCTCCTTCATCCGGCTCGGCCGCGGTGAAGAGGGCACGGGTGGCCGGGACAAGGCTTCCATCCTCGCCGACACCCTTGAAGCGGTGATCGGCGCCGTCTATCTGGACCAGGGCCTCAGTGTGGCCTCGGAGCTGGTACACCGGCTCTTCGACCCGCTGATCGACAGGTCCTCGAACCTCGGAGCCGGCCTGGACTGGAAGACCAGTCTCCAGGAGCTCACCGCGAGCGAGAGCCTCGGAGTTCCCGAGTACCTCGTCACGGAGACCGGCCCCGATCACGAGAAGACCTTCACTGCTGCTGCTCGCGTCGGTGGTGTCTCGTACGGCACCGGCACCGGCCGTAGCAAGAAGGAAGCGGAGCAGCAGGCGGCAGAATCCGCCTGGCGTGAGATCAGCGCCGCCGCAGAAGCACGGGAGACGGCAGAGAAGACCGCTGCCGATGCAGGGGTCACCGAACCTCCTGCCGACCCGTCGCCGAACACGGACGCCGCTCCGGCCTGAACCATCCGACAGCCCCTCGGTGCCTGGCGCACCGGGGGGTTTTCGCTGTCTTGCGCCGTCTTGCGTCATGTCTTCGAAGGAGCGCCGCCGTGCCCGAACTGCCCGAGGTCGAAGTCGTACGGCGCGGTCTGGAGCGCTGGGTCACCGGGCGGACCGTCGACGAGGTCGAGGTCCTGCACCCGCGTGCGGTCCGCAGACACCTCGCGGGCGGGCCGGACTTCGCCGCCCGGCTGACGGGTCTGCGCTTCGGCACGGCGATGCGCCGCGGCAAGTACCTCTGGGTGCCGCTGGAGGAGGTGTCCTCCTCGCTGCTCGGTCACCTCGGCATGAGCGGCCAACTGCTGGTGCAGCCGGGGGAGGCTCCCGACGAGAAGCATCTGCGGATCAGGATCCGCTTCGACGACACTCTCGGCACCGAGCTGCGCTTCGTCGACCAGCGCACCTTCGGCGGACTCTCGCTCCACGAGAACACCCCCGAGGGTCTGCCCGATGTCATCGCGCACATCGCCCGCGACCCCCTGGACCCGGCCTTCGACGACGCCGCGTTCCACACGGCGCTGCGCCTGCGCCGTACGACGGTCAAACGCGCCCTGCTGGACCAGTCCCTGATCAGCGGGGTCGGCAACATCTACGCGGACGAGGCGCTCTGGCGCAGCCGGCTGCACTACGAGCGGCCCACCGCGACCCTGACCCGGCCGAAGTCGGCGGAGCTGCTGGGCCATGTCCGGGCCGTGATGCACGAGGCGCTCGATCAGGGCGGCACCAGCTTCGACAGCCTCTATGTCAACGTGAACGGCGAGTCCGGCTACTTCGACCGGTCGCTCGACGCGTACGGACGGGAGGACGAGCCGTGTCACCGCTGCGGCACGCCGATGCGCCGTCGCCCCTGGATGAACCGCTCCAGCTACTTCTGCCCGCGCTGCCAGCGTCCGCCGCGCACGGCGTGAGGCTCAGGCTCCGTGTGCACCGTCGTAGTGCCCGCGCGCATCGAGTACCTCGGGCATCCGGCCCTGCACGAGCCGGATGAGTGCCAGCAACTGTCCGGTGACCTCGCGGCCGAGGGGCGTCAGTTCGTAGTCGACGCGCGGGGGATTGGTGGGCTGGGCCTCCCTGTGCACCAGACCGTCGCGCTCCAGGGCGTGCAATGTCTGGGAGAGCATCTTCTCGCTGATGCCGTCGATCCGACGGCGCAGTTCGTTGAAGCGGACGCTGCCCCCGTACAGGGCGCCCAGCGTCAGACTGCCCCAGCGGCCCGTGACGTGCTCCAGCATCTCGCGCGAGGGGCAGTTCCGGGAGAACACGTCGAACGGCACTTCGGTTCCGTCGCGCATGGAGTCCGTCTCTGCCTCGCCCACGTCTGTGCCGCCCGCGTCTGTCCCGCCCATGGCAGTCAGCTTACGCGTGTGCAGCGCTCACTCGTGGTGAGCGCTGCACACGCGTAAGGCGGTCGTGGCGAGCTCAGAAGCCGAAGAACTGAGGCCCAGAGCCCGAGCCCTGCGTAACCTGGCCGCTCCATCGTTCTGACCGGCGGTGGAGCGGTCGTCAGTGGTGAACGTTGGTCGTTGCTGGCGCCCCTCGGACGGCCCCAGGACGGCCCAGGCCACGGCAGTGCGGAAGGGGTGTAGTGACGGGCGCCCGGTATGGCTAGGGTTGACTGGCAGACACCATGGGGGGCGCATGGACGAGTTTAGAGACCTGGCGGATCGCGTCGCGAGAATCGCCGTTACGGCTGCGATTGAAAGCAATCGACTAGATGACTGGATGCGTAGCAGCATCGTCATCAGCTTTTGCCTCCAGCGCGTCACTGACTTCGTCGGGGAGCCAGGGGGGGTAATGCTGCAGCTTGAGCATGCTCGATCGAAGGCTAGCCGCCAGCAGGCTGACATTGACATGACCATCAAGCGGGTCAGCGACCTGCTCTTGCCACTACTCAATGCTGGCCGAGGCATTTACCGTGCAGAGGATATTGCCCTCGAAATTGACGTAATGGAGCGCGTTCTCGGTCAAACTCCTACTTACGACCCGGAACTCGCATGGGCTGAAGCCTGGAGGGAAGTTCGCGCAGCGCAGCGCGCACTCCCTGCGGGCCTCCGAGACTTCTTCATCGATGACCCGGAGGGGCACAGCGCTGACGTTGCCGCGCCCGCAGCAGACGCCTTGAATCACGCCTTGGCCCGCCTGTTTCTCCGGCTTGGACCGCCTCCCACCCCCTCGGACAACGACTATGTGCCGGTGGGCGGCGGCGGCGACGGAGGGGTGCGAGCATGAGCCTCGAAGATCAATCCGCTCAGCTCCCGGGTGTTCGCAGCACTGATCCGATTCTGTCCGCTGGGCTCGGGATCGCCGCCCAGTGGGGCGCAGCGCTCGGCGGGCCTGAGCAGCTCCAGGTCGCGTTGAAAGCACTTGAACCGCAACTGCGACGAGAGCACGAGCTGAGTAAGCTCCGAATCGACCTACAGGAAGCTGACTCGGCTCGGAAGGCGGCCGCGGAGGAAGCCGAGGCGCAACGCCGCGAACTGGCGACCGAGGCAGAGAATGAGCGCGGAGCTCGCGAGAAAATAGACGCCCGCAACCATAAGTACCGCATGCGGCTGCTGCACTCCGCGGTCGCTCTTTCGGTCCTCATGCTCGGCGGTGGGCTGTACGCGATGCCGACGAACGGTTGGATCGCCGGCGCGCTGTGTGGTCCGAGTCTGCTGTCCCTGCTGCGGATCTTTGTGTTGCGGCGTAGCACAGATGCTGATGTGCGAGAGGCTGGCCGGTCCGCACGCGGGGCCGGCAACGCACCTCCGCCCCCTCTGGTCTGACCGCCTGGCCTCTTGCACTGCCGTTGGCGGCGGGGCACGAGTGTGGCCCATAATTAGGCCGCGTCCCACTGGTGGGCGCGGCTTCCCCGCCACTCGACCCACACTGGATCGTCGACGATCAGTTCCGGATCGAGGATCCCCGCGCCTTCGAGGAACACGACCAGGTCATGATCGGAATGGGCCAGGCCGAGGGTCTCGTCTCTCCCGACGCGGCGCACGGTCACCCGTCGGCCGCCCGTGGGGGACGGCCGGTGTACGACAATTGGCGCCGCTGCCATGGGTCCATGCTGCGACCAGTCGTCGCATATCGCAGCCCGGGCCGGCTGCGCCTGCAGGGCGAGAACCGGGCGCCCGGTCGTAGGCCAGAGACCGCGCATACGACCCCAGGAACGGCTTTCAAGACCGTTCAGCCCAGACAACTGACAGCGCGCTGACCTGCACTTACCCCCAAAGCGTCTCCCCAGGCATCTGGTCTGGCCCGCACATGGCCCACGTCTGGCCGTCCGGCTGGCCCTCGCTGCCACTTCGCCAACACGCTTTCCAACTGTCCGCGTGGCCGTTCGGGGGCGTCCGTGGCCGTTCACGTAGCAAGTCACGCGGGGTGCGCGTACAGCGGCGAACGGTGGAGTCTGCCAGCGGACTGAACAAAGACCAGGACAACGCGAGCCGTCCTGGCGCTGCACTGACTTCGGCAGGCGCGCCGTTTCGCCCCATCGCTGGCCGTTCTGGCAGAGGTTGGCCGCACGAGCTGCATCTCTTCTTCGCGCCGACGCAGGAGGAGGCTGCGTCGGCGGCTGAGCGGATGGGCTCCGACGGGCATCAGCTCGCGCTTTTGGGCGAACCTCGGCACTACCCCCAGCAGATCGGTTTCCGGGCTGAGTGCTCTCCGGTCAGCAGCACTCGTCCGACCGTGCAGCCGAGGAATTTTGCGGTGCCGAAGTCGACCCGCGAAGCCAGACCAGGTGGACGTTTCGCCGCCTTGACCAGGCCCACCCGCCAGCGTCTGCCCAGAGACTCTCACCAGCGGTTCCTTCCCGGTAGCTGCAGGGCAAGGTTCACCCGATCTGGGAGAGCGTTGCTGGCGCATCAGAGGTTCATCCCATCCGACACGCATGGTCAGGACGGTTGCTGAGCAGTGAACGGCCATCAAGTTGGCCACTAGATTTACCTGGCGCGCTATCCTCACGCGTCAGTGTGGACCTGATCGGGCTTGCACCGGGTAACCGCCCCAGGGGGAGAATTGTCTGATAACTCTGTCCTGCCCCACCAAAGTGCTCCAGCGGAGGACGAAGTTCCACCTCAAACGGAACCGTCACCGCCAGACGAGCAAGTGGGCATCCTCACCCCTAAGCAGGCCAAGTACACCCGCCGCTTCCTTAACACCTTCGGCTTCCTGGAAGTCCTTATTGCGGGCAGCTATTTCAGAAAGAGCGAGAGCGGGCAACTGCTATTCGCCCCCGTTGATACATGGGACTTCTGGTTCTGCATCCTGTGGATCTTCGGATCGCTTTTCTTTTTCGGCCTTGCTCGTTTTTTTTCCGGAATGCCTCAGCGGCCGGAAGAATCTGTGACCCGCGTCCAAGTTGCAGAGGAGCAATTGGAGGCTTCGCTGGCACAGAGGACTGTGACGCCGGGAACCTCTGAGCGGGACCGCTCGCACCTTGCTCTAGCTAGCCTTTGGACTGTGACCCATGCAAGGTTGCACCAGTATCACGGGATTGCACTAGGTCAAGCGAAGAAGTCGTTCCGGAATGCGCAGGCGGCCATGCTTATCGGCTTCGCCTTACTGGTTGGCTTTACCGTGTTGGCCCTGAAAGCCGACAGTACTGCCACCAGTGCGGCTGCCGCAGTTTTGGGTTCGGTTTCTGCCGCCCTTGCGGGTTTTGTAAGCCGCACCTTCATCCGCTCGCAGGAATCCGCTGCAGCACATTTGCAGCGGTATTTTGATCAGCCGCTGGAATTCTCCAGGTATCTGGCAGCCGAGCGCTTGATCGTCGATTCTGAACTAACCAGCGAACAACGGGCTGAGGTTCTAACTGTTCTCGTGCAGGCGATGATCTCGGGGCCACCTCCGGACCAGCCTCCGGTTGACGTCCAGATCTCCACCGTTAATCCAATGGTGCGAAGTTAAGATCGACGACACCTGTGGACGCCGTGCTGATCCTTTGGCTGATCGCAGGGCGCTGACCCACCACCGAAGCGACCCCCGGCAGGGAAAGTGCAGGGGGTCGCTTAAGGGTGACTCGTGCTGGTGGCCCTACCCGTCCTGCAGGTCTGTCTGAGGGGTGCAGATCTCGCACATGAGGATGTACGTCTCGTGCGTCACCGCAAGCCGGGCCTGCCCGGGGTCCAGCAATATTCCATCCTTGACCTTGCACGTGGCGCAGCCACCCCGGTGCAGCACCGGCGGCGCCTCACCGCGCTTCGGCTGGATCTTCCACCCCTGATCCTGGCGGGCTTGCTCCGCACGGTGCCGGTTCTGCTGCTCCTGGGCCGCCAGCTCCCGGATCACCGTGTCCGTCCGCTGCAGCTGATACGCCAGCGGTCCGCCATTGTGCGTGCCTGTTGATGTCAGCCGTTGATGTCAGGGCCGCCGGCACGGCCCGCAGGTGACCCTTTCCCACACGCCAGGATCTGCACGTTCGGCGCCGACGTGGTTCCGTCGTCGGCATGGATCGGTCAGAGATCGGGGCTTCCCAGCAGTGGGTCTGCTCGCCACTCGGCTCTTGGCGTGGGCGTCCTTGGTTTGGGCGCGGGTGCCGAGAGTTACGCAGACCAGGTTACTGGCTGTCGCCTGACGCCGCACGTACCCCGACTTGCAGGTGCCTTCGCGCTCTACTCCCAGTCGGCGCCAAAGGCGGCGAAGAAGTACGAGAACGAGCCGCTGCTGGCGTCTAGGAACATCGTTATGCCAAGCCCCTTAAATATTGGTTGGCTGCCGGTCTGAACAACACATTCTTCGTTGAAGTTCAGGTTGTCGCCGCCAATGAGGACGCTCTTATCCTGGACTCGATCGTTTCCATCGAAGATGTGAACCCTACGAATGGCGCTGCTGACGTCGCCCGACTTGCCGAGAAGTATGACTCGCCGAAGCTTTGGACGTTGACCGTTTAGGAACGGCGGGGTTGGCATCGGCGCATGAAACCACATCGTCGGAACGTTCTGAGCCGATTTGACGTCGGTGCCGAAGCCGAACCGAGTGAACTTCACCAACTGCTGCGGCGATTCGGGTACGACCGCGTTGCCGTGCGTCCATAGGGCGGTGAGTGCCATGGTTCAGCTCCAATTCCATGGTGACGATAATCCTCCGAACTCGGCGCTGTGCCACGTTCGGAGGACCCGTGGTTGGGTGGAGAGGACGCAGCGGGTCTCACTGAGCATTTCGCCATGCACTCGTTGAACTCGTGGGGTCAAACCTGCTGACGTCCCGCGATCTCTACGGTAGGCCGACGTGGTGAGGTACGCGACCGGGGCGAGCCGATGTCCAAGGAACAGGAGAAACGAGAGGAGGTTCGAAGGAGGTCACTCGTCACGGACTGGTGGTCGGTATCCATCAACGTTGTTGTGGCAGCTGGGCCCTATCCGCTGCTGGCGCAGCCCTGTGCATGGCCCGGCGGGACACCATCGGCGGGACGGTAAGCGTTTTGATGAGGAACGGCAGGAACGGAACTCAGCCCAGTACTACAGCCTCAGATCTTGTGACTGTTGATCGGTGATGTCGTTGCCTGGTCATGCTGGTCGATGTGGCGCCGGAGCACATGGAGGGAGCGGAGGAACTACCCTCGCTCACCGAGAGGTTGGGACACTTGCTCGCCCGGCCGGAGCCGCGGGAGGTGTTCGCGGATCCGATCCGTAGGCGGGTGCCCCCTCGCATTGAGAGCCCCAAGTCGAGCGTATCGGCTCCTGTAGGGCCCTAGAACGCCACGCTTTCGACCGTGGTTGTGCGCCATCGTCCAGGGACGTTGATGTCAGAAGCTGATGTCAGGTCCGCACTGCCTGAGGAGACTCGCATGGGTGAGGGACTGCGCTGGGCTGAGCGATTGTCAGCGAAGGAGGCCACACTGGTCGCGAGTTGGAGCACCCTGAACGGGAGCCGCCATGGCACGATCACGCACACCTCTACACCTTCGGCGCCATTGCGCGACACGCTACCCATCCCTGACGATGACTGATCAAGGGGTGGGCCTGCGCCGCACGGCGGGAGGACAACGAGTGGGGCTGAACAGCGAGGTTTGGCAGGGGCATTTCGCTGAAGGATTGGTGTGGGCATTATCTTGCGCCGCAGGACTAAATCCTGGAAAACGGAGCCTTGATGTCGATGGGGTAGATATCCAAATTGGCTTCCCTGGAATGGTTGGCACAACTCGCTATCCTCTGATCGAAGCTCAGGTCAAATCGTGCTGCAACCCGAAATACGTGGAAGACAACTTCTCGTATTCCATACCCGTAAAAAACTACAATGACCTTATCGGCACGGTGGGCGAAGAGCTCCCCCTTCGCCGCTACCTCTTCCTAGCTCACACCCCACCCGAGAAGACCAGCTACGTAATATCCAGTCCTGATTCGAGCAATTTTCACCATGCCATCTACTGGGTAAATCTCATGGACCGTGATGCGATCGATCCAGACAAACAAGCAAACAAATCGGTTCACGTACCACGAGAAAATCTCCTCACGGTGGAGACTCTGATTCAACTCGTAAAGGGAGAACTTACCGAAAGTAGGATTTCGTCGTGATTACGGATGCTGGCACGTTTAACTTCGCACAAGCAAGCGACCCTCAGAGGATTTCCCTATATCTGACCTCCCGAGGATGGGACGCGCACGAGCAAGGCGGTGGAACGCTGTGGACGGCTCACGACGAGTCGTACGAGGTGTTCGTGCCTCGCCATCGCAGAATGCGAGGGTACGCCTCGCACATCCGGACACTACTTTCGACTCTCGCCGCAGCTGAGGGGAGAAGCGAATCCCAAATCTCTTTGGAAATCTCAGTATCAGATGCGGATGTTCAATACGTGCGCACTGATCCGGCAGGAGATCCGGGAACGACGCCAATCGATGAAGGCGTCAAAGCGTTCGAGAGCTTGCGTCAGTGGGTGCTCTCTGGTGCCGTGGCGGCCAGCACAGACGGAATCCGCCTGGTTCAACCTGCCCGCAAGCCGGCGGCTGCGTTGGACTTCATGCGTTCCGTCCGACTCGGCCCCACCCTCGAAGGCAGTTATATTCTCACCGTCTACATTCCGGTCCCGCCTCGAATCGGGCAGACTGAGATCGAAGTAGACCATCCGCAGGTGAGACTCCTGAGCCAGCCATTTCAGCGGCGCGTGTCGCTAAAATTGCGGGAGGCTACGAGCGCTGCAGTTTCTGCGGCTGACGATGTGATTCAGCGACGAGTCGATATCAGTGCTTTTACGGAGCGCGCCGAAAAGGGCGTTAACGCCAATCTCTGTGAGGCACTGGCTGGCTTCACTTCGCCTGACAGCGGTGACGTCCGTATTGACTTTTCGTGGGCCCTTTCTCGCCCAGTCGAGCCGACGGGTCCGATCGGCTTGAACCGTGACCAGGTGACCGTACTCCGTGAAGCGGCGCAGGAACTTAGAGCTGCGGCTCCGGAAGAGGACGTGACAGTCGTTGGCTCCGTAGTCCGCCTGCACCGAGAGGGAGCCCTGGGTGCAGGAGAAATCAGCATTGCGGGGATCGTCGAAGGAGGAACTAACGACCGCCTCAGGCGAATCTGGCTTGACCTGACCGAGAGTGATTATTCTCTGGCGACCCGCGCCCATGACAGCTACTCAACAGTTTCCGTTACCGGAAGTCTTGTAAGGCGAGGCAATCGATACGTCCTGCAACATCCGGTCGGTTTCAGGGTGCGACCTGAGGCCACGTGATTCGCAAGTAGGATCACCCACCGCGATCTCGCTCTTCTCGACCCGTCGCCAAGGTCAGCCGCGCATGTCAGCAGGAGCCCTTCCGACCGCCAGAAGGTGCGAGCTGGCAGCAAGGAGCTCCGGGTAGGGCTCCGCCAGCCGGGCCGCCGCCATCGCAGAGGCGATTAGATCGTCCGTGGGCCCCTCGCCCGGCTGTTGCTCGACCGCTTTCACGAGGGACCACGCGGGCCCCTCGATACCGAAGACCTGCACGTCCGTCAGACCGGAGGCGGCCAGCTCCGCCAGAAGTTCTTCGGCGCGGTGGAAGTAGGACAAGGTGAATCCGCGTACACCGTCATAGACGGCCGTCTCAAGAATCTTGGAGACGGAGTCGTGAATCCGCTCAGTGTGTAGGTGCGCGTACGTGACGTGCTCGAAGAGCGACGCGTAGCGGTTGATCGCGGCAGCAGCGATCAGCCCGCCCGGCTTCACCACACGGCGTGCTTCCGCCAGCGACCTACGCCGGTCGTCCGGGTCGGGGAGGTGGTAGAGCGGCCCAAGCAGCTGCACTACGTCGAAGCTGCCGTCCGGTTGCGGCAGATCGCGGGCATCCCCCACGAGCGCTGAGCACACGGCCGCGGCGCTCTTGACATGGCGGGGCACGGGGTCCACGAGCGTGACTTCGTAGCCGTCCTTCACCAGCCATTCAGCGTGAATCCCGGTTCCCCCTCCCACGTCGAGCACGCGTGCCGGCGCGGGAGGCAAAAAGCGTCGGAGGAGCTCTTGAGTCCTGGCCAGCTCCATACGTCCGTCTGCCGAGCTACGCAGGCGGTCATCCTCGTTCACTGTCTCGCCGTAGAACCGCATCACGGAGGGAGCCAATTCGAGATTCGACATGGTCGCAGTATCGTGTGTACCGGTGGACCAGTCCAGCGCAGGAAATAGGGGAAACCATGGCAGTCCTGAAGTACGAAGAGATCGCAGAGTTCCTGCGCGCCCGCATTGCCGCTGGTGAGATCGCTCCCGGGGACACGATCCCGTCGGGCCGCGAGCTGGCCGAGCAGTGGGATGTGTCACGAGCTACCGCCATCAAGGCCGTCGACGTGCTGCGCAACGACGGCGTGGTCGTGGCCAAGCAGGGAACTGGGTTCGTCGTCACGGAAACGCCCGTGGCACGCCCTGCCGGCGCTCGCCGCGCAGGGTCGGCGCGCATCCTGGGCGGCATGCCGTTCTTGCGCGTCGGTACGCCTGACTGGGCGGAACCCCCCGCCCACGTCGCCGCCGCCCTCCGCCTCTCCCCCGGGACTAAGGCGCTTCGGCGCGTTCGCGTCCTCCAGCTCCCGGACGGAACCCCGAATAGCTGCGTTGAGGCGTGGTTCCCCCCGGATATCGCGGAGGTGGCACCACGCCTTGCCGACACCACCCCGATCGCCGAAGGCACAACGCGCTACGTCCGGCGTCAGACCGGGCGAGGCCCGGCCGAAGGCGTGGACGTCACCACCGTGCGCCTTGCCTCGGAGACGGAGGCAGACCGCTTGCAGGTGCCGCAGGGGGCACCGGTGGCCGTGCTTCTGCACACGGCGTATGACGAGCAGGGGAAGCCGCTGGTCTGCGAGGAGGGCGTAACGCCGTCCTCGTTCTTCGAGCAGGTGGATACCTACGCCATGTAGGCGCAACACGAGCAACGGAGGCGGCTGGACCGGTCCACCGGTTCAGCTTTTTTTATTGCCCAGAAAGTGACCCCCACCTGCACTTTTCATCACAACAGCGTGACGGCTCGCGAATTCATCGATTGACTGGACCGGTCCACCGGTCCAGTCTCTTGTTGTGGCCATCGCCCGATCCGGAATCTCCGGAAGGGGCCGATTCCGTCACGCCAAACTCAACAGCGTGATCCACCGCAGCACGACGGCCGTGACCGTTCCAGCCGAGGCGAGTGGAGACCAGCCGACCGAGAAACGGCCCCCTTCACACCGGGGCCCACACCCCTAACCGGGAACGCCATCGGCTCTAAGAACCGCACGGCACACCTTCGAAACTGCCACGACTTCCGGGACTTCGGATCTCCCCGGAACGAGCAGCGCCGTGCGAATCGGAGAACCGAACGACTGCCGTTTCCCCCGCGAAACGGCCGACTGCCTCCTCCGCCCGTCCGGCCCACCGGGTCGTACGGGCGGGGCTGAGGGGAGCCGGTGCCGGGATGACCGGCCGGGTCCACACCTTCCACCCAGAGGAGTTCGCATGTTCGGTAAGCAGTCGCGGAGCGCGTCGACCGACCTGACCACTCCCAAGGCCGTCGCCCGCAGCCAGAAGGTCTACGACCGGATCGTGGCCGGCAAGTGCAAGAACGCCGCGGCCGAGCTGGACGCCACCCACGGCACGGACAGCAACGGCAAGCGCCGCAACTGACCCACCCATTCCGCAACTGAGCGGCCCCGGTGTCTCACCACCGGGGCCGCCTTTCAGGCCGTTCACCGACTAAGGAGAAAACGACCCATGAAGACCATCGCCGCACTTCAGGACCTCGTTACGGCCGCGTCGCTCGACATCGAGCCGACGGCCGCCGAGCTGGACGCGATCGAGCTGGAGATGCCGCTCATCCGGGCGGACGTCGAGCTGCTGGACGCGCAGATCATGACCATCGACCGCCCGGTCAACGAGGTGGACGAACGGCGCATCCGCCGCGCCCGCAACCGGGTCCTGGCCGCCCGCCGCGACCTGACCAACCGCACCGACACGGTGCGGTCGGGCGGTGCCGCATGAGGGGCAAGACCGCACTGCCCGCCGTCGCAATGACGGCGGTATCGATGGTCCTCACCCTGGCCGTCGTCGTGATGTGGCTCGGCACGGCGATGCCGTGGCCGGTCGCATTGGTCGTCGGTCTCGGGATCGACGGCGGATGGCTCGCCACCCTCGCCTACGAACGCCGCTTGGCTGCGCAAGGTGACCACAGCAACCCGGTCACCGCGGTCGGCTGGTCATTCGGCCTCATCGCGACCGGCGTCCTGATCGCCCACGCACTCACCGCCGAGGAGTCCGCCGGTGCGTGGCTGGCCGTTGCCTGGCTGCCCGTCGCGGCCAAGGCCCTGTGGCTGGTCCACGGGCTGTGGGAGCGGACCGCGCTCACCGGTGAGGCGCTGGACGCCATCCAGGGCATTCAGCAGGAAGCACGTGACGAAGCCGCGGTGGCCCGCGCCCGACTTCGGGCCGAGGCGGCCACGGAGGAGACGCGGCTGACGGCTGTGACGCAGGCCGGTGCCCGCGTCGCACACGTCCAGGCCAAGACCGCCGACACCCTCTCCCGAGCCTGGTCCACCCTGGAAACGGCGCGGGAGGGTGAGGACACCAGTAGGGCGCTGAGCAGCGTGACGAGCCGCGTCACAGCGGGCGTCACACCCCGCTGGGAGCTCCCGGTCTGGGGGCCCACGGAGCCCGTTTCGGCGTTCGTGCTGGAGTCGGCCGGCGCCCTGACCGACGAAGCACTGGATGCGCTCGTCGATCAGATTCGGCACAGCGAGACACCGGCCCTGTCCTACCGGGAGATGGCCACCCGCTTCCGGGCGGCAGGGCACTCCGCTTCCGAGGTCCGGTTGAGGACCGCGTGGAAGCGCGTGGCAGCTGCCTGATGGCCACGCTGCCCGTCTACCGATGGCGCCTTGCCCCGGACGGATACGCCACCCGCCGCCAACTCCGCGCCCTCGGACTGCGGCCCGGCGGTCAGGACGTGGCCGCGGAACTCCAGCGGCCACGCCGCCGACGCGGCCCGCTGGTCGCCTACCTCTACCGCATCGACCGGGCCAAGCCCGTCCGGCCGATGACGCCTGGTCGCCGGGTCGCTCTCGCCAAGGCGATGGCGGCCCGGCGGACCTGTCCCAACTGCCGGACCGATGCCGGGTACTGCATCCCGCGCTCACTCGGCATGTGCGTGCCCTGCTCCGACCTGGACACCGAGTCTGCCGCCTGAGCTGCGGCGTCGAAACGGAGACGTAGTGAAGCTGACCGTCAGCACACACAAGCTCTTCGGCTACCGGGCCACCCTTCGCACCGCCAAGCGCCTGACCGAAGAGGCCGTACGGATCGTGGACCGGGCCGTGGCCGGCCGCATGCCCGACGTGCAGGTAGTCCTCACCGCCGAGCGGAACCTGGCCCAGGTGGCCACCGCCGCCGAGTGGGAGACCGCCGGATGCACCGACAAGCGGGTCCAGGCCCGCGCGCTGCGTTCCGCGAGGAAGCTGGCCCGCGACACGGCGGGCCGCGCCGTCCCGCTCGTCGACGGCGGGGTGTTGATCGTCGTCAACGTCGACCAGCACCCCAACGAAGCCACGTTCGCCATCACGCTCGTGCACGAGCTGGTCCACGCCATGCAGACCAGCCGCAAAGACGTCCGCGACCGGCTGATAGCCGGACTGCGGCATGACCTGGGCGTCGAGAAGCAGTCCCGCCGCCAGTACCGGGAGCACGAACGCTGCCTGGAGGCGGAGGAGAGGGAGGCGTACGGGGCCGAGTACCTCGCCGGTCGCCTCGTTCCCGCCGCCGCATCCTGACCCACCCCAACCCCTTCCACTTCGCTCCGGGTTCCGGGGCAGTCAGGAGTCGTTCCGCCATGAGCGACAACGTCGTTCCCCTCTTCGAAAAGACCGTCCCGCGCACTGTGGTGCCCCCGGTGGTGGACATAGCTGCAGGGACAGCGCCTACTGCTGAGAAGCCGCCTGTGCCGTTGTGGGTGCGTTCCGCGCGGGGTGTCCGCACGGTGGTCACCCACGAGCGCACCAAGACCGCCTGCAGGGCCACCGCCCGCCACGGGCTTTACGCCCTGGGCGGTACTCGGATCGTGGCCCGCCGAACGTGGGAGGGCCGTACCGCCTCCCGCTACGAACGCCTGCTCCGTGCGGCGGAAGCCGCGGGCAACATGGAAGCGGCAGCGGAGTGGGAGGAGCGCGGGCAGCGCTTCCGGCAGGAGCGCCACCGCCGCCGCATGGACCTGCTCACCGCCCCGCTCGACGCTGCCAAGGGCATCGCGGCCGGCGCCGGTATCGGGGCGGGTGGTCTCCTACTGCTCGGCATCATGCTCGCCGTCGCCAGCAAGGACTGGACCGACATCGGCGCCCCTACCATGGCGCTCATCGAGCTGGTCCGCTGGATCGTCTTCATCATCACCGTGACGTGGGGGCCGTTGGTCACGATCGGCCCGTGGGTGGTGCTGTTCGGGTTGTGGGCGGTGGGCAAGAACCAGCAAGCCGCACCCCAGTGGGCACTCCCCGCCAACGTCCGCAGCAGCGATGGTGAGCCGATCACCCCGTCCATCGTGGTCCTCGCGCTCCGCAACCTGGGTATCGCTCCGCTGCGGAACGCAATCAAGGACATGGGCGACGCCGGCGCGTCCATGCTCGGTCCGATCCGGATCGCTGGATGCGGGGTCGAAGTGGACGTGACGCTGCCTTCCGGTGTCTCCACGAACGAGGTCCAGGGCAAGCGGCGCAAGCTCGCTGAGAACCTCAGCAGGCATGAGCACGAAGTGTTCATCACCATCCCCCAGGCCGCCCGCACCGTGCGGCTCTGGGTTGCGGACAGCGGCGCCCTCGATGAGCCGATCGGCCCCTCGCCGCTGACAACCGACGACACCCTGACCGCCGACTACGCCAAGGGCCGCGCCCCGTGGGGTCAGGACCTGCGCGGGGACGCTGCGGCGATCAGCCTGTACCAGCGCCACTTGCTGATCACAGGGTTGTCGAACCAGGGCAAGACCGTCGCGCTGCGCTCGCTGGCCCTGTGGCTGGCGCTGGACAAGTCGGTGCAGTTCCTGATGGGCGACCTCAAGGGCGTCGGAGACTGGGCCATGTTCGACGGCCTGGCCACCACCCTGATCCAGGGGCCGACGGACGACCACGTGATCCAGGTGACCGAGATGGTCGAGGGCGCGGTGGACGAGATGAACCGCCGCCTCCAGGCCCCGCCCGGCACCGAGTTCCCCGCCCTCATCGTGCTGGTGGACGAGGCGCAGGTCGCGTTCATGTGCCCGGTCAAGGACGCCGACAAGCGGCCCTACGGCGGGTCCAAGGCCAACTCCCGGTACTTCATGGCCGTCCGGAAGATCCACAACCAGGGGCGTGCGGTCAACGTCCTGATGTGGCAGGGCACCCAGGACCCCACCGACCAGAACCTTCCCAAGCTGGTCCGCGAAGGCGCCCACACCCGCGCATCACTCGCGCTGGGCACCGAATCCCAAGCCCGCATGGCGCTGGGGGACAAGGCGGTCGACGGCGGGGCCGCACCGAACCTGCTGCGCCCCGGGCTGGACAGGGGAACCCTGGTCGTCGCGTCCGACGGCATCAGCATTCCGGCCGGCCAGGCATCCATCACGGTGCGCACGCACTACATCGACGACGACGGGGCCGAAGCCATCACCGACCGCGCCAAGGCGCTGCGCGATGGGGTCACCACCCTGCACGTCATCGAGCGTGGCGAGGAGCGGGATGCGCTCGCCGACATCGCCGGCGTCATCGGGGACACGAACCGGGTCCTGACCCAGGACGTGTTGAAGCGGCTCGCGGTGCTGTCCGAGGACAGCTACGGAAGCTGGACGCACGCCGACCTCAAGCGGGTCCTGGACGGCACGGCGGCCGAGCCCTACAAGTCCGACGGGCGCATGGTCGTCGGCCGCGAACGGGTCATCCGCGCACTCGCCAACCGGGACACCGGCAGTTCCACTTCCGCTTCCTGATCGCAGGGAGCGCACCCCCGGCAGGTCAGGGAGGCAGGGAGAACTCCCTAACCGCCTCCCTGGCCTGTCTCCCTGTGCTTGACCTGCGCAAATGATGTTCAGGGAGGCAGGGAGTCACCCCAGCTCAGCACCCCTGCACCCCCTCCACGCACCTCCCGAGGGGGGTGCTTCCGCCTCCCTGACCCAGCGCAGGAAGGGATTCCGCATGCTTTCCGGGAACACGATCAACCGGCCCGCTGAGCAGGCCGTGGGCGCCGCGCAGCTTGCTCCGCTCCCCGCACCGCGCTCCGACATCGATGCCGCCCGGCTCGTTCGCGACATCGAGCAGTTCCTCGCCGCCCGCACCCGCACGACCGCGCACCCGCTGGTCACCAAGACCACCCAGGAGCTTGTCGCCGAAGCGCTCGGCACGCAGGCGCCGGCCACCGCGCCCGCGCTGGAGCTCCCCGGCCGGATGCTCCGGATCCTGCCGGACTGGGTGCTCGGCTTCCCGATCGTCCGTCACCGCCACACCACCGCCCGGCCGGTGACCGTCGCAGAGCACCTGGAGCTCACCGCCCTGGTGATCGAGCGGTACGGCTGGGCCCGGGGCACGCACCGCACCACGTCCGGTCGCCGCTGCATCCTCGGTGCCCAGGCCGTGCTCTACCGCCTCGGCATCGGGGACGAGAGCACCGTCGACCGCGCCGGACAACGCCTGCAGGCCGTCCTGCGCAGCCGCAGCTGCACCCTCCCCTACCACCGCTGGAACGACATGCCCGACCGCACGCAGGGCGAGGTCATCGCTCTCCTGCGCACCGCAGCCCAGACCCGAGGAGGACGAGAGTGATGGCGTTCAAGGCAGGCGACGAAGTGCGCATCGTGAGATGTGAGGACGACGCCCGCGCGGCGGGGCGGACCGGGCGGATCGTCGACGAGGTCCCGCCGGGCCCGCTCACCCAGGGCCGGTGGACGGTCCACCGGATCGGCATCGTCATCGGCTCCGTGCTGTGCCACACGTACGAACTGCAGAAGACCGGGCGGTGACCAACGCGGCCGAGGACCGGCGCGACCAACACCCCGACTCCAGCCGCTTCCACAACTGACCGAGGGCGGCCCCCGTCTCGCCAAAGTCCGGGGCCGCCCTCTCCACCAATCCAGAGAACTGGAGACACTTAGCATGACCCATCACGCACCAACCGCGCTGCTGTCCGCAGCCTTACAAGCCGCCGAACGTGGCTGGCACGTCTTCCCGCTCCGGCCAGGGGGCAAGCGCCCCGCCCTCCACGGCGAGTCCGCCTGCCCCCGCACCGGCCCCTGCACCTCCGGCCACCTGAAGTGGGAGCAGCGCGCCACCATCGACCCGGACCGCATCCGCGCCGCCTGGACGGCCGGGCCGTTCAACGTCGGTCTGGCGACGGGCCCGTCCGGGCTGGTCGTCGTGGATCTCGACATGCCCAAGCCCAACAGCAGCACGGGCACGCCTGACGGCGTGACGACCTTTCGTGCGCTCTGTGAGCGCGCCGGGCAGCCGGTGCCCCGCACCCGCACAATCCGGACCGCGAGCGGCGGCTGGCACCGGTACTTCAGCGCCCCCGCAGCCGCCCGCCTCCACAACACCGCCAGCACCCTCGCGCCCCTGGTCGACACCCGGGCGTGGGGCGGGTACATCGTCGCAGCGGGCAGCGTCATCAACGGCCACCGGTACGAGGTCGACGGGCCCGCGCTCATCAACCCCCTACCCGGGTGGCTCATGCAGAGCCTTGTACCCGCACACCCCAACACCGTGCGGACCAATGCCGTACCGACCAACGCCCCGGCGCCGCTGCGGACTCACGGGGGCGCAGATACCGCATTCCGGTGGGCCCGCCGGAGCGTACAGACGGCGCCTGAGGGCCGACGCAACACGACCCTGCTCGACGCTGCCCGCGCGATGGGCCGGTTCGTGGCGTGGGGGGATCTTCCCCGCCACGTGGTCGAAGTGGCTTTTCAAGCAGAGGGCGAGGCCGTGGGACTCACCGCGGCAGAGTGCCGCGCCACCATCACCAGCGCCCTGGACTGGTCCATCCGCACCTGCCGGCCACGACCGGAGGCAGCGTGACCACCCGGGCTGATCGCCACCTGAAAAGCGTCCCCGCCACCCCTACCGGACCCGGCGTCGCCCGACCGGCCCCGCCCGGATCCGGCAATGGAGCGCCGAAAGTCGTCGGCCGCCAGGCCGCCCCTTCATCCCTTCGCCCTGACCCGCGCACGGTCACCATCACCGGCATCCACCCCGGTCTGAGCATTCGCGGACTCGACCGCTACGAGATCCCCGACGCGGACTGGCTGTGCACCTGCGGCCACCACGAACGCGCCCGCGGCCGTACAGCCGTCACCGAACTCACCACCCGCGCACGCGTCGGGCACTGCCCGCATGCCACCGAGCAGCACAGGAGGAACGCCGCATGACCAGCCCGACACCACAGACGGTCCCCATCGACGGCGCGGCCCTCCTCGACGAAGTGGAAGCCTTCCACCGCCGGTTCAACATCTTCCCGACCGAAGCGGCCTACGTCGCGGTCGCCTTGTGGGACGCGCACGCCCACCTGCTCGACTGCTTCGACTCCACCCCGCGCCTCGCGTTCCTCTCGCCCGAACCGGGCAGCGGGAAGAGCAGGGCGCTGGAGATCGTCGAAACGCTCGTGCCGCGCCCCATGGTCGCGGTGAACGCGTCCGCCCCCGCCCTGTTCCGGGCAGTGTCCGGCCCGGACGGACGGCCCACCATCCTCTTCGACGAGATCGACACCGTGTTCGGCCCCAAGGCCGGAGACAACGAAGAGCTACGCGGCTTCCTCAACGCCGGACACCGCCGCACAGGCGTCACCTACCGGTGCGTCGGCGACAGCCAGACCGTCACTCCGTTCCCGTCCTACACCGCCGTCGCCGTCGCAGGGCTCGGCTCCCTGCCCGACACGATCCTGACCCGCGCCGTCATCATCCGCATGCGCCGCAGGGCCAGGAACGAAACGATCGAACCCTTCCGCGCCCGCCTCCATGAGCAGGAAGGTCACGCGCTGCGCGACCGCCTCGCAGATTGGGCCGAGCAGGCACAGGGCTGGGTCATGGGGGCCTGGCCGGAGATGCCGGAAGGCGTCAGCGACCGACCCGCCGACGTGTGGGAGGGACTGCTCGCCATCGCCGACGCCATCGGGGGTAACTGGCCCCGACGGGCCCGCGAAGCCTGCCTCACCCTCGTCGAAGCCTCCCGGGCCAACGACAAAGGCAGCCTGGGCATCCGCCTGCTGACCGATCTGCGTGACCACGTGCTGATCGGCATCGACCGCCTGCCCACCATCGCCATCCTCGACCGCCTCAACTCCCTCGACGACGCCCCATGGGCCGACCTCAACGGAAAGCCGCTCGACAACCGGCGCCTCTCCAAAATGCTCGGCGAGTACATGACCACCGACAACGACCCCATCGGCTCACGCAACATCCGAACCGCCGGCGGAATCCTCAAAGGCTTCTTCACCAAAGACCTCGAAGACGCGTGGGCGCGCTACTGCCCTCCGCCTCCCTCCACCACGGCCGCTACATCCGCTACGCCGCTACATCCCAGGTCAGAGCCCCTGAATCTGTAGCGGCAAAACCAGATGTAGCGGCTACGGCCCCCGCCCCAGCGATGGGCCGTAGCCGCTACATCGAACCCATCCGCTACAAAAATCATGCCGCTGACCTGCAATGTAGCGGCGTAGCGGATGTAGCGGACCTCAGAGAAGGGGGCCGGAGCCCCCACCCTGCCGTCAAGGAGAAGCCGAATGGCTAACGCCATCACGAAGACGCTCCGCGCTGGACTCCCCGACCGCTACCTCACCCCCGACGACGTAGCCACCCTGCTCTCCGTTCCGCTGGAAACCGTCTACGCCTGGCGCAAGAAGCGCACCGGCCCGCCCGGATTCCGGATCGGCAAGCACCTTCGCTACGACCCCGAAGCCGTCCACACCTGGATCGGCAATCGCATCGAAGCCGACGCGGCGTAACCCAACTCGCCACCACCAGCAGGGGCACGACCCACACGGGTCGTGCCCCTGCTGCGTACTACACAGGAGACCCAAATTGGCAGGCCACATCCAAGACCGCTGGTACAAGACCGAGAGCACTGACGTTAAGACCACCCGGGCCAAGACCGATCGCCACGGCACCGGCATGCGCTACCGCGCCCGCTACATCGGTCCTGACGGAACCGAGAAGAGCAAGTCCTTCCCTGACAAGCAGAAGCGTCAGGCTGATCAGTGGCTGGCTCAGATCGAGACGGACATGTCGCGCGGCGACTACATCGATCCCGACGCGGGGAAGGTGACGTTCGAGCAATACGCGATCAAGTGGATGGCCACGCAGATGACCGACCCCGCGACACGCGAATCTGTCGAGATGCGGCTACGTCTGCACGCGATTCCTCACCTGGGGCAGCGCCCACTTGCTTCGTTCAATCCGACCCACGTCCGGCTGTGGATTCGGGCCCTGGAAGACGCGGGTCTTTCGCCTGCGTACCGGCGTGGCATTTTCGCGCACGTCTCGACCGTGTTCACCGCAGCCGTCGAAGACCGTCTTATCCGCGCGAATCCGTGCGGCGCCCGATCGGTCAAGGCTCCGCGCCTCGATCCTCGCAAGGTGAAGCCGTGGTCGGCCGATCGCGTGATGGCTGTCCGGGCCGCTCTGCCCGACCGCTACCGCGCGCTGGTCGAACCTGCCGCCGGATGCGGATTGCGGCAGGGGGAAGTCTTTGGCCTGGCCGTGGATGACGTGGACCCGATTGGTGGCGTCCTGCACGTGGTGCGTCAGGTGAAGCTTCTCCACGCCCGGCCTGTGTTCGCCCCGCCGAAAGGCGGCAAGGAGCGCGACGTGCCGCTCCCTGATTCCGTCGCTCGGGCCCTCACCGCGCACTCGAAGACCCATCCGGCGGCGGAGATTACGTTGCCCTGGAAGACGCTGAACGGCCCGCTCGTGACTGCGAGGCTGATCTTCTCCAGCCCGGAAGGGCTGTCCCTGAATCGCAACCGCTTCAATCACAGGGTGTGGAAGCCCGCGCTGCGAGCAGCCGCTGTTCCGGCCAGCCGGGACAGCGGCACGCACGCGCTGCGGCACTTCTACGCGTCGGTGCTGCTCGATGCGGGGGAGAGCATCAAGGCGCTGAGTGAATTCCTCGGGCACCACGATCCGGGCTTCACGCTTCGCACGTACACGCACCTCATGCCCGCTAGCGAGACCAGGACCCGGACCGCTGTAGATCGCGTCTTTGGGGCTGAGCTTCAGGTGCCCGACGGCCCCGGGACGGCCCCACAGGGTTCCTAGCCCGCTGACCTGCGGCTAGCTCAGAAGCCGAAGTCCTGCGTCCACCACGGGCCGCCGGAACCGAGCTGCACACCCACGCCGAGCGTCGTGTAGTCGCAATTGAGAATGTTTGCGCGATGGCCGTCGCTGTTCATCCAGGCGTCCATCACGGCCTGCGCGTCGGCCTGGCCGCGGGCTATGTTCTCGCCGCCGAGACCTTCCACTCCCGCCTTGTCGGCGCGGTCCCAGGGGGTCGCTCCGTCGGGGTCGGTGTGGCCGAAGAAGCCGCGGGCTGCCATGTCCTCGCTGAAGTTCTGGGCGAGCGCGTTCAGCGAGGCGCTGGCGGTGACCGGGCGGCAGCCGACCTTCGCGCGCTCCTGATTGACCAGGGCGAGCACGGCGGCCTGCGCGGAGGTGCCGACTGCCGGAGCAGTGGTCTTGCGGCTCGGAGAGGCGGACGGCGTCTTCGGGGCGGCCGGAGCCTTGGTCGCCGGGCTCGAACTCTTCTTCGGCTCCGTGGCCGGCGCCTTTGCGCGCTCCGGCGTCTTCGTCGCCTTGTCCGTCTTCTTGTCCGCCGGCTTCGAGGTGGTGGCGGACGGCTTCTTCGTCGGGGTGGCCGAGGCCGACTTCGAGGGTGCCGCAGGACGCGCGCTACCCCGTCCGGCCTGGGCGGATGCGGAGGCCGATGTGCGGTCGGTCGGCTTGGCGGACGCGCCGCCCTGCGTCAGCAGGTCCGGGGCGCCGCCCGCGCGGACCTGGTCGGCGGCGGGGCCGCCGCTCACGCTGTAGGTGTCACCGCCCGGCAGCAGACCCGACGCGACTGCGACCGCGCCGACGGCCACGGCCGCCGACACGCCGAGAAGTCCGGTGCGCAGAGGCGCTCCGACCCGCTTCTTGCGGCGGGCACCGCGGTGCCCGCCTGTCCCGTCCGCTGCGTGCTGGTCAGCGGCGGGGGCTGCGCCCGAGCGTCGATGGCGTCCCATGCGCTGTGCCTTCCTCGTGCTCCGGGCGTCGCTGCGACGTCACCGTGTTCACTGTCGACCTCACCCGTTCGGGTGAAGCTATTGCGACGGGACTGTACGCCATGGCGTATTGGGGCGACGTGCTCGTTGAGCAATTGCCCGGTTAGCGTTCGGGCATGAACGAAGATGCACGACTCGTTGTCTGGGTACGCGGCCGAGTACAGCAAGTAGGGTTCCGCTGGTTCACCAGGGCAAATGCTTTGGAGATCGGAGGCCTCACCGGCTTTGCCCTCAATCTCGACGACGGCAGGGTGCAGGTTGTCGCCGAAGGGACACGTGAGAATTGCCACCGTCTGCTCGACTGGCTCGGCTCCGACGACACACCCGGCCGCGTCGACGGAGTCACTGAGATCTGGGACACGCCGCGCGGTGGATATGACGGATTCGCAATCCGCTGACCGGGGTCACGAAAAAAGATGCGGATCCGCTCCGTATCCGGGGCGCGCCGAGGGGTGACCGAGTCGGTCCTCGAGGACCCCGCACCCGAAATGACCTGCGAAAGAACCCGCCACCGGAGCGTTCTTGCCAAGAACGTCATGTCATGCCAGGCTGCGGCAGTAACGAAGATCTCCACGCCCCCTCGGGACCCCGCAGGAGAGTCGCGCCGCATGATCGTCAGGCCGCGCGCCCCCGGGACGCCCGCTTCAACGGGGTGTGATCGTGTTGACCGTCAAACTTTTTGGTGAGACGCTGAAAACCCCGCGCACCTTAGCTGTTTGGCAGAGCTGTTTGGCAGCAGAACCGCAGTGATTACAGAGCACTGCCGAGCACCGCGGGTGCGATTCCCTCACGACCCACACCGCATCGGTCGGTCACTCAGTGTGGAGGACCATCCATCATGGCAAAGGCGCTTCTCGGTTACGTCGGCGGTTCCGATCCGCGACTCCTCGCCGAGATGCGACGGCTCCAGCAGCGCGTCCAGGACCTGGAATCCGAGCTCGTACGGATCCAGGACGAGAACGACGCGCTCAACGCCGCCGCCCAGCACCAAGAGTCGCTGCTCGACAGCATCGACATTGACGTACCCCAGGCGGAGCCCGCGCTGACCTGACCGATGGCCCTCTTCGGGCCGGTCGGGCTGCTCGTGGCAGCCGTACGGGATCACCACTGGAATGTCTTCGTCACGGATCGTCGTCCGGGAACAACATGGATTGCTTGTGATCCGGTCCGTTCGCGATCCGTCACGCAGGACTGCATACAATTTACTGGGGACGCCTCGGCGTCCCTTCTTTCTTTGCCCCCCGGCCCGTCCCGGACCCATCGCTCTTCGCTTACCGTCTGATGTGCCCTGCACCTTCATCAGCGAAACCGAGAGTGAAAGGTAGAGTCCGGCGGCGTGCACCTCAAGGCCCTGACCCTGCGTGGTTTCAAATCATTCGCTTCCGCCACGACCCTGCGGTTCGAACCGGGGATCACCTGCGTCGTCGGTCCTAATGGGTCCGGCAAATCCAATGTGGTGGACGCGCTCTCCTGGGTCATGGGCGAGCAGGGGGCGAAATCCCTGCGCGGCGGCAAGATGGAAGACGTGATCTTCGCCGGCACCACCGGGAGGCCACCGCTCGGCCGCGCGGAAGTGTCGCTGACCATCGACAATTCCGATGGTGCGCTGCCCATTGAGTACGCCGAAGTGACGATCACGCGGATCATGTTCCGCAACGGCGGCAGCGAATACCAGATCAATGGCGACACCTGCCGGCTGCTCGACATCCAGGAACTCCTCTCGGACTCCGGTATCGGCCGTGAGATGCATGTCATCGTCGGGCAGGGGCGGCTGGACTCCGTACTGCATGCCGATCCGATGGGGCGCCGCGCCTTCATCGAGGAGGCGGCCGGCGTGCTCAAGCACCGCAAGCGCAAGGAGAAGGCGCTGCGGAAGCTGGAGGCGATGGGGGCCAACATGGCCCGGGTCCAGGACCTGACCGACGAACTGCGCCGCCAGCTCAAACCGCTGGGCCGCCAGGCCGCCGTGGCCCGCCGGGCCGCCGTCATCCAGGCCGATCTGCGGGACGCCCGGCTGCGGCTTCTCGCCGACGATCTGGTGCGGCTGCACGACACGCTGCGCGGCGAGATCGCCGACGAAGCCGCGCTCAAGCTGCGCAGGGAGAAGGCGGAGGCCGAGCTCAAGGCGGCGCTCGCCCGCGAGGCCGACCTCGAGGACGAGGTACGGCGGCTGGCGCCACGGCTGCAGCGGGCCCAGCAGACCTGGTACGAACTCTCGCAGTTGGCCGAACGCGTGCGGGGCACGATCTCGCTCGCCGACGCGCGGGTGAAGAGCGCCTCCGCCGCACCGGAGGAGGAGCGGCGCGGCCGGGACCCGGAGGACATGGAGCGTGAGGCCGCCCGGATCCGCGAGCAGGAGGCGGAGCTGGAGGCTGCACTGGAGGCGGCGGAACACGCCCTGGAGGACACCACCGCGCACCGGGCCGAGCTGGAAAGGGAGTTGGCTGCCGAGGAGCGCAGGCTCCGGGACGCCGCCCGCGCCATCGCCGACCGGCGCGAGGGTCTTGCCCGGCTGAACGGCCAGGTCAACGCTGCCCGCAGTCGCGCCGGTTCGGCGCAGGCCGAGATCGACAGGCTGGCCGCATCGCGGGACGAGGCACGCGAGCGGGCGGTCGCCGCACAGGAGGAGTACGAACAGCTCAAGGCCGAAGTCGACGGCCTGGACGCGGGCGACGCGGAACTGGCGGAGCAGCACGAGGCCGCCAAGCGGGAGCTGGCCGGTGCCGAGGCGGCGCTCGGCGCGGCCCGGGAGGCGGCCACATCGGCGGAGCGCAAACGTGCCGCGGTCGCTGCCCGCCACGAGGCACTCTCGCTGGGACTGCGCCGCAAGGACGGCACGGGCGTGCTGCTCGGCGCAGGGGACCGGCTGTCGGGGCTGCTCGGCCCGGCCGCGGAACTCCTCACGGTCGCTCCGGGGTACGAGGTCGCGGTGGCGGCGGCTCTGGGGGCGGCGGCCGACGCGATCGCGGTGACGGACCCGGCCACGGCGGCGGACGCGATCCGTCTGCTGCGCAAGCAGGACGCGGGCCGTGCGGCTCTGTTGCTGGGAGGCGTGGGGGCCGTCGCGGGGCATCTGCCGGGCCAGTCGTCCGGCGGTGGCACGGAGCACGGTGCGGGGCTCGTACCCGGGCAGGGCGGGGAGCCCGGTGGTCCTGGCCACCCGGGGGCAGGGCAGGCCGCGCAGGAGGGGCGGGCCGTTGTGTCCTCGGCCGTTCGGTCCGTGGCCGGTACGGATGCGTCCGTTGCGTCCGTAGCGGTTCCCCTCGTGGCCGGCGCGGATGCGGTCGCCGAAGGGCCGGGTGCCGCGTCCGCGCCGGCCGTGGCCCAACTCGTGCAGGGGCCTGCCGAACTCATGGTGGCCGTACGGCGGCTGGTACGCGACATGGTCGTCGTCGGCACGCTGGAGGACGCCGAGGACCTGGTTGCCGCTCACCCCGGGCTGACCGCGGTGACGGGCGAGGGCGATGTGCTGGGGGTGCACTTCGCGCACGGCGGGTCCGCCGGTGCGCCCAGCCTCCTGGAGGTGCAGGCCTCGGTCGACGAGGCCGCTGCGGAGCTGGCCGAGCTGGCCGTACGGTGCGAGGAGCTGGCCGAGGCGCAGCACCGCGCGGGCGCTCTGCGGAGCGAGGGCGCGGCCCGTGTGGAGGAGCTGGGAGAACGGCGCCGGGCTGCGGAGCGGGAGAAGTCCGGAGTGGCTCAGCAGCTCGGCCGCCTGGCCGGGCAGGCCCGGGGCGCAGCCGGGGAGGCCGAGCGCACGACCGCGTCCGCAGCCCGCGCCCAGGAGGCGCTGGAGCGGGCCACCGAGGAGGCCGAGGAGCTCAGCGAGCGGCTGCTGGTCGCCGAGGAGACCCCTGTCGAGGAGGAGCCCGACACCTCCGTACGGGACCGGCTCGCCGCCGACGGCGCCAACGCACGCCAGACCGAGATGGAGGCGCGGCTCCAGGTCCGTACCCACGAGGAACGGGTCAAGGGACTCGCCGGGCGCGCCGAGGCACTCGACCGCGGGGCCCGCGCCGAACGCGAGGCCCGTACCCGCGCGGAGCAGCGCCGCACCCGGCTGCGCCACGAGGCCGCGGTGGCCTCCGCCGTGGCCTCCGGTGCCCGTCAGCTGCTCGCGCACGTCGAGGTGTCCGTCGTACGGGCCGAGGAGGAGAGGGTCACGGCCGAGGCCGCGAAGGCCGGGCGCGAGCGTGAGCTGGCGGCCGAACGCAACCGGGGCCGTGACCTCAAGGGCGAGCTCGACCGGCTGACCGATTCGGTGCACCGCGGCGAAGTGCTCGGGGCCGAGAAGCGGCTGCGGATAGAACAGCTGGAGACGAAGGCGCTGGAGGAGTTCGGCGTGGAGCCGGCCGGTCTCGCCGCCGAGTACGGCCCCGGCCAACTCGTGCCGCCGTCCCCCGCGGCGGAGGGCGAGGAGCTTCCGGAGGATCCGGAGGACGCCCGTAACCAGCCGAAGCCGTTCGTCAGGGCGGAGCAGGAGAAGAGGCTGAAGGCCGCCGAACGGGCGTATCAGCAACTCGGGAAGGTGAATCCGCTCGCCCTTGAGGAGTTCTCCGCGCTGGAGGAACGGCACAAGTTCCTCTCCGAGCAGCTCGAGGACCTGAAGAAGACCCGGGCCGATCTCATGCAGGTGATCAAGGAGGTCGACGAGCGGGTCGAGCAGGTGTTCACCGAAGCGTTCCGGGACACCGCACGTGAGTTCGAGGGCGTCTTCTCCCGGCTCTTCCCGGGCGGCGAGGGGCGGCTCATCCTCACCGACCCGGACAACATGCTGACGACAGGACTCGACGTGGAGGCCAGGCCGCCGGGCAAGAAGGTCAAGCGGCTTTCACTGCTGTCGGGAGGCGAGAGATCCCTTACGGCCGTTGCCCTGCTGGTCTCCATCTTCAAGGCCAGGCCGAGCCCGTTCTATGTGATGGACGAGGTCGAGGCGGCGCTCGACGACACCAATCTGCAGCGTCTGATCCGGATCATGGAGGAGCTCCGGGAGAGCTCGCAGCTCATTGTGATCACGCATCAGAAGCGGACGATGGAGGTCGCCGACGCGCTGTACGGCGTCTCGATGCAGGGCGACGGAGTCTCCAAGGTGATCAGCCAGCGGCTCCGCTGAGGCCTGGCCGCTCCGAACCAACCGGTGGGCACACGCGGGCATGCCGTCTTTGCCCAATCTTCAACACTTCAACGCACCTTTTGGGTGCTGGTGGGTAGTTGTCTGCCCTTTAAAGGCTTGACCCGAGTCTTGACTTCGAAACTTGAACGCATAACCTCAGCAATGTTGTTTTTACCTTCAAGTGGTGTCTGGCGAAAAGTTGTGCGCCACTGGGAGAGCTCACCCCCCACGCCTGACGTTGCGGCCAGGCATCAGGAGTTCATGTGACCAGCACAGCGCGCGGACCGTCCGGAGCCCGGGAGGCCCACCCGGAGCATCTCGGCCATGTCATCTTCATTACCGCAGCCGCGGCCATGGGCGGCTTCCTCTTCGGCTACGACAGTTCCGTGATCAACGGCGCTGTGGAAGCCATCCGCGACCGCTACGACATCGGCTCGGGGACGCTGGCGCAGGTCATCGCCGTCGCCCTGATCGGCTGTGCGATCGGCGCGGCAACCGCGGGACGCATCGCCGACCGGATCGGCCGCATCCGCTGTATGCAGATCGCCGCGGTGCTGTTCACCATCAGCGCCGTCGGTTCCGCGCTCCCGTTCGCCCTGTGGGACCTCGCCATGTGGCGGATCATCGGCGGCTTCGCGATCGGTATGGCCTCGGTCATCGGCCCGGCCTACATCGCCGAGGTCTCGCCGCCCGCCTACCGCGGCCGGCTCGGCTCCTTCCAGCAGGCCGCCATCGTCATCGGCATCGCCATCTCGCAGCTGGTCAACTACGGCATCCTGCAGATCGCCGACGGCGACCAGCGCGGCGAGATCGGCGGCTTCGAAGCCTGGCAGTGGATGCTCGGTGTCATGGTCGTGCCCGCCATCCTGTACGGGCTGCTGTCCTTCGCGATCCCCGAGTCGCCGCGCTTTTTGATCTCCGTCGGCAAGAAGGACCGGGCCCGGAAGATCCTCGAAGAGGTCGAAGGGAAGGACGTCGATCTCGACGTGCGGGTGAACGAGATCGAAACGGCCATGCACCGCGAGCACAAGTCGAAGTTCAGCGACCTGCTCGGGAGCCGCTTCGGATTCCTGCCGATCGTCTGGGTCGGTATCGGACTGTCCGTCTTCCAGCAGCTCGTCGGCATCAACGTGGCGTTCTACTACTCATCGACGCTGTGGCAGTCGGTCGGCATCGACCCGACCGGCTCGTTCTTCTACTCGTTCACCACATCGATCATCAACATCATCGGCACCGTGATCGCGATGGTCCTCGTGGACCGGGTCGGCCGCAGGCCGCTCGCGCTCGTCGGTTCGGTCGGTATGGCCATCGCGCTGGCCTTCGAGGCCTGGGCCTTCTCCGCCGACCTCGTCGACGGCAAGCTCCCTGACACCGAGGGCACCGTCGCACTCATCGCGGCCCATGTCTTCGTGCTCTTCTTCGCACTGTCGTGGGGTGTCGTGGTCTGGGTCTTCCTCGGCGAGATGTTCCCGAACCGCATCCGTGCCGCCGCCCTCGGTGTCGCCGCGTCGGCGCAGTGGATCGCCAACTGGGCGATCACCGCGAGCTTCCCGAGCCTGGCGGACTGGAACCTGTCGGGCACCTACATCATCTACACCTGCTTCGCCGTGCTCTCGATCCCCTTCGTGCTCATGTTCGTGAAGGAGACAAAGGGCAAGGCGCTGGAGGAGATGGGCTAATCCCCGCTGCCCCTCTCCTCGGAACAGAACGCTGCCCCGGTCCGGCCCCTTGCCCGACCGGGGCAGCGTGCTGTCGTGGTCCGGGACCGTCGGGGGCAGGCCGTCAGAAGTCGACGGGGCCGCCGCCGTCCGTACGCGCGGCCGGGCGCGGCAGCGGCGCGTACACCCCCGCCGCGACCAGGATCGTCGCCGCCCAGCCCAGGCCGTTGCGCCCGATCCAGGTGGCGGCGAGCGGGCCGGTGAACCACTCCACCGTCGTGAACAAGAGCCCCACCGCGAGGGCGGCGGCCCAGGCGGTCATGGCCTGCCAGCAGAAGCCGGCCGAGTACCAGTAGGCGCTGCGGGGCGTCGTGTCCATCAGGGCTGCCGCGTCGTACGTACGCCCCCGCAGCAGATCCGCGCCGAACACCCCGATCCAGGCGGAGAACGTCACGGCGAGCAGGGTCAGGAAGGAGATGAACGCGTCGATGAAACTGGTCGCCACCATCATCAGCAGCCCGCCGAGCAGCAGACTGATCGTGGCATTCACCCCCACGGCCCAGGCGCGGGGCATCGTGAATCCGAGCGTCTGCGCGGTGAAACCGGCGGAGTACATCGACATCGCGTTGATCATCACCATGCCGACGACGGCGATCAGGAGATACGGCACCGAGATCCATCCCGGCAGGAGTGGCCCGACGAAGGCCACCGGATCCTTCGTGACGGCCAGACCCGGCGTGCCCACCGCCATCACCGCGCCCATCATCACCATCGGCAGGACGACGATCAGTGCCCCGCCCACGGTCACGCCGACCATCGTCCGGCCGGATGCCGAACGCGGCAGGTAGCGGGCGAAGTCCGGGGCGGACGGGACCCAGCTGATGCCCCCGGCGACCAGAGTCCCGATTCCCGCGATCATCATCGCCGCCGGGCCCGCGGGCCGCTCCAGGACGGCCCGCCACGGTGTCGAGCCGATCAGATCGATCAGCACGAGGAGACTGGCGCCGCCGAAGAGGTACGCCGACACGGCACAGCACCCTCGCAGCGCCCGGATGCCGAGCCCCGAGACCAGGAAGCTGCCCGCCACGAAGGCCGTCAGGGTCACCATGACCAGTCTGCTGGTGCTCCGGACATCGAACAGCAGGTTGAGCACCGCCAGCAGGGCGTAGGAGCCGGTCACTGCGTTGACCGTCTCCCAGCCCCAGCGGGCCACCCACAGCAGGGCACCGGGGAAGAGGTTGCCGCGCTGGCCGAAGACCGCCCGCGACAGTGCCATGCCGGGTGAGCCGCCGCGCTTCCCGGCGATCGACACCAGGCCGACCAGTCCGAAGGAGAGCAGCGGCGCCGTACCCGCGACGGCGAGCACCTGCCAGAAGTTCAGTCCGTTGAAGACGGTGAGACCGGCGCCCACCGTCAGCAGCAGAACCGTCATGTTCGCCGTCACCCAGGTGGGGAAGAGGGCGCGGACCCGGCCGGTGCGCTCGGCGTCGGGGACGGGATCGAGACCGCGGTTCTCCACGGGCAGCAGCGTACCTTTACCCCCAAAAGGTGCATAACGCTCACATGGTCCGTCCGGGCGGTCCTCCGGAACAGCGCCCGGACCACGGCGGTGGCCGATACTGGACGGGTTATGGAAATCGTCATCCTTGCTGTAGTCATCGCCCTGGTCGCGGTCGGCCTGATCAGCGGGCTCGTGGTCAGCAGCCGCAAGAAGAAGCAGCTGCCGCCCTCGGCGCCGTCGAGCACGCCGACCATCACTGCTCCCGCCGAACCCCATGTCGGCGACGAAGCCGAGGCGCCGCGCGACGAAGCGCGGCGCACCATCGAGGAGGTCGGTCCCCCCGGCACCGAGGCTCCCGCCGGGGAAGCCCCGGTGGTCATCGAGCCGGAGATCCCCGCGCTCGAAGTCCCCGAGCCCACCGAGGGCCGTCTGGTACGGCTCCGTACGAGGCTCGCCCGCTCGCAGAACTCCCTGGGCAAGGGGCTGCTCACGCTCCTGTCCCGCGACAACCTCGACGAGGACACCTGGGAGGAGATCGAGGACACGCTCCTGACCGCCGACGTCGGTGTCGCGCCCACCCAGGAACTGGTGGAGCGGCTCCGCGAGAGGGTCCGCATCCTCGGTACCCGTACGCCGGAAGGGCTGCGCACGCTGTTGCGCGAGGAGCTCATCACCCTTCTCGGCACCGACTTCGACCGTGCCGTGAAGACGGAGGGCGGCGCCGAAACACCCGGCGTCGTGATGGTCGTCGGCGTCAACGGCACCGGCAAGACGACCACCACGGGCAAGCTCGCCCGGGTTCTCGTCGCCGACGGCCGCAGTGTCGTGCTCGGTGCGGCCGACACCTTCCGCGCCGCTGCGGCGGATCAGCTCCAGACCTGGGGCGAGCGGGTCGGCGCCCGTACGGTCCGCGGGCCCGAGGGCGGAGACCCGGCGTCGATCGCCTTCGACGCGGTGAAGGAAGGTATCGCCGAGGGCGCCGACGTCGTGCTGATCGACACCGCCGGCCGGCTGCACACCAAGACCGGCCTCATGGATGAGCTCGGCAAGGTCAAGCGGGTCGTCGAGAAGCACGGGCCGCTCGACGAGATCCTCCTCGTCCTCGACGCCACCACCGGCCAGAACGGCCTGGTGCAGGCACGGGTGTTCGCCGAGGTGGTCGACATCACCGGCATCGTCCTGACCAAGCTGGACGGCACCGCCAAGGGCGGCATCGTCATCGCGGTCCAGCGTGAGCTGGGCGTACCGGTGAAGCTCATCGGCCTCGGTGAGGGGCCGGACGACCTGGCTCCGTTCGAGCCGGATGCCTTCGTCGACGCACTGATCGGCGACTGATACCCGTACCTCCGCGCACGCCGGAAGGGCGGTGGACCCGAAAAGGGTTCACCGCCCTTCCGGCGTCACCAGCGGTGGCATATGTAGGCCAGCGTGCCCAGCAGCAGACGTGCCTGCGGGGGAGTGACCGCCGTGTCAGGCACCGGGGGGCGCAGCCAGCGGACCGGGCCGAGACCCCCCAGGTCGGACGGCGGAGCCGTGATGTACGTACCCGGGCCCAGCGCCCGCAGATCCAGATCCGCGTCGTCCCAGCCCATCCGGTACAGGAGTCCCGGCAGCCCCGTCGCGGCACCGGGGGCTACGAAGAACTGTGTCCGCCCGGTGGGCGTCACCGTCACCGGGCCCAGCGGCAGCCCCATCCGCTCCATGCGGACCAGAGCCCGCCGGCCGGCTGCTTCGGCGACGTCGAGCACGTCGAAGCTGCGGCCCACGGGGAGCAGCATCGAGGCGCCGGGCGCCTCGGCCCAGGCGTTCGCGGCGGTCGTGAAGGTGGCGCCCGCCGGTACCTCCCGGGCGAAGTCCAGGGGGTGCGCCCCGGGGGCCGCACACACACGGTCGCCGCACGAGCAGGCGCCGTCCGCCGCACGTGCCCCCGGAGCCACCGCCCAGCCCCAGAGTCCTGTGTACTCGGCCACCGCGGTGCCCTCGGCCGCACGGCCGCGGCGCCGCGAGCCGGATCGCATCTCACGGATGCCGCCGATCGTGAAGCCCATGCCCCCTCCAACGGGTCCGAGTCACCGGTGGTTACGACCCGGAGCACGCGAGCGTCCTCCGGCGCGGCCGGCGGCCCGATGACGCGCGGGGTGACATCGAGGGGGTGCGCGATACGGTTCACGCGCCCCTGAATGCTTCACTCCGCCTGTCCCTGATCGCGGCCTGTCAAGTGAATCGCGGTCGACGCCGGGCGGGTTCATCCGAAGGGGTGGCGAATGGTGGCGTTTCCGCGGTCACCCTCGCGTAAGCAGTGATCGTAGGATTACCGTCGGTACTCGAACCATGCAATTGCATGTGCGCTCACGGGTATGCCCCGGGCAACCCGATTCTCTGTTCGATGGTGCGCAACGTCCGTACGGACAGCACCGATGCACGGCATTCTGATAGAGGTTCGCGCGACAGGTTTCAGCGGGATGGGGGCGTTCCAGTGAGTGGCAGCGGCGCAGGCGAGGCGAATGCCGGGAAGCGCCCCAATGGGCAATTGGGATCATGGTTCGTGCGCAGCGGCTGGTCGAAGGGCGAGCTCGCGCGCCAGGTGAACCGACGTGCGCGCCAGCTGGGCGCCCACCACATCAGCACCGACACCTCCCGGGTCCGGCGCTGGCTCGATGGCGAACAGCCGCGTGAACCCATCCCGCGCATCCTCTCCGAGCTCTTCTCCGAACGCTTCGGCGCCGTCGTGGCCGTCGAGGACCTCGGCCTGCGCGCCGCCCATCAGTCACCCTCGGTGGCCGGGGTCGACCTGCCCTGGGCGGGCCCGCAGACAGTCGCGCTGCTCAGTGAGTTCTCCCGCAGCGACCTGATGCTGGCGCGGCGCGGCTTCCTCGGTTCCTCCCTCGCCCTCGCGGCGGGCCCCACCCTCATCGAGCCGATGCAGCGCTGGCTGGTGCCCGTGGCCCCCTCCGGGCCCCCGGTGCCGGAACCATCCGCCCTGGGCCAACGTCCCTCACGGCTCTCCGGTCCCGAGCTGGACCTGCTGGAGTCCACTACCGCGATGTTCCGCCAGTGGGACGCGCAGTGCGGTGGCGGGCTGCGCCGCAAGGCCGTCGTAGGCCAACTCCACGAGGTCACCGACCTGTTACAGGAATCCCAGCCCGAGGCGACCGCCAAGCGTCTCTTCCGGTGCGCCGCCGAACTGGCCGAACTGGCCGGCTGGATGAGCTACGACGTAGGCCTCCAGCCCACCGCGCAGAAGTACTTCGTCCTTGCCCTGCACGCCTCCAAGGAAGCGGGGGACAAGCCGCTGGGTTCGTACATCCTGTCCAGCATGAGCCGTCAGATGATCCACCTCGGGCGGCCCGACGACGCACTCGAACTCATCCACCTCGCCCAGTACGGCAGCCGGGACTGCGCCACCGGACGCACCCAGGCCATGCTGTATGCGATGGAGGCCCGTGCGTACGCCAACATGGGCCAGCCCAGCAAGTGCAAGCGAGCGGTCCGGATGGCCGAGGACACCTTCGTCGACGCAGGACTCGACGGCGAGCCCGAGCCCGACTGGATCCGTTTCTTCTCCGACGCCGAACTGCACGGCGAGAACGCCCACTCCTACCGTGACCTCGCCTACGTCGCAGGCCGCAGCCCCACGTACGCCTCGCTGGCCGAGCCCGTCATGGCGCGCGCCGTCGAGCTCTTCGGCGAGGACGACGAGCACCAGAGGTCCTTCGCACTCAATCTGATCGGCATGGCCACCGTGCATCTCCTCAAGCGCGAGCCCGAGGAGTCGACCGTGCTGGCCACCCGGGCCCTGAAGATCGCCAAGAAGGTCAGGTCCGAGCGCGTGAACACCCGGCTCCGCAAGACCGTCGACACCGCTGCCAGGGACTTCGGTGACATTCGCGAGGTCGCCCGGCTCACCGACCTGCTCACCGAGCAGCTTCCGGAGACCGCGGAAGCGGTCTGACCGCCACCCCGGCCACCGGCCACGGCAGCCATCCCGTACATCCCGACTCGGCTCCCCCATTGCCAGGTCAGCGGGTGGCTGCCGTGGCCGGTTCACGTCGTGAGCCGTCCGAACCGCACCGTATGCGGCGCAGGCAGCATGGTAGGCAGCACACCGGGTTCGCCACTCCCGGTTCATTCGGACGTAACACGCGGCGTCCCTTCGTCACTGCGGCGAAACATCGTGCGGCATTCGTGGAAACGGCGCTGCGCGAATCTCATGGCGCATAACCGGCCCGCACCTTTTCCACAGTGGTCCCGCACCCCCGCACGTGGCCGCACCGACGACGAGGAGACGCCGATGCCCCCAGGCATCACGACGCTTGCTGCAGACGCCCCGACGCTGTCTGCCGCCAACACCGGGTTCATGCTCATCTGCTCCGCGATGGTGATGCTGATGACCCCGGGCCTGGCCTTCTTCTACGGAGGCATGGTCCGCGTCAAGAGCACCCTGAACATGCTGATGATGAGCTTCATCAGCCTCGGGATCGTCACGATCCTGTGGGTGCTCTACGGATTCAGCCTCGCCTTCGGCGCCGACGTCGGCTCCGTCATCGGCTGGAGCTCGGACTTCGTCGGCCTCAGCGGGATCGGCGTCACGGAGCTCTGGGACGGCTACACCATCCCGACCTACGTCTTCGCCGTCTTCCAGCTGATGTTCGCCGTGCTCACCCCGGCCCTCATCAGCGGCGCCCTCGCCGACCGGGTCAAGTTCACCTCCTGGGCCCTGTTCATCGCGCTGTGGGTCACCGTCGTCTACTTCCCGGTCGCGCACTGGGTCTGGGGCGCCGGCGGCTGGCTCTTCGAGCTGGGTGTCATCGACTTCGCCGGTGGTACGGCAGTCCACATCAACGCAGGTGCCGCAGCTCTCGGCGTGATCCTGGTCATCGGCAAGCGGGTCGGCTTCAAGAAGGACCCGATGCGGCCGCACAGCCTGCCGCTCGTCATGCTCGGTGCCGCGCTCCTGTGGTTCGGCTGGTTCGGCTTCAACGCCGGCTCGTGGCTCGGCAACGACGACGGTGTCGGCGCGGTCATGTTCGTCAACACGCAGGTCGCCACCGGCGCAGCCGTCCTGGGCTGGCTCGCCTACGAGAAGATCCGCCACGGCTCCTTCACCACCCTGGGTGCGGCGTCCGGCGCCGTGGCAGGACTCGTCGCCATCACCCCGGCGGGCGGCGCCGTCAGCCCGCTCGGTGCCATCGCGGTCGGCGTCATCGCCGGTGTGCTGTGCGCCATGGCCGTCGGCCTGAAGTACAAGCTCGGCTACGACGACTCCCTGGACGTCGTCGGCGTCCACCTCGTCGGCGGTGTCATCGGCTCCCTCCTCGTCGGCTTCTTCGCCACCGGCGGTGTGCAGTCCGACGCCAAGGGGCTCTTCTACGGCGGCGGCCTCGACCAGCTCGGCAAGCAGGCCGTCGGAGTGTTCGCGGTCCTCGCGTACTCTCTGGTCGTCTCCGCGGTCCTCGCCTTCCTCCTGGACAAGACGATCGGGATGCGCGTCTCCGAGGACGACGAGATCTCCGGCATCGACCAGGTCGAGCACGCCGAGACGGCGTACGACTTCAGCGGCGCCGGCGGCGGCGCCACGCGCACCACACCTCCGGCGCCCGGCGCCACGGCAGCCCCGACGAACAAGAAGGTGGACGCATGAAGCTCATCACCGCAGTCGTGAAGCCGCACAGGCTGGACGAGATCAAGGAGGCCCTCCAGGCCTTCGGCGTCCAGGGCCTCACGGTCACGGAAGCCAGCGGTTACGGGCGGCAGCGCGGACACACCGAGGTCTACCGGGGCGCCGAGTACACCGTCGACCTCGTACCCAAGATCCGCATCGAGGTACTTGTCGAGGACGAGGACGCCGAACAGCTCATCGATGTGGTTGTCAAAGCCGCCCGGACGGGCAAGATCGGTGACGGAAAGGTCTGGAGCGTCCCCGTCGAGACCGCGATCCGTGTACGGACCGGCGAACGCGGCCCGGACGCACTCTGACCGACGTTTCCCGTGAACGGAAAGGCAGCTGGGTGACGAGCACCGAAGTGACCACCGAATCCGAGGACTCGGGACCCAGCGGCTACGCGGCGGCCCGGCTGCGTCTTCTCCAGGAGAAGACGCAGTCCGGGCCGCCGCGCCGTGCTGCCCTGGCCCGGATCACCGACGACTGGCTGACCGCGTTGTTCACCGCGGCCGTCGAGGCCGCGGGCGTCCGCGGCGCGGCCCTCGTCGCCGTCGGCGGGTACGGCCGCGGCGAACTCTCCCCGCGCAGCGACCTCGACCTCCTGCTCCTGCACGACGGCAGTGCCGACGCCGGAGCCATCGCCGCGCTCGCCGACCGCATCTGGTACCCCGTGTGGGACCTCGGCCTGGCCCTCGACCACTCCGTACGCACTCCCGGCGAAGCACTCAGGACCGCGGGGGAGGACCTCAAGGTCCAGCTCGGCCTGCTCGACGCACGCCCCGTCGCCGGAGACCTCGGCCTCGTCGCCGGACTGCGCACCGCCGTCCTCGCCGACTGGCGCAACCAGGCCTCCAAACGCCTCCCCGCCCTCGACGAACTCTGCCGCGAGCGGGCCGAACGCATGGGCGAGCTCCAGTTCCTCCTGGAACCCGACCTCAAGGAGGCCCGCGGCGGTCTCCGCGATGCCACCGCCCTGCGCGCCGTCGCCGCCTCCTGGGTCGCCGACGCCCCCCGCGAAGGCCTCGCCGAGGCCCGTCGCACCCTCCTGGACGCCCGCGACGCCCTCCACCTCACCACCGGCCGCGCCACCGACCGCCTCGCCCTGCAGGAACAGGACCAGGTCGCCGGTGCACTCGGCCTCCTCGACTCCGACGCCCTGCTCCGCCAGGTGTACGAGGCCGCCCGCATCGTCTCGTACGCCACCGACGTCACCTGGCGCGAGGTCAACCGCGTCCTGCGCGCCCGCTCCGTCCGGCCCCGTCTGCGGGCGATCCTCGGCGGCGGCGCCAAAGCCGCCCCGGAACGCACCCCGCTCGCCGAGGGCGTCGTCGAGGCGGACGGCGAAGTCGTCCTCGCGCGCACCGCACGCCCCGAACGGGACCCCGTCCTCACCCTCCGGGCCGCCGCGGCGGCAGCCGAGTCCGGGCTGCCGCTCTCCCGCCACCTCGTACGCCATCTCAGGACCGCGGCCCAGCCGATGCCCGTGCCGTGGCCGGCACAGGCCCGTGAGGAGCTCGTCACCCTGCTGGGCGCGGGCGAATCCACGGTCGGCGTCTGGGAAGCCCTGGAGGCGGAAGGCATCATCACCCGGCTGCTGCCCGACTGGGAACGGGTCCACTGCCGTCCGCAGCGCAACCCTGTCCACACCTGGACCGTCGACCGTCACCTCGTCGAGACGGCCGTCCGTGCCTCCTCCCTCACCCGCCGTGTAGGCCGCCCCGACCTCCTCCTGGTCGCGGCCCTTCTCCACGACATCGGCAAGGGCTGGCCCGGGGACCACTCCGTCGCGGGTGAGGTCATCGCCCGCGACATGGCCGCCCGCATCGGCTTCGACAAGCAGGACGTGGGCGTCCTCGCCACCCTCGTACGCCACCATCTGCTGCTCATCGAGACCGCCACCCGGCGCGACCTCGACGATCCGGCGACCGTCCGCGCCGTCGCCACCGCCGTGGGCAGCGCCTCCACGCTGGAACTCCTGCACGCCCTGACCGAGGCCGACGCGCTGGCCACCGGTCCCGCCGCGTGGAGTTCCTGGCGTGCCTCCCTCGTCACTGACCTCGTCAAGCGCGTCGCCGCGCTCCTGGCGGGCGAGGAACCGCCCGAGCCGGAACCTCTCGCGCCCAGCGCCGAGCAGGAACGTCTCGCGATCGAGGCCCTGCGCACCGGCGAACCCGTCCTGTCCCTGCACACCCGGCCCGAGCCGGTACAGGAGGACGGCGAACCGGAACCCGTCGGCGTCGAACTCCTCATTGCCCTGCCCGACCGTCCCGGCGTGCTGCCGGCCGCGGCCGGAGTGCTCGCCCTGCACCGCCTCACCGTCCGCGCCGCCGATCTGCGCGCCGTCGAGCTCCCCACCGAGCTGGGCGAAACAGCCGGTCTGCTGGTGCTCAGCTGGCGGGTCGCGGCCGAGTACGGATCTCTCCCGCAGGCTGCCCGGCTCCGCGCCGACCTCGTACGGGCCCTGGACGGATCCCTGGACATCCGGACCCGTCTCGCCGAACGCGAGGCCGCCTACCCGCGGCGGCGCGGGGTGAAGGCGCCGCCGCCCAGGGTGACCGTCGCGGCGGCGGGCTCACGGCTCGCCACGGTGATCGAGGTGCGCGCGCAGGACGCCCCGGGACTGCTGCACCGGATCGGCAGGGCACTGGAGCAGAGCGCGGTACGGGTGCGCAGCGCCCATGTCTCGACGCTCGGCGCGAACGCGGTGGACGCCTTCTACGTCACGGACACGGACGGCGAGCCGCTGCCCCGGGAACGGGCGGCGGCAGTGGCCCGGGAGGTGGAGAAGGCGCTGGGCTGACCCCCGCCGCCGGAGCCGTTCGTCACGAGAACCGGCCGAGGGCTTTGCGTTCCGCGGGGTCCGGATACCCTGGAGGGCGATTGACCTGCCACCACCCCCGACCCTGAGGACCGACGAGCGCCGTGTTCGATACTCTCTCCGACCGCCTTAGCGCGACTTTCAAAAACCTCAGGGGCAAGGGCCGCTTGTCCGAGGCGGACATCGACGCCACGGCTCGCGAGATCCGTATCGCACTGCTCGAGGCCGATGTCGCCCTGCCCGTCGTCCGTGCCTTCATCGCCAACGTCAAGGAGCGGGCGCGTGGCGTCGAGGTCTCCCAGGCGCTGAATCCGGCCCAGCAGGTCGTCAAGATCGTCAACGAGGAACTCGTAGGCATCCTCGGCGGCGAGACCCGGCGGCTCCGGTTCGCCAAGAACCCGCCCACCGTGATCATGCTCGCGGGCCTGCAGGGTGCCGGTAAGACCACCCTCGCCGGAAAGCTCGGTCTCTGGCTCAAGAGCCAGGGCCACTCGCCGCTGCTCGTCGCCTGTGACCTCCAGCGCCCCAACGCCGTGAACCAGCTCAGCGTCGTCGCCGACCGCGCCGGTGTCGCGGTGTACGCGCCGGAGCCGGGCAACGGCGTGGGCGACCCGGTCCAGGTCGCCAAGGACTCGATCGAGCACGCCCGGGTCAAGCAGTACGACGTGGTCGTGGTCGACACCGCGGGCCGCCTCGGTATCGACCAGGAGCTGATGCAGCAGGCCGCGGACATCCGCGACGCCGTCAGCCCCGACGAGATCCTCTTCGTCGTCGACGCGATGATCGGCCAGGACGCGGTCAACACCGCCGAGGCCTTCCGCGACGGCGTCGGCTTCGACGGTGTGGTCCTCTCCAAGCTCGACGGTGACGCCCGTGGTGGTGCCGCCCTGTCGATCGCCCATGTCACGGGCAAGCAGGTCATGTTCGCGTCGAACGGTGAGAAGCTCGAGGACTTCGACGCCTTCCACCCCGACCGCATGGCGTCCCGCATCCTCGACATGGGTGACCTGCTCACCCTGATCGAGCAGGCGGAGAAGACCTTCAGCCAGGAAGAGGCCGCTCAAATGGCCTCCAAGCTGGCGTCGAGCAAGGGCAAGGACTTCACGCTCGACGACTTCCTGTCGCAGATGGAGCAGGTCAGGAAGATGGGCTCCATCTCCAAGCTGCTCGGGATGCTGCCCGGCATGGGGCAGATCAAGGACCAGATCAACAACATCGACGAGCGGGACGTGGACCGCACGGCCGCGATCATCAAGTCGATGACGCCGCACGAGCGCCAGGAACCGACCGTCATCAACGGCTCACGCCGGGCCCGTATCGCCAAGGGCTCCGGCGTCGAGGTCTCCGCCGTGAAGAGCCTGGTGGAGCGCTTCTTCGAGGCCCGCAAGATGATGTCGAAGATGGCCCAGGGCGGCGGAATGCCGGGGATGCCGGGGATGCCCGGCTCGGGCGGCGGCGCCGGCCGTCAGAAGAAGCAGATCAAGCAGGCCAAGGGCAAGCGCAAGAGCGGCAACCCGATGAAGCGCAAGGCCGAGGAGCAGGCCGAGGCTGCCCGCCGTGAGGCGGCGGCGCAGGGCGGCGCGTTCGGTCTGCCCGCCCAGGAGGACAAGAACTTCGAGCTGCCGGACGAGTTCAAGAAGTTCATGGGCTGACCGGTTGTGGACATGAGGAAGGGGCGCCCCCCCCGGCGGGGCGCCCCAACCCCAAGCACCGGTCCCCAACCCACCCTCGACACCCACCCCAGAAAAAGGAACACAGTAGGCATCCAAAACCAACCCG
>NZ_JBHWVO010000030.1:0-80413 GCF_042736635.1 Streptomyces sp. NPDC060035
CCCCCCCCCCCCCCCCGGCCCCCCCGGGGGGGGCCCCCCCCCCGGGGGGGGTTTTAGCGGTTCCCGCCGCCCCCGCCCTGGCGGCGGGCGGGGCGCGGCCCGGACACCCACTGGGTGTCCGGCCCTCTCCCGTTCCGGTGTCTCAGAGTCCCTGCCACGCCGGCTTTGCCGCGTATGTGGCCCGGAAGTAGTCGGCGAGCTTCAGCTTCGACGCCGCTGCCTCATCGACGACCACCGTGGCGTGCGGATGCAGTTGCAGGGCGGACGCCGGCACGATCGAGGCGACCGGCCCCTCCACGGTCTGGGCGACCGCATCGGCCTTTCCCTCTCCCGTTGCCAGGAGGATCGGGTGGCGGGACTCCAGGATCGTGCCGATGCCCTGGGTGATGACGTGGCGCGGCACCTGCTCGATGTCGTCGTCGAAGAAGCGCGCGTTGTCGACGCGGGTCTGCTCGGTCAGGGTCTTGATGCGGGTACGCGAGGCGAGCGAGGAGCACGGCTCGTTGAAACCGATGTGCCCGTCGGTGCCGATGCCGAGCAGCTGGAGGTCGACTCCGCCCGCCTCGGCGAGCGCCTTGTCGTAGGCCTCGCAGGCGGCCTGGACGTCCTCGGCGGAGCCGTCCGGGCCCATGAAGGACTCCTCGGACAGGCCGAGCGGTGCGACGACCTCGCGCAGCACCACGGAACGGTAGGACTCGGGATGGCCGACAGGCAGCCCGACGTACTCGTCGAGCTGGCAGACGCGGGCGCGTGAGGCGTTCACCGCACCGGAGCGGACCTCGGCCGCCAGAGCCTGGTAAATGGGCAGCGGGGTCGAGCCGGTGGCAACGCCGAGCAGGGCGTCGGGCTTGCGGCTCAGCAGGGCACCGATGGCCCTCGCGATGAGCTCGCCGCCTGCCGTGGCGTCCGGGACGATGACAACTTCCACGCTGTGCCTGCCGATCTGGAGAGTGGCGTCATGTGGTATAGACCAATCGAAGGCCAATCTAGCAGAAGCGGGTAGTCCGGAGGTGAACCGTCCGCGCGTGGAGATTCCCGCATCGCCCCGCTGGCGGAGGTCCGGTATGTCGTGTTCGACTCGTGCGAGCCAGCACCGACCGGGAGGTACCGTCATGTCCGATCGTCCGGGTGTGATCATGTCCGCAGAGATGGCCGAGCAGCCCGAGGTGCTACGGCGCATTCTGGGTCGGGGGGCCGGCCGAATCGGGGCTGTGGCAGCCGAGATCGCGGCGAGGAAGCCGCGCTTCGTCCTGCTCACCGCACGCGGTACGTCGGACAACGCGGCGCTCTACGCGAAGTACCTCCTGGAGATCCGGCTCGGCCTGCCGTGCGGGCTGGCCTCGATGTCCACCACGACGGCGTACGGCGCGAAGCCGGATCTGACGGACGTCCTGGTGATCACCATCAGCCAGTCGGGGGGCTCGCCGGATCTGGTCGCCTCCACGAAGGCCGCGAGGGAGGCCGGTGCGGTCACTCTCGCCGTCACCAACAATCCGGACTCGGCACTGGCCGCGGTCTCCGAGCACCACATCGACATTCTCGCGGGCCCGGAGCGGGCCCTGCCCGCCACGAAGACCTACACCGCCTCGTTGCTGGCGCTCTATCTCTTCGTGGAGGCCCTGGGCGGTGGGGACGGGGCGGCCGCCGCCGGAGTGCTGCCGGACCTGGCCGACGAGATCCTGGGCCGCAGGGCCGAGGTCACGGCACTGGCCTCGCGCTACCGCTTTGCCGAGCGCATGGTCATCACCTCGCGCGGCTACGGCTATCCCACGGCCAAGGAGGCTGCCCTCAAACTGATGGAGACCAGCTACATTCCCGCTCTGTCCTACTCGGGCGCGGATCTGCTGCACGGTCCGCTGGCCATGGTCGACAACATCTCCCCGGTGATCGCCGTGGTCACCGACGGCCGGGGCGGGAAGGCCCTCCAGCCCGTGCTGGACCGGCTCCGTGGCCGCGGCGCCGACCTCTTCGTCGTCGGCCCCCAGGCTCAGGTCGAGGCGGCGTCCGCGGGCTTCGTGCTGCCGACGGCCGGGGTGGCGGAGGAGCTGCAGCCGGTCCTGGAGATCCTGCCGTTGCAGCTGCTGGCGTACGAAGTGACCATCGCCCGGGGGCAGGATCCGGACGCCCCGCGCGCCCTCGCCAAGATCACCGAGACCCGTTGACGCCAGGAGTCGGTTGCGGGGCGGTTCCGTCGGATATCCCCGGAGACACCCGCGGGCCGCGGCGCCGGGACGGGACCCTCGGCCCGTCCGGCACCGCAGCCCGGAGCTACCTGGCCGGCGGTGTGCGGTGCCTCCGGCCACTGGAGACACCGGCGCAGTCAGGGCAGAGAGCGCCGGGTGCCTCGATCCGCTCTCCTGTGCGGGGAGAGCGGAGGTCTGTCTTGTGCGTGACGTTCATGTTCCATGATGTTCGTACCTGGTGCATTGTGGACTAGACCAATAGTCCGTGTCCATCCGCGGGTGCGGACATTTCCGTGCCCGACCGCTCCACCACAGTGTCACGCATCGGCGGGCGGATCGGTTCGGAACCTGTGCGTATCCACAGGTACGCTCGCCCTGTGCCCTCCATGAACGACCTTGTCCGCCAGCACACAGCCCTGAGTGACACCGACCTCGAGTGGCTCCATTTGCTGGTCTCGGAGTGGCAGCTGCTCTCCGACCTGTCCTTTGCCGACCTGGTCCTGTGGGTGCCTACCCGCGACGGGACCCGCTATGTGTCCGTGGCGCAGATGCGGCCCAACACCGGCCCCACCTCCTACCAGGACGACATGGTCGGGCATCTGGTGCCGCGGGGCCGCCGCCCCCTGCTGGACGCCGCCCTGGACGAGGGGCGGATCGTGCGCGAGGGCGACCCGGAATGGCGCGAGGAGGTCCCCGTACGGGTCGAATCGATCCCCGTACGCCGCGAGGGCCGGGTCCTCGGGGTCATCGCCCGCAATACGAACCTCCTCACCGTGCGTACGCCGTCCCGGCTGGAGCTCACCTACCTCCAGTCCGCATCCGACCTGGCCCAGATGATTGCCGCCGGGTCCTTCCCCTTCCCGGGCCAGCAGGTCGACATGGATGCTTCGCCGCGGGTCGGTGACGGGCTGATCAGGCTCGATGCCGACGGCGTCGTCCAGTACGCCAGCCCCAACGGCCTCTCCGCCTACCATCGCCTCGGCCTCGCCTCCGATCTCGTCGGCCACCACCTCGGCGCGACGACGGCCGAGCTCGCCCCCTCACGCGGCCCGGTCGACGAGGCCCTGGTCAAGGTGGCGAGCGGGTACGCACCCAGGGAGTTCGAGGTCGAGGGCGAAGGCGGTGTGATTCAGCTGCGGGCGATTCCGCTCAAGCCCAAGGGCACCCGCATCGGTTCGCTGGTACTCCTCCGCGATGTCACGGAACTGCGGCGCCGCGAGCGGGAGTTGATCACCAAGGACGCCACCATCCGGGAGATTCACCACCGGGTGAAGAACAACCTCCAGACGGTGGCCGCCCTGTTGCGCCTCCAGGCCCGCCGGATGGACTCCGAGCAGGGCCGCGAGGCGCTCAACGAGGCGGTACGGCGCGTCGGTTCGATCGCCATCGTGCATGAGACGCTGTCCCAGAATCTGGACGAGCGGGTCGAGTTCGACGAGATCGCCGACCGTGTCATCGCGATGGTTTCCGAGATCTCGCCCGGCAAGGTCACCTGCCGGCGCACGGGCCGCTTCGGAGTTCTCGATGCGGAAGTGGCCACTCCGCTCTCGATGGTGCTCACCGAAGTGCTGCAGAACGCACTGGAACACGCTTTCACCCCGACCGAGAGCGGCACGGTGGAAGTGTCCGCGGTACGGGGCGGGTCACCGGCGGAGGGGCGGCTGCTGATCACCGTGGCGGACGACGGGTGCGGCCTGCCCGAGGGATTCGACCCGCAGCGGGCCGGCAATCTGGGTCTGCAGATCGTGCGGACGCTGGTGGAGGGCGAGTTGGGCGGCACCTTCGGCATGGTCCCGGCGCCCGGGCGCGGCACACAGGTTGTCCTCGACCTCCCGGTCCGCCACGACAAATAGCGGCACAGCACAGAGCAGTGGGCCCGGACCGTGGTAACGGTCCGGGCCCACTGCGTGGTGCTCACGGTGCGATGCGCTTCGGGGGTACTGCGCGCTGCGACTCGAAGGCGGGGCTGTGCGTACGCTCTGTACGCGCCGCCTGGCTGAGGCTCGTCGTGCGGGGGGCGTCGGTCAGGCGCTGGCGTTACGCGCCCGGTTGCGAGCGGCGCGGCGCTTCATTGCGCGGCGCTCGTCCTCGCTGAGGCCACCCCAGACGCCGGAGTCCTGACCGGACTCGAGCGCCCACTGCAGGCACTGCTCCATGACGGGGCAGCGACGGCAAACGGCCTTGGCTTCCTCGATCTGCAGCAGCGCAGGACCGGTGTTGCCGATGGGGAAGAACAGCTCCGGGTCTTCCTCACGACAAACGGCGTTGTGACGCCAGTCCATGGCTGCTACCTCTCCTTGGTATTACATGCGGATGCTTGTGAATGTGAACGCTTTCACGAATCCCCCCGCAGACGAAGGTCCGACTCCCAGATGAACTGGTTGTGGTCCTGTTGTGGTGAGGAGGGGTTCTGGCTCTCAGTGGAGGCCGATGTTGCGGGCCGTCCCGATCGCCATGTAGAGATTCGCAAACCTCGGCGGCGGATACAACCCCTTCTGGAAAGTTTTTTTTGATTCCTCGGTGTCGACTAGGTCACAGCCGTACTTCTAAGGGGTGGGGGCCAGCCCAAACGTTCGAGTTAAAGGACTTTGAGCCCTTCCACTCACACAATCACACGCAGTGCACGGCGTACGCCTGTGAACGTCACGCTCGTACGCAGTCCCAGGTGGTCACCGTCCATCTGGAAGGGCAGTGGAGCCTTTGAATGCAAGGTGAAGTCGGTGAGGTCATGGAGGGAGACTGCGTGCTTACCGTGCGGGCCCTTCTCGGGGCTCGAGGTGAGCAGCTGGGTGGCATACCTGGCCACCGCGGGTGTGGTGAGGCGCTTCAGGCCGAGGATGTCCAGGCCGGTGTCGAAGGATGCCTTCGGAGCGGCGTACATCGGACGATTCCCCAGGTAGGTCCAGGGTGCGGTGTTGCAGATTATGGACAGCGCAAGATCCGTGACCGGGTCCCGGCCGGGCACGTCCAAGGTGATCAGGCCCTTGCGCCGGTGCGGTTCCTCGATGAACTGCCGGACCACCTGGCGCACGTACAGCGGATGTGTCGAACGCTTGCCGCGCTCGCGTTTCTGTTCGACCCGGCCGAGGACGCCCGCGTCGAATCCGAGTCCGGCACAGAAAGTGAACCAGCGCTGCGGTACGGCTTCGTCCGCCGTGCCCGGGGTGCCGGCCGCGAGGCCGAGACCCACCGTGCGCTCGCTGCGGTCGGCGAGGGCATCCAGGATGGCGCCGGTCGCTTCAACGGCATCGTTCGGGATGCCCAGGGCGCGTGCGAACACATTGGTGGAACCGCCCGGAACCACGGCGAGGCTCGGCAGGCTGTCCACATCGGGCCCCTTGTGCAGCAGCCCGTTCACGACTTCGTTGACCGTGCCGTCGCCGCCGAGGGCTACCACCAGGTCGATGTCGTCGGAGTCGGCTGCACGTCGCCCCAGGTCCCGGGCGTGGCCGCGGTACTCCGTGGTCACGGCCTCGAGTTTCATCTCGCTCGCGAGGGCGTGGATGAGGACATCACGGGTCCGCGCACTGGTAGTGGTGGCAGTTGGGTTGACCACGAGAAGTGCGCGCATGCCCGCCAGAGTACCTACCGCGCGGTACCGCCCTGAAGTCCTGATCCCATCGGTCCGCATTCCGTGACGGACAGTGATCGACACCGTGCCGGGTTCCGGCACCGGCCCGGCCGGACCCCGGCTCCGGTCGCGGCGCTCGTCCCGGGCTCCGGCGCGGTTCGACCTCGACTCCGGTCGCCGTTCGACCCGGCTCCGGTGGCGGTTCGACCCTGGTTTCGGTCGCGGCGCTCGACCCCGGCTTCGCGTTCGGCGGGCCGGGATGCCAACCTGAATGGCGTGAGCACTCAGCAGAACACGCCCTCCCCGTCGCCCTCGGCCGGCCCGGAGAGGCCGGGCCGGATCGCCGTCGTGGCCGCACTCAGCGCCCTGGAAGGGGCAGCGCTCGCCATCGGCGGGATCTACATGCTGGTCATGGGGCTGCTCGGACGGCCCGAGAGCCCTCAGCAGGCCGAGATGGGCGGACTCACGCTGCTGGCGCTCGGGCTGATTCCGTTGTTCGCCGCCCGCGGACTGCTGCTCCGGCGCAGTTGGAGCCGCGGCCCCGCGCTCATCACCCAGCTCATGGCGCTGCCGGTCGCCTGGACGCTGCTGCGTGCGCAGGGCGCCCTGATTCCTGCCGGGATCGCCCTGGCCGCGGTCGCCGTGACGGCGCTCGTGCTGCTGCTCAACCCGGCGACCACGCGGGCCCTGGGCATCCGGGGGCCGCGGACGACCCCCGAGGCCTGAGCTCCCGGACTGTTTCGCCCTCCGACACCGCCGGCGCCTACTCCTCGACGAGCAGTCGCTCGCGCAGCTGTGCGAGCGTGCGGGCCAGCAGGCGGGAGACGTGCATCTGGGAGATGCCGACCTCCTGTGCGATCTGCGACTGGGTCATGTTGCCGAAGAATCGGAGTAGGAGAATCCGCTTCTCGCGGGGCGGGAGGTCCTCGAGCAGCGGCTTGAGCGATTCCCGGTACTCGACGCCCTCCAGCGCCTCGTCCTCGGAACCCAGCGTGTCCGCGACCGCGGGGGACTCGTCGTCCGTGTCCGGAACGTCCAGTGAGAGCGTGCTGTAGGCATTGGCCGATTCAAGGCCCTCCAGGACCTCTTCCTCGGAGATGCCCAGACGCTCCGCCAGCTCGTGCACCGTCGGGGAGCGGCCGTGCTGCTGGGAGAGCTCCGCGGTGGCCGTGGTCAGCGACAGTCGCAGCTCCTGGAGGCGGCGGGGCACCCGCACCGCCCAGCCCTTGTCGCGGAAGTGCCGCTTGATCTCGCCGACGACCGTGGGAGTCGCGTACGTCGAGAACTCGACACCGCGGTCCGGGTCGAACCGGTCCACGGACTTGATCAGTCCGATCGTCGCGACCTGGGTCAGGTCGTCCAGCGGCTCGCCGCGGTTGCGGAATCTGCGGGCCAGGTGCTCAACGAGCGGCAGGTGCATGCGCACCAGCCGGTTGCGCAGCTCCGCCTTCTCCGGCGAGCCGTCGGCGAGCTCGCGCAGCTCGATGAAGAGTGCCCGCGCTCCGCTGCGGTCACGTGGATCGTGGTGCCCGTGCTCGCTCATCTGGCCCGCCCGCTCTGCCTGCGACTGCTCCACCGCGACCGTACGGCCTTGGGTCCCGTCCGCACCGTCCACCGGATGCGGCCGGGCCTGTTGCTCCGGGATGGCTGCTGGGCGCACCACCCCGGGTCGGATCGTCTCGTCACGCACAGGACCGTCCCCGTTCCCGTTGCTCACGCCGGCCCGGGTCCCGCGCCGCGCTGTTTGTAGAGGCTGATGCTGACCGTACGGTCGTCAGCGACCGTGGAGTCGACCTTGCCGGCCAGTGCGGAGAGCACCGTCCAGGCGAAGGTGTCGCGCTCGGGAGCGCGGCCGTCCGTGGTCGGGGCCGACACGGTCACCTCGAGGGAATCATCGACGAGGCGGAAGACGCAGCTGAGGACGGAACCCGGCACGGCCTGCTGGAGCAGGATCGCGCAGGCCTCGTCGACCGCGATGCGAAGATCCTCGATCTCGTCGAGAGTGAAGTCCAAACGCGCTGCGAGACCGGCCGTGGCCGTACGCAGCACCGACAGGTAGGCACCCGCAGCGGGCAGCCGGACCTCTACGAAGTCCTGATTCCCGGGCTCGCCTGCGATCTGGGACACCCTCACCTCCAAGGTGGCACAAACTCATTCGAGGCTCCGGGACGAGTGCCCGGAACCATGCGGTCTGTCGTCGGTTCTGTGGTGCGGCGACGCTATCGCGATCCATGATGCCGTGTCGCCGAGACCCCATCCCAAGACCGTCACTCATGGTAAGCCCATGAGTACACACAGTGGCTAGGGGTCTGCGGCAGTCAATTGCGAAGAACCGGCGCCGGTTTGACGTACCCAGACGTCAGACGATCGAACCGTCCTCGAAGCACCAGCGCCAGTTGTCGCCGCATTCGTAACTTCGCATCAACGGATGACCTGTCTCCTTGAAGTGCGCCGTGGCGTGCTTCAGGGGCGACGAGTCGCAGCAGCCGACGTGTCCGCAGGCGAGGCAGAGCCGCAGTTGCACCGGATGGCTGCCCGCGGCCAGGCACTCGAGGCAGGTTTCGCTGAGCGGGGCGGGCTCGGGGCGCGGCATTTCGAGAACATGCAGGCACTCACTCATGATGGCCACGTTACGACGGATGCGAGGACGGTGAGATGGACGCGTTGCCGCTGGTGGCACTCGTAGCGGCCAGCGCGGCGGTTGCGGGGGCCGCGCGCCGGACGCCGGTGCCGGCCCCGCTGCTGTTGGTGGCCGCAGGGCTTCTGGCCGCGTACCTGCCGGGTGTGCCGGACTACACCCTGGACGCGCACGTCGTGCTGCCGCTTCTGTTGCCCCCGCTGCTGTACACGGCCGCGGTCGACAGCTCGTACCTCGATCTGCGGGCAAATCTGCGGCCGGTCGCGCTGCTCTCCGTGGGGTACGTGCTCTTCGCCACCGTCGCGGTGGGCTGGCTGGCATATCTGCTCGTGCCCGACCTGCCGCTGACCGCCGCACTTGTGCTCGGAGCGGTGATCGCCCCGCCGGACGCCGTCACGGCCGCCGCGATCGCCCGCCGGGTCGGGCTGCCCACCCGGGTCACGACCATCCTCCAGGGCGAGTCCCTGGTGAACGACGCCACCGCGATCACCGCCTTCAAGGTGGCCCTTGCCGCCGCTGTCGGCGAGGGCGTGGGCTGGGGCGAGGGGATCGGTGAGTTCCTGCTGGCGGCGGTCGGCGGTGTCGGCGTCGGCCTGGTGCTGATGGTGCCGCTGCACTGGCTGCGTACGCACCTCAAGGAGGCATTGCTGCAGAACACCCTGTCGCTGCTGATCCCCTTCGTGGCGTACGCGGCCGCGGAGCGGGTGCATGCCTCCGGGGTGCTGGCCGTGGTCGTCGTCGCGCTCTACCTGGGACATCGCTCCTGGCAGGTCGACTTCGCGACGCGGCTCCAGGAGGCGGCGGTCTGGAAGATGGTCGCGTTCATCCTGGAGTCCGCGGTCTTCGCGCTCATCGGGCTGCAACTGCCCTTCGTGCTGAGGGATCTCGGCACCTACGGCGTCATGGAGTCCCTCTGGTACGCGGCCGCCGTGTTCGTCGTGGTGGTCGTGGTGCGCTTCGTCTGGGTCTACCCGGCGACCTATCTGCCCCTGTGGCTGTCCCGACGCATCAGGGAACGCGAACCCGCCATGCCGTGGACCTCGCCGCTGATCGTGAGCTGGGCAGGGATGCGGGGCGTCGTCTCGCTCGCCATCGCGTTCTCCATCCCGCTGGTCATGAACGACGGGGAGGACTTCCCGGCCCGCAACCTGGTGCTCTTCCTGACCTTCACGACCGTCATCGCGACCCTGGTCATCCAGGGCCTCACCCTGCCGCTCCTCGTGCGTGTGTTGAAGCTCCCGGGGCGTGACGTGCAGACCGAGACGCTGGCCGAGGCCCAGGCGCAGAGCGAGGCGTCCACGGCTGCGGAGACGCGCCTGGACGAGCTGCTGTCCGACCCGCGCAACGCGCTGCCCGACCCCCTCACGGAACGTCTGCGGACCGTCATGGAACGGCGCCGCAACGCCGTGTGGGAACGACTCGGAGCGGCCAATCCGATCACCGGGGAGTCGGCGGACGAGACCTACCGGCGGCTCGCCAGGCAGATGATCGAAGCCGAGCGCGAAGTGTTCGTGCAGCTCAGGGACGAGCGGCGGATCGACGACGAGATGCTGCGCGCCCTGCTGCGCCGGCTCGACCTCGAAGAGGCCGCGGCCTACCGGGAGTCGGACGGGGGCTGAGGGCCCGGCCCCGGGGGCCTGTCAGTCCGGGTGCCCGGTGATCACGGCGGTCACCGTGGATCCCGGGGCGAAGGCGCCCTCTTCGGCCAGTGCGGTCAGTGCGTACAGCAGTTTGGCCACGTAGAGCCGCTCGACGGGCAGACCGTGGCGGTCCTCGAAGTCGTCGGCGAAAGCGTGCAGCTCCGGGGGTGTACGGGCGTAGCCACCGAAGTGGAAGCGGTCGTCCAGGGACCACTGCCCGGCCCGGGCGCCGAACGCCTCGTGCTGCAGGGCCAGCACCGCGTCCCCCAGGAAGCCGCCGCGCAGCACAGGAATGCCCAGGCAACGCTGCCCCGGACCGAGTCCGGCTGACAGTCCTGCCAGGGTGCCGCCGGTTCCGCAGGCCACGGCGACCGTGTCACCCTGCCCGCGCAGCTCGTGGCCGAGCGCTGTGCAGCCCTGTGCGGCAAGCGCGTTGCTGCCGCCCTCCGGGATGACGGTGCACGCCCCGAAGAGGCTCAGCAGCCCGTCCAGGACGTGAGGAGCGGTCTTCGAGCGATACGTCTCCCGGTCCACGAAGTGCAGACGCATGCCGTCGGCCGCGCATCGGGCGAGGGAGGGGTTGAGGGGGCGGCCGGCCAGTTCGTCGCCGCGTACGACCCCGACGGTGGGGAAGCCGAGCAGCCGTCCGGCGGCGGCCGTGGCGCGCAGGTGATTGGAGTAGGCCCCGCCGAAGGTGAGAACGGTGCGTCCGGCGGCGGCCCGCAGATTGGGGGCGAGTTTCCGCCACTTGTTGCCCGGCAGGTCGGGGTGGATCAGATCGTCGCGCTTGAGCAGCAGCGTCACGCCGTGACGCGCGAAGCGCTCGTCCTCGGCCGGCTGCAGGGGCGAGGGGAGAACCGGCTGCAGCCGGGAGAGGTCGAGCGCTTCGTGGTGCATGCATTCATTGTGCGGCCGGTGCGGCCTGCGCGGCTTGCCCGCCCCTGCTTCAGCTGGTGGTGGATCCGGGCGCGCACGCCCGTCGTCGAGACGCCGCGAGGGTCGACCTTGCCCGGCTGCCACTTCCGAGTCGTTCCGGACAATTCCGCGAGCGGCGGGGGCCGTACCCGACGGCGGTCAGCTCCGGGCGAGCCAGAGGTCGGGGCCGAACACCTCGTAGTGGATGTCTGCTGCGCGCACGCCCTTGGCCAGCAGCTGGGAGCGTACGGCGCGCATGAAGGGCAGCGGGCCGCAGAGATAGGCGCGGGTTCCGGAAGCGATCGGAAGGACGGTCAGGTCGACCGTACCGGTGTGCCCCTCGGGGTGGCCCGGCTCCGGGTGCTCGTACCAGAAGTGCGCCGTGGCGTCGTGGAGCTTGCCGGCGAGCAGGGCGTGGTCCGTACGCAGGGCGTGGGAGGTGGCCGAACGGTCGCCGTGCACCACGGTGACGGGGGAGCGGTGGTCCCGGGCCGCAAGGTGTTCCAGCATCGACAGCATGGGGGTGCAGCCGATGCCCGCCGAGGCGAGGAGCAGCGGGGCGGCGCTGTCGTCGAGCACCAGATCGCCGTACGGGGCCGAGACGCGCAGGCGGTCGCCCTCCCGTACATGTGCGTGGAGGTACTGCGAGACCTCGCCGTCGGGGGTGCCTTGGCCGCGCACCCGCTTGACGGTGAGGGAGCGCAGGGCGGAGCCAGGTGCGCAGGAGAGGCTGTACTGGCGTATCTGGCGCGCCCCGTCGGGGAGTTCGATCTGGACGGAGACGTACTGGCCCGGGCGGAATTCCGGAGCCGGAGCGCCGTCGGAGGGCGCGAGACGGAACGTGGCGACGTCCCTTGTCTCATCGGTCCGCGAGGTCACCGTCCACTCACGCCACACGTCACCTGCGACAACGCCCTGCTGGGCGTACAGCCGGCCCTCGATGGCGATCAGGGCGTTGGCCATCAGCCAGTAGACCTCGTCCCAGGCGGCGGCGACCTCGGGCGTGACCGCGTCGCCGAGTACCTCGGCGATGGCCGCGAAGAGATGAGTGTGCACGACCTCGTACTGCGGGGGCGTGATGCCGAGCGATGCGTGCTTGTTGGCGATGCGGCTCAGCATCGCGTCGGGGCGGGTGTCCGGGTGTTCGACCAGATGGGAGGCGAAGGCGGCGACGGAGCCCGCGAGGGCCTGGCGTTGTGTGCCGGACGCCTGGTTGCCGCGGTTGAACAGGTCGCGGAGCAGCTCGGGGTGGTCGTCGAACAGCTTTCGGTAGAAGAGGTCCGCGATCTCGCCGATTCCTGCCCCGACGGCGGGGAGGGTGGCACGAACGGTGGCGGTCGACGTCTCGGAGAGCATCGGCTGACTCCTCAGGTGTGGAGAGGGGCGGGAGGTGGCTCGGGGCGTACGGGCAGGCACCCCGGCCCTGAAGTGGTATATGAGATGTGTATTTTCGGGCGACGAAATCGGCGCGCGGTGGAGTGCGCGCGGAATCAGCCGGGATCGGGACGGCTGCCGCTGATGCCGAGCAGCAGGGGGCCGGTGGGGGAGGAGGTGAGATCGGTGACGGTGATCGGATCGAGCGAGGCGTAGAAGGCCTCTTCCGCCACACGCAGTGCGGAGCGCAGCCGGCAGGCGGAGCGCAGGGGACAGGGGGTGCTGCCCTCGCAGTCGACCACCTCGCCGGGGCCTTCCAGTTGACGCACGAGACCGCCCACCGATGCGGACCGGCCGGCTCCGGTGAGGGTGAGGCCGCCGCCGCGGCCGCGGCGTGCGTCGACCAGGCCGAGGTGCTGGAGCCGGGCGACGACCTTGGCGGCGTGCGTGTACGGCACCTGCATGGTGGCCGCCACCTCCCGGGTGGTCGGCGGGTCCTCGCTCTCCGTCGCGACAGCCAGGCGCATGAGTACGCGGAGTGCCACGTCGGTGAATCTCGTCAGACGCATGAGCTCAGGGTAGGTAAGTTGCATAAGGGATGCAAATTAAACGGGCTGCGTGGCGACAGGGGGCAACGTGCCCCGACATGAGCCCGAATAGTCACACTCTTTTGTGTAATAGCGCGTCGTGTCCCCGGCTGAAAGGCTTCTTCTCGCAGGTCAGTCCATGATCGAGAGGATGTCGGATGTCCGTTGGTGAAGAGGTTCGCGACACGCAGCCGCCGCAGCAGAGTCTCGGCACAGCGGCTGCGCGGAACCTCGCGACGACGACCAAGTCCGCCCCGCAGATGCAGGAGATCACCTCGCGGTGGCTGCTGCGCATGCTGCCCTGGGTGCAGGTCCAGGGCGGGACGTACCGGGTGAACCGCCGGCTCAGCTACTCGGTCGGAGACGGACGGTTGACGTTTATCCAGACCGGCGACCGGGTCACGGTCATTCCCGCCGAGCTCGGCGAGCTGCCCGCCCTGCGGGACTTCGGGGACGAAGAAGTGCTGGCCGAACTGGCGCGCAGGTGCGAGCAGCGCGATGTGGCGGCCGGCGAGGTACTCGCCGCGACGGGGGACGCGGCGGACCGCGTCTTTCTGCTGGCGCACGGCAAGGTCGAGAAGGTCGGCTCCGGACCGTACGGCGACGAGACGGTGCTCGGAGTCCTCGCCGACGGTGCCCACTTCGGCGACCAGGCGCTGATCGACGGCGACGCGGCCTGGGAGTACACAGCCCGGGCCGTCACCGCCTGCACGCTGCTGACGCTGCGCCGTTCGGATGTGCTCAACCTCGCCGCCCGCGCCGACTCGCTGCGCGATCACCTCGCCGGACTGCTCTCCATCCCGCACCAGCGGACAAACCGCTACGGCGAGGCGGAGATCGACCTGTCCGCCGGGCATGTGGGGGAGAGCGTCGTCCCGCACACGTTCGTCGACTACGAGTCGGCGCCACGTGAATACGAGCTGAGCGTCGCCCAGACCGTGCTGAAGGTGCACAGCAGGGTCGCCGATCTCTACAACCAGCCGATGAACCAGACCGAGCAGCAGCTGCGGCTCACTGTCGAGGCACTGAGGGAGCGCCAGGAGCACGAGCTGATCAACAACCGCGAGTTCGGACTGCTCAACAACTGCGACTACGGGCAGCGGCTCCAGCCTCATGACGGGGCTCCCGGCCCCGACGACATGGACGAGCTGCTGTCGCGTCGACGCGGGTCGAAACTCTTCCTGGCCCATCCTCGGGCCATCGCAGCGTTCGGCCGCGAGTGCAACAAGCGGGGTCTGGTGCCGGAGAGCGTGGAGGTCGGTGGGCACCATGTGCCCGCCTGGCGCGGGGTTCCGATCTTCCCGAGCAACAAGATTCCCGTCACCGATGCCCGCACCACATCGATCATCTGCATGAGGACCGGTGAAGCGGACCAGGGCGTCGTCGGACTCCAGCAGAGCGGCATCCCCGACGAGATCGAGCCGAGTCTGTCGGTCCGTTTCATGGGCATCGACGAGCAGGCGATCATCTCGTACCTGGTGACTGCCTACTACTCCGCCGCCATCCTGGTGCCGGACGCCCTCGGTGTCCTGGAGAACGTCGAGGTCAGCCGCTGGCGGTGAACCGCCCCGGGCCCGGGCGCCCGCCCGCCCGGGCCCGTACGCGCGGGGCCGCGACAGAGGTGCCTCCGGGGCACCCGGAAGGAGTGACCGTGACCATGACGAGTACGGATGCCGCGACGGATGGGCACGAGGCTGCCGCGCTCCTGGAGCGCACCCGCAGCGTCGTCGATCCGCACTTGCGAGCTGCCGTGGAATCGCTGCCCGGAGGCATACGCCAGGTCGCGAAGTACCACTTCGGCTGGCAGGACGCGGACGGAAGCCCGGCCTCGGAACAGGCCGGCAAAGCCATCAGGCCCGCTCTGGTCCTGGCCGCCGCACGCGCGCTGGGCGGCGATCCGGATCACGCTGTACGGGCAGCCGTGGCCGTGGAACTGGCACACAACTTCACCCTGCTTCACGACGACGTGATCGACGGGGACGCCACTCGCAGACACCGGCCCACGGCCTGGGCGGTGTTCGGTGTGCCGGACGCCGTCATCACGGGGGACGCCATGCTCGCCCTCGCCCAGCGGCTGCTGGGCGACGACCCGCACCCGGCATCCGCACGAGCGTCGGCCCGGCTGTCCACCTGCGTCATCGAACTGTGTGCGGGGCAACAGGCCGACTGCGCTCTGGAGAAGCGCGGCCCCGACGATGTCACGCTGGACGAGTGCCTCACCATGGCCACGGCCAAGACGGGTGCCCTGCTCGGCTGCGCCTGTGCCCTCGGCGCCCTGTACGCGGGAGCCGGGGAGCGGGCCGTGGGGGCCATGGACGGCTTCGGGAGGGAGGCGGGCCTCGCCTTCCAGCTCATCGACGACCTGATCGGAATCTGGGGGGACACGAGCCGTACGGGCAAGCCGGTCGGGGCGGATCTGGCAGCCCACAAGAAGTCCTTGCCGGTGGTTGCCGCTCTCACCTCGGGAACCCCCGCCGCCGCCGAACTGGCCGCGCTCTACCGGGGAGCCATGAACACTCCGGGCGAGGTGAGCAGAGCGGCCGGCGCGGTGGACCGGGCGGGTGGCCGGGACTGGGCACAGATGTGTGCGGCGGACCGGATGGCCCGGGCGGTCCACCACCTGTCCCGTGCGGTGCCCGATCCGGCCGGCGCCGGGGACCTGCTGGCCCTGGCCGAGTTCGTCACCCGCAGGACGTACTGAGTCCGGGCCTCCGTGACCGGCGCCCCGGTTCAACTCTAGGATCCCGAAGGTCGGTTGGGATCATCACATCGGGGACGAAAGGGCGGAGCCGGTCATGGGCGTACGCATACGGCAGGCGGACGAGCGGGACAGGGATGAGGTCGTACGGATCCTGGACGAGGCCTTCCACAACGACCCGGTGAGCAGCTGGGTCTTTCCGGACGAGGAGCATCGGCGCGCCGTGCACGGGAAGTTCCTCGGTGTCTTCGCCGACATCACGCTCGAGGGCGGCCGGATCGACCTGCTGGAGGACGGTACGGCCGTGGCTCTCTGGCTCTCCGTGCCTGCGGGAGCACCCGAGGGAGACGGCGGCACACCCGCACTCATGAGAGAGACCGCGGACCCCGACAACGAACGGGCCGAACTGATAGGGAGACTGACGGGCGCCGTCCATCCGCACGACCGCGCACACGAGTATCTGCTGATGATCGGCGTCTCGCCGGAGCGTCAGGGCGAGGGGATCGGAGAAGCGCTCATCGCCGAGGTCCTGGAGCGGTGCGACCGCGATGGTGTCCCGGCCTATCTGGAGGCGAGCAGCGAGCGCAGCCGAGGTCTCTACGAGCGACTCGGCTTCACCTTCATGGGGCGGACCGTGGACCTTCCGGACGGTCCCTCCATGTGGCCCATGTGGCGCGATCCGTCCACAGGCTGAACAGCGGTCAGGTTCCGGAGCGGAGGAAGGGGAGGGTGCCACAGGGGCGGCATCGGGCACGGGCTACAGTCCCTGCTCATGACAGAAGAGTCGTGGGCAGGCTGGTACCGGGACCGTCACGGTTCCGAGGCGGTCATCCTCACCACGGACGGACAGCAACTCCGGATCCGCGTCAGGGGCGCCGACTTCGAGGGCGAGAGCTTCGACAGTCTGAGCCCTGTGGCGGGGGTGCCGCCCGAAGGCGGGGTGTTCGACCTGGTGGACGGCGCGCTCAGCGACTGCGTACTCGAGTGGGACCTGCCGCTCCCGGTCCTCGTGTCCGGCACGGTCCGCCAGGTCACGCTCAGTTGCCTGCTGTCGCTGCGCCGCGCCGACCCGGACCTGTACCTCGCCCTCCATCTGGACGGGGCGGTGTACGAATCGAACCGGGCCGAGAGCGACTTCGCGTCCGCCCTGGCGACCATCCAGCGCATTCTCCCGTCCGGGATCCATCTGCAGACGTGCATAGCCTGTGCTTTCTCGGACTACTTCCCCGTACCGGTCCGTGGGCTCTCCGGTGGGCTCGCCTGCTTCCGCGGGGCGAAGGACGCGTACCGCGACGCGGCAGGCGGCGGAGATGTCGCCGACCTGTGGGACAGGCGGACGGGACTGGTCCAGGAGATATGGAGCTGCCAGGAATTCGAGCCGCGTCCGGCCGAGGGGGCGGGCACCGGCCACCGTGGTGCCTTCCCGCTCGAGCTCGCCTGATTCCCGCCGTCCGGCATGCGCGTAGGGGCCGCTCCGGAGCGGCCCCTACGGCACTGGCCTGCCGGTGTCAGGAGGCGACGCGGGCGAGCGCCGCTGCGAAGCCGTTCTGCCACAGGGTGTTCACCCGCGAGCGCTCGTTCCCGTTCGGGTAGGCGTTCGTGCAGGACGTTCCGGGGCCACCGCCCGACATGAGCTCACTGCACGGTCCGGTGTAGTGGTCCGGCAGCCCGAGCACGTGCCCGGTCTCGTGAGCGGTGACACGGGTCGAGTTGTACTGCTGGTTCTGGGCGTAGTCGAGGAAGATGTAGCCACTGCCGTGCCCGTCGGTGCTCGCGTAGGAGCCCCGCGAGTCATTGCCCTCGTAGTAGGTGAAGTCGGCGTTGGAGCCCTCCTGCAGCCTGACGTTGCTGACCGAGCTGTTCCATATGCTGGTGCTGCTCGCTATCTGGCTGCGGAAGCTGGGGGCGTTGGCGGCGCTGTAGACGACGGTGACCGCTTGGGCGCCCGGGTTGGCAGCGCGCTTCTCGGCGACCGACTTCATGACGGCGTCGAAGAAGGCCTTGTTCGCTGCGGTGTTCTCGCTGGATCCGGCGTACGCGGCGTAGCCGGACTGGGCGGCCGTCACGGAGGCGGAGGGCGCGACAGGGGCCGGAGCGGCGACCGCGGGCGTGGTGCCCAGTGCGGCGGCAAGGATGAGGCCGAGACCGGCCACAGCCGACATGACGGCTGTCCTGGGGTGTCTCATGGGGGGTTTCTCCTACCTGTCCGATGAACCCCGTCCGGCGGCCGGACGGGGAACGGGTGGGGGGTACGGAGAGAGTGTCGGCGCAGCCGGGCCGCAGCGGATGATGTCAACCAGCGATAGCGCCGCCTTATCGCCCGCACAGCACCAGCACAGCAACCGCACATGCAGAGCGCCCCAACACTCCCTGAATTGCGGTCGTTTAGTGGGGTTGAGTCGTCTGGTGCACGGCATACGGACAGCCATACGCTCCTCGCCATGGAGCTCGAGGTGAGACACCTCAAGGCGCTCTGCGCCATCGCCGACACGGGCAGCCTGCACCAAGCGGCCCGGCGGCTCGGTGTGAGCCAGCCCTCCTTGACCACCCAGCTGCAGCGGATCGAGAAATCCCTGGGGGCGGAGCTCTTCCGGCGTGAAAGGACCGGCTGCCGGCCGACTTTGCTCGGACGCGCCGTCCTCAGCAGGGCCCGCCCCCTGGTCGACGGAATGACGGCTCTGGTCGGAGCCGCCATGGCAGAGGCCGAAGCGGCCCGCGCGGAAGGCCCCCGGCTCCGCATCGGTTCCACCGCGAGCCGGGTGATCGGCGGCTGGCTGCGCAGACTGCGGGTGCGGCTGCCCGGCACGGACATCTCCCTGCGCGTCGATGTCTCCGCCCGGACTCTGCTGCGTACGGTCGCGGCGGGCCGTCTCGACGTCGCGTTCGTGCACGAGGTGGAGGGCTTTCCACTGGACATTCCGCAGGGTCTGGACCGGCGCGTACTCCTCGACCGGGAACCACAGTTCATCTCGTTGTCCCGCGACCACCCCGCGGCGGGCAGCCCGGTGGTGGACCTCGGCGACCTGGCCGCCGATCGCTGGATGGTCGACCCGTCGGTGGACGGCGAATGGGACGGAGTGCGCCGCGTACTCGGCGCCGCCGGCCTCGACCCGCCCGTCCTGCACGGCGATTACCTCACGGCGGCCTCCCTGGTCGTACTCGGCGAGGCGGTCGCTCCCTGCCAGCCCACCTCGGGCCCGCGCGACGACATGGCGATCCGTCCCCTGCGCGGCGACCCGCTCGCGGTGCGGCTGATGCTGGTCTCCCGGGCGGGTGCCGACACGGACGTGGTGTACGGGGAGCTGGAAGCGGCGTACCGCGACGCGGCCCAGCGGGCGGCGGGCTACCACCAGTGGCTGCTGCGCCACCGCAGCCCGCTCGCGCGCACGCCCTGAGCCGCGGAGTTCCCCGTTCTGCCGACAGCGAGGAACTGTTTCTCGTCAAGGCCCTCACGGGCAAGATCACCCCATGAGAATCCTGATGCTGGGCGGCACCGAATTCGTCGGTCGAGCCGTCACCGACGCGGCACTCACCCGTGGCTGGCAGGTCACGGTGTTCCACCGCGGCCGCCACGCACCACCGCCGGGTGTGCGGGTACTGACCGGCGACCGCACGACGGGCGAGGAGGGCCTCGCCGCCCTGGCCGACGGCACCTGGGACCTGACCGTCGACACCTGGAGCGGCGCCCCATCGGCCGTACGGGACGCGGCCCGTCTGCTGGCCGGCCGGACCGGGCACTACACCTATGTCTCCAGCCGTTCCGTGTACGCATACCCCACTCCGGCCGGACTGCCCGAGGACGGCCCACTGGTGGTCGGCGCATCTCCCGACGCGGGCGCGGACGTCCCTTACGCCCTGGCCAAGCGCGGCGGTGAACTGGCAGCGCTCGACGCCTTCGGCGACAGGGCGCTGCTGGCCCGGGCAGGCCTGATCCTCGGCCCCGGCGAGAACATCGGCCGGCTGCCGTGGTGGCTCGGGCGGACAGCCCGCGGCGGCCCGGTCATCGCCCCGGGACCGCGGGATGCCGCTCTCCAGTACATCGACGCCCGCGACCTTGCGAGCTGGCTCCTGGACGCCGCGGCGAGCGGCCTGGGCGGCGCGTACAACACGGTCAGCCACCCAGGTCACACCACGATGGGTGAGCTGCTCGACGCCTGTGTCCGGGTCACCGGCTCCCGTGCCGAACTGCGCTGGACCGACCCGGAGGTTCTCCTCGCCGCAGGAGTCGAACCCTGGAGCGACCTGCCGGTCTGGCTCCCCGCCGGCGAGCTCTACGACTCCTTGCACCGGGGTGACGTCACCAAGGCGCATGCAGCCGGGCTGCGGTGCAGGCCTGTCGGCGACACGGTGGCCGACACCTGGGAGTGGATGCGTGAGTGGGGCGGCAAGGCCCCGCAGCGGCCGGACAGGCCGCCGGTCGGCCTCGACGCGCGGACCGAGGAGAAGCTGCTGGCGGCAACCGACAGCCCTTAGCGTGGCCCGATGACCGAACAGCTGCTGCACCTCGCCGAAGAGCCCCTGTGGCAAGCGGCCCGCGGGACCGGGACGTACGAGATGTCCACCCGCGGACGCACCCTGCGCGAAGAGGGATTCATCCACTGCTCACTGCCGCACCAGCTCCCCGGTGTCGCGCGGATGCTGTACGGCTCCGGCGACCGGGACCTGGTGGTGCTGGTCATCGACCCGGACCGTCTCCACGTCCCCGTGCGGTACGAAGCCATGAAGCCCGGCGGCGAGGAGTTCCCGCACATCTACGGACCGCTCCCGGTGAGCGCGGTCGTGGAGGTACGCCCCTGGACACACCCCACGCCGCAGAAGGAGGGCGAGGCACTGTGATCGGCCCCCTCATCGCGGTGACCGGTGCGAGCGGAGCAGTGGGCGGCCGGGTCGCCGAGCGGCTCGCCCGTACCGGCGGCCCGGTACGCCTCCTCGGACGTGATCCGTCGCGGCTGCCCCGGCTGCCCGGTGCGGTCCTCGCGCCGCCCGCCCCGTACGGTGACGCGGAGGCCATGCGCCGCGCACTGGACGGCGCGCACACGCTGTTTCTCGTCTCCGCCCATGAGAGCCCCGAGCGGGTCCACGAGCACACCACGGCCGTCGACGCGGCGGTAGCCGTAGGGGTCGAGCGCATCGTGTACGTGTCCTTCCTCGCCGCCGCACCTGCCGCGACCTTCACCTTCGCGCGCGACCACTGGCACACCGAGGCGCACATCCGGATGACCGGGGTGCGATACACCTTCCTGCGCGACAGCTGGTATCTGGCGGGGCTTCCCGCGATGACGGGCACCGACGGGATCCTGCGCGGTCCGGCCGGAGAGGGGAAGGTTTCGGCTGTGGCTCACGAGGACATCGCGGACGCCGCGTCAGCCGTCCTGCTCGGCGAGGACGCCGACCACGACGGTGCGACGTACGACCTCACCGGTCCGGAGGCCTTCACCCTTGCCGAGGCGGCCCAGGAGCTGAGCCGCTGCACGGGCCGCACGATCCGCTACGTCCCCGAGACCAGGGAGGAGGCCTACGCCTCCCGCGCCCGCTACGGGGCCGAGGACTGGGAGGTGGCCGGCTGGGTCACGTCGTACGAGGCCATCGCAACCGGCGAAATGGCAGCGCTCTCGGACGCCGTCCCCACCCTCACGGGGCACCCGGCCAAGAGCCTGGCCACCTACCTCCAGGAGAACCCGGACAGCTACCGCCACCTCCTTCCCGGAGCCTGACCGGGCGGGCGGGCGGTGCCCGCGCCTGCGGCCCACCCCGCGGGCCGTCAGTACCCGTGCCGGGCAAGGCGGTTCGCTGCAGGGCGGGTGGGATGTCGGACCGCCTCGCTACGTTGTCCCCATGGCGAACTTCGTACTGGTGGCGGGAGCATGGCTCGGAGCGTGGGCGTGGGACGAGGTGGTCCCGGAATTGCGTGCTGCCGGGCACAGCACCCACCCGTTGACGCTCTCCGGCCTCGGAGACAGGAAGGGTCTGCCGGCCGGGCAGCAGACCCACGTCAGGGACATCGTCGACGAGGTGGAACGCCACGATCTGCACGACGTCGTCGTTGTCGGGCACAGCTACTCGGGCATTCCGGTGGGCCAGGCCGCCGAGCGGATCGGGGACCGGCTGGCCTGTGTGGTCTTCGTCGACTCCAACATCCCGGCACAGGGCGAGTCCTTCGCCTCCCGCTGGTGGCAGGGCAGCCCGGCCCTGGAATCCGCGATCGACAAGAACGGTGGTTTCTGGGCGCCCCTGGCCGCCGACGACTACGACGGTCAGGGGCTCACCGACGATCAGATCCGACGGATCGTGAGCGGCTCCACGCCGCACCCGGGCGCCACGCTCACCGAGCCGGCCGCTCTGGAAAGGCCGCTCGGTGAGCTTTCCGCGACCTATATCAAGTGCCTGCTCGACGGGCCCGAGCCGACCGACGACGTGGCCGCGCTGTTGACCGGCAAGCGCTGGGAGCTGATCGAGATGAACACCGGGCACTGGCCGATGTTCTCCGAGCCGCGCGAGCTGGCACGGATTCTTCACCGTGCGGCCTCGGAGTCCTGAGCCCGTCGAATCGACCGCACCCGGTCCGCAGGGCCTCCCGTGGGAAGACGTTCGGGCCGGGTACGGGCACAGCGAACTGCGGAACCGGCGACCGCCATTCAGGAAGTTCTCCACGCAGGACGAAGCTCTGGGTCGTGTAGGCACCGGTCGGTTTCGTCGCGGAAGCCGTGCTCGGGCGGCTGCGCCGCCTCGCCCATCGGGTCGGGCATGAGGCCTGGTTCCACGCCTCGGCGGCCCGGCCCTGGATCCGTCCCGGGGCGCCCAGCAGGTCTTCGTCCGTCGACCGGGAGCGGGCCGGTCGACGCGCAGGTAGGCGGTGCGTTCTGCCGGTCGGGGCAGAGAATGAACAGGCCCTGGCCGAGCGACGAGCACGACCAGCCGCTGCTCCGGCGCGTCTGTCGGCAACCGTGGCCGGTTGGGAAAACAACCGCACCCGGTCCGTGACGGACGCCGTTGTTCGGCGGCCTGCGGACCGGGTGCGGACAGCCAGGTGACCTGACCCATGAAAGGGCAGGTCAGGCCACCTAGGCAGAGATCAAGCCTTCTTGGTCTCCCAGAAGATCTTGTCGATCTGGGCGATCAGGTCCAGAGCCTTCTGGCCCGTCGCCGGGTCGTTCGAGCCCTTGGCCGCGGAAAGCGCCTTCAGGGTGTCGTTGACCAGCTGGTGCAGCTCCGGGTACTTCTCGAAGTGCGGGGGCTTGAAGTAGTCGCTCCAGAGCACCGAGACGTGGTGCTTCGCGAGCTCGGCGCGCTGTTCCTTGATCAGAACGGCGCGCGTGCGGAAGTCCGCGTCCTCATTGGCCTGGTACTTCTCCTGGACGGCCTTGACGGACTCCGCCTCGATGCGGGCCTGGGCCGGGTCGTACACGCCGCAGGGCAGGTCGCAGTGGGCGCTGACCTTCACCTTGGGGGCAAACAGGCGGGAAAGCATGGAGCTGTCCTTCCTCGTGATCGTCTTCTCAGGTGGGACATTACTCCGTGGGGGGCTTGTTTTTGCGGCTGCCCCCATGGGCTTAGGTCAAAAGTCCAGGGTGACGACGGGACCAGTGGCCGAATGTACGGAGCGGTGCGCGCAGCGGTGTACTGGAGGATGGACCGGGAGGTGCCACAGATGCCGGAACTGACGCAGGATCCGGGAAACGGGCGGGCGGCGCGGGGCTCGTTCCAGGTGGTGGAGGTGACGGGGCCGTCGATGGTGCCCACCCTCTACCACGGGGACCTGCTGCTCGTGCAGCACGGCGCGCCCGTGCGCCCGGGGGACGTGGTGATTCTGCGTCACCCGTTCCAGCAGGACCTGCTGGTCGTGAAGCGGGCGGCCGAGCGTCGCGGCAGCGGCTGGTGGGTGCTGGGCGACAACTCGTACGCGGGCGGGGACAGTACGGACTACGGGGCGGTGCCCGAAGAGCTTGTGCTGGCCCGGGTGCGGGCCCGCTACCGGCCGTTGAAGAAGGATCAGCGGTCCGTGCTCGGTGTGCTGGGCTGGGCGGTGTCCGCGTTGCGGCCCGTCTCCTCGGACCGTTCCGTCTCCAGGCGTTTGCGGGCCCGGTAGGCCGCCACATTGGCCCGGGTCGCGCAGCGGTCGGAGCAGTAGCGCCGCGAACGGTTGGTGGAGGTGTCGAGGTAGGCGTTGCGGCACGGTGCCGCCTCGCACAGGCCGAGGCGGTCCACGCCGTGCGCGGTGAGATGGAAGGCGAGGCCCATCGCCGCGATGGCGGCGAAGCCGGCTGTCGCGTTCGAGGGGTGGTCGGCCAGGTGCATGTGCCAGTCCGGCTTGCCGTCCTCGTCACGGGTGTCGTGCCCGGAGATCTGCGGGCTCACCGGGAACTCCAGCAGCAGTGAGTTGAGCAGGTCCACCGCGAGGGTCTCGTCGCCGCCGTCGGCCGCCTCGAAGACCGCGCGGAGCCGTGCCCGTACGGACCGGAAGCGGGTCACGTCCGCGTCCGTGGCGCGGCGGGCCGCCTGGGCGTTGGCGCCGAACAGGTCGCGGACGGCCTCGACCGCCGTGAGGGAGTCCTTGTTACGGGCCGGCTCCTCGGTGTTGACCAGACGCACGGCGTAGTCCGAGTAATAGGCCAGTTCCACTTGTAGTCCTTACGGCGTCGGTCTAGAGTCGTTGTATCGGCCAGTGTAATGGGTGGTCGTCAATAGTGGGTATTACGTGGAGGTTCTGGTGACGGAGACGGCGACGGGCACCGGCTGGCAGTCCTGGCAGGAGAGCTGGGACCGGCAGCAGGAGTGGTACATGCCGGACCGCGAGGAGCGGTTCCGGATCATGCTGGACATGGTCGAGGCCGTCGTAGGGCCCGAACCGAGAGTGCTCGACCTGGCGTGCGGTACGGGAAGTATTACGGACCGGCTCCTCAAGCGGTTCCCGAAGGCCACCAGTACCGGTGTCGACCTCGACCCCGCGCTGCTCGCCATCGCCCGCGGCACCTTCGACGGCGACGACCGGGTCACCTTCGTCACCGCCGACCTCAAGGACCCCCACTGGACCGAGCGGCTCCCGCACACCTCGTACGACGCCGTCCTCACCGCCACGGCCCTGCACTGGCTGCACAGCGAGCCGCTCGCCGCGCTGTACGGACAGGTCGGGCAACTGGTCAGGGACGGAGGCGTGTTCATGAACGCCGACCACATGATCGACACCGACACCCCTCGGATCAACGCCGCCGAACGTGCCCACCGGCACGCCGCCATGGACCGCGCCCGGGCGGACGGGGCCGTCGACTGGTCCGAATGGTGGGCCCTGGCTGCCAAGGACCCGGTCCTCGCGGGACCGACTGCGGAGCGCTTCACGATCTACGGCGAGCACGCGGACGGCGACATGCCCTCCGTCCAGTGGCACGCACGCACTCTCCGCGAGGCCGGCTTCGGGGAGGCGCGCGCGGTCTGGTCCTCGCCGTCGGACAGCCTGGTGCTTGCGGTGAAGTAGGACGGCGGAAGCGGAAACAGAAGAGCAGAAGAGGGGCGGCCGCGGCCGCCCCTCTGCGTTCAGTCACCGCTGCAACCTGTCGACCGCCCCGGCGCACTGGAAGGGTGAGACGGTCCGCGCCCGCGGACCGGGAGAGGGGGCGCCGACGATGCGGATCGATGACGACGCCACGCTGTACGCCTTCGTCGAGGACCGACGCACCGCGCTGTTCCGCAGCGCCTACCTGCTGTGCGGCGACCGGCACGAGGCCGAGGACCTGGTCCAGACGACGCTGGTCAGGGTCGTCCTCGGCGGGAGGCGTCACGGGCGGCTCGACAACATCGAGGCGTACGCACGCAAGACCCTGGTCAACACCTTCATAGCGAGCCGCCGCCGGTTCTGGCGGCGCGAGCAGGCATACGGAGAGCTGCCCGACCATGCGGGCGCCGAGGCCGACACGGATACCGGCCTGATGGTCCGGGCGGCGCTCGCCCGGCTCACGGCAAGGCAGCGGGCCGTACTGGTGCTGCGCTACTGGGACGACCTGAGCGTCGAGGCCACGGCCGAACTGCTCGGGATGCGGAAGAACACGGTCAAGAGCCACGCGGCTCGGGGGTTGGCGGCGCTGCGCGCCGAAATGGCGGAGGAACTCGTATGAACAACGTGCACGAACTGCTCGAGCGGGCCGCCGAGGGGGCCGGCCGACCGGACGTCTCCGTCTCCACCGAGGCGGTGTACGCCCGGGCCGCGAGGGTCCGGTTCAGGCGCCGCGCCACCGTGGCGGCCGCAGCGCTCACGGTCCTCGCCGCCGGAGCGGTCACGCTGCCCGGGTTCACGGACGGGACGAGGACGGAGCAGTCCTCGGTGGCTTCGGCGCCGGTGGGGCAGACCGGCAGGACCGGGAAGGCGGAGCGTCTGGCGGCGCTCTTCCCGGCCGGGGTGGGAGACATCGAGCAGGTCTCACTGGCCGTCCTGCTCAAGCAGGAGACACCCGCGCAGGCCAGGACGGAGTACGTGGGTCCGCTGGACGGGCAGTACGCGGTCCGCAGGGACGGCGGCGTCGGCTACCTCGCCCTGTTGTTCATGGACCGCGTTCGGGTGGCCAAGAAGTTCAGCGGGTCCCCCATGACTGACCTCTGCGCGACACGCGGGCAGGAGCCGCCCCGCGACGACTGCCTCCGTGAAGAGCTTCCGGACGGCAGCGTGCTGACGATCTGGAGCGACTCGATGGACTACGGGGACGGTGGTACCCCTCGGTGGGGCCCCGAGTTCGCCGGTCGGCTCGAGCTGAAGGACGGCTCGCTGCTGGCCGTCCGGTCCAGCCCGGGCTACACCGGAGACCACTCCCAGGGGCCGCTGCTCAAGAGCCCCCCGCTCAGCCGCGAGCAGGTGCGCACGCTCCTGCTGAGTCCGGAGGTGCTGCCGAAGAAGTAGGACGCACCCATGCGGAAGGGCGGTACGGGCCCGAGGCCCGTACCGCCCTTCTCCGTGCAACTGAGGGTCTACAGCACCTTGGACAGGAACGACTTCGTCCGGTCGTGCTGCGGGTTCGTCAGTACGTCGCGCGGGTGGCCCGACTCGACGACCACGCCGTCGTCCATGAAGACCAGCGCGTCGCCGACCTCACGGGCGAAGCCCATCTCATGGGTGACGACGATCATCGTCATGCCGTCCTCGGCGAGACCGCGCATCACGTCCAGGACGTCGCCGACCAACTCCGGGTCGAGCGCCGACGTCGGCTCGTCGAAGAGCATCAGCTTCGGCTCCATGGCCAGCGCACGGGCGATGGCCACCCGCTGCTGCTGTCCGCCCGAGAGCTGGGACGGGTAGTTCCTGGCCTTGTCGGACAGGCCGACCCGGTCCAGAAGCCGCTCCGCACGGGCCCTGGCGACGGCCTTGGCCTCGCCCTTGACCTGGATCGGCGCCTCCATGACGTTCTCGAGGGCCGTCATGTGCGGGAACAGGTTGAAGCGCTGGAAGACCATGCCGATGTCCCGGCGCTGCAGCGCGACTTCGCTGTCCTTGAGCTCGTAGAGCTTGTCGCCCTTCTGCCGGTAGCCGACCAGGTCGCCGTCGACGTACAGCCGCCCGGCGTTGACCTGCTCCAGGTGGTTGATGCACCGCAGGAAGGTCGACTTGCCGGAACCGGACGGGCCGATCAGGCAGAAGACCTCACGCGGGGCGACCTCCAGGTCGATGCCCTTGAGGATGTGCGCGGCGCCGAAGGACTTGTGGACACCCTCGGCCTTCACCATGGCGGTCATGCGGAAACACCCCCCGAGGGACGGTTGCTGAAGGAGGCGAGGTTGACCTTGATCCGCTGCAACGGGGTGAGCGGCAGACTGCGCAGGTTGCCCCGGGCGTAGCGACGCTCCAGGTAGTACTGGCCCACGCTGAACACGCTGGTCATGACGATGTACCAGATCGAGGCGACGAAGAGCATCTCCATCACCGCGTAACTGGTCGAGCCGATCTGCGACGTGGAGCGCAGCAGTTCGTTGTAGGTGACCGCGTAGACCAGGGACGAGGTCTTCAGCATGTTGATGAACTCGTTGCCGGTCGGCGGGATGATCACCCGCAGCGCCTGCGGGAGCACCACACGGCGCATGGTCTTCGCCTGGGTCATGCCCAGCGCGTGCGAGGCCTCGGCCTGGCCCTCGTCGACCGACTGGATGCCCGCCCGGACGATCTCCGCCATGTACGCGGCCTCGTTGAGCGCGAGGCCCAGCAGTGCGCACATGAACGGGGTCATCACATCGGTCATCTCGTCCTTGTAGAGGAACGGGATGTTGAGGACCGGGAAGATCAGGGCGAGGTTGAACCAGAGCAGCAGCTGGACGTAGACCGGAGTGCCGCGGAAGAACCAGATGTAGAGCCAGGCGACCCAGCTGGTCACCGGGTTCTTCGAGAGGCGCATGACGGCGAGCACCACGCCCAGGATCACACCGAGGACCATGGCCAGCACGCTGATCAGCAGCGTGCGGCCGGCGCCCGCCACGACGGTGTCGTCGAACACCTTGTCCTGGACTGCCTGCCACTGGATGTTGCCCTGCGAGAAGGCGTACACGAGGGCGGCGAGCAGGCCGACGACGACCACGCCGCTGATCCAGCGGCCGTAGTGCCGGACGGGAATGGCCCTGATGGTCTCCGGTGCGACGGTGGTGGCCTTGGAGACGGGTGCGGTGGCGACCGATGGGCCGCCGGGCACCTTGTCGAACTTCTCAGTCACGGTGACTGCCCTTCGGTGGTGCGACGGTCACTTGCCGCCGTTGACGGCGGCCTTGTCGATCGCTCCGGTGCCGGCGCCCCACTTGTCGAGCACCTTCTTGTAGGAGCCGTCGGCGATGATCGCGTCCACGGCCTCCTTGAGCGCGTCACGCAGTTCGGTGTTCTCCTTGTTGACCGCGATACCGAACGGGCCGGCGTCGACCTGCTCGCCGACGACCTCGAAGTCGTTGCCGCCCCCGGCCTTGCGGGCCAGGTCGACCGCGACGGGGTAGTCGTTGACACCGGCCACGGCGCCGCCCGACTTCACGCGGGTCTGGGCCTCCGTGTCGTTCTCGAAGGACTCGATCTTGATGGCCTTCTTGCCGCCGTCCGTGCAGGCCTTGGACTGCTTCTTCAGGGCCTCCTCGTACGTGGTGCCGCGCTGGACAGCCGCGACCTTGCCGCACAGGTCCTCGATGGACTTGATGCCCTCGGGGTTGCCCTTCTTGGTGTAGACCGCGGTGCCGGCCAGGAAGTAGTCGACGAAGTCGACGCCCTTGCCGAGCTTCTTGCCCTTGTCGTCCAGGCCCTCCTGGCGCTGCTTGTTGTCCGTGATGGACGAGATGGCAACGTCGTGGCGACCGGTGTTCAGGGCGGTGATCAGGCCGTCGAACGAGCCCGAGGTGAACTCGAACTTCACGCCCAGCTGCTTGCCGAGGGCCTCGGCGATGTCGGGGTCGACGCCGACGATCTTGCCGTTCTCGACGGACTCCATCGGGGCGTACTCGGCGTTCGTGCCGACCTTGATGACCCCGGACTTCTGGTACTTCTCCGGGAGCTTGTCGAAGAGGGGGGCACCGTTCTTCGACGCGGCGCCGTCACCGGCCTTCGTCGAGCCGCTGTCGGTCTGGTCGCCGCAGGCGGTCAGCAGCAGGGTGCCCGCGACCGCGACAGCGCAGACCGCGGCAATCCGGGACTTCGCAGTCGTACGACACGTGGTGCTTGCGGTCATGGTCGGAATCCTCCGGCGGTGAGGGGAACGCTGGTCAAGTGGGTTTGCACGCACCATCGGGTGTCGCAACCTTGTGTGATTACGGCATCTTGCCATTCGGGCTAGCCCATTCAGGGGGCCCGGCATGTCAAAATCGGGTAACGGGCGACCCCCGAACCCCAACGGGCCGGTACTGCAAGGCCGGACCATCTGTTGGAATCCCAGCATTCCTCCGGAGAATCTCCGGTGCGTCTCGACCTGCGGACGACCTTTGTGGCCCTTAGTGGACTTGTCCAGATATTCGACTATGAGTCATGTCACCGCGACGATATGGACTCGTCCGGGGCCCCGTCCGTCCGGTAAGAAAGACCTTTACACCCCTCATCCGGGGCTCAGGGCGCGTGTGCGGCGCGCCCGCGCGTACGTATCTCCCCTGCCGGAGCGGGCCAACCGCTCGGTGCCGGGAACGTATGCGGTGCCCGCCCACCCCTCCTCAACCAGGAGTGGCCACCCTCAAATGATGAAGACTTAAGGGGTCAACACAATGGCAGCGGAGATCGTCAATCCTCGCAGCGACCACAGCAAGACGCACGGTGCGGCCAGTGCGGACGACATCAGCAGTGCGGACGAGCCCTTCGATCCGGCCTTCGCCCTCCACCGCGGCGGGAAGATGGCCGTGCAGGCCACCGTGCCCATCCGCGACAAGGACGACCTGTCCCTCGCGTACACGCCCGGCGTGGCCAAGGTGTGCAGCGCCATCGCCGAGAATCCCGAGCTTGTCCACGACTACACCTGGAAGTCGCAGGTCGTGGCCGTCGTGACGGACGGCACCGCCGTGCTCGGTCTCGGGGACATCGGCCCCGAGGCGTCCCTCCCGGTGATGGAGGGCAAGGCGATCCTGTTCAAGCAGTTCGGCGGCGTCGACGCGGTGCCGATCGCGCTCGCGACCACCGACGCGGACGAGATCATCGAAACCGTGGTGAGGCTCGCGCCGTCCTTCGGCGGGGTCAACCTGGAAGACATCTCGGCCCCCCGGTGCTTCGAGATCGAGCGCAAGCTCCAGGAGCGCCTGGACATTCCGGTCTTCCATGACGACCAGCACGGCACGGCCGTCGTGACGCTCGCGGCCCTGCGTAACGCCGCGAAGCTCTCGGGACGGACCCTCGGTGATCTGCGCGCTGTCATCTCCGGCGCCGGTGCGGCCGGGGTGGCCATCGCGAAGTTCCTGCTGGAGGCGGGCATCGGTGACGTTGCCGTCGCCGACCGCAAGGGCATCGTCAGCCGGGACCGCGACGACCTCACGGACGTCAAGCGCGAGCTGGCGGAACTGACGAACAGGGCGGGCCTCTCCGGTCCTCTGGAGACGGCCCTCGCGGGCGCAGACGTCTTCATCGGGGTCTCCGGCGGTACGGTCCCCGAGCCGGCCGTCGCCTCGATGGCGCCCGGCGCGTTCGTCTTCGCCATGGCCAACCCGAACCCCGAGGTCCACCCCGACATCGCGCACAAGTACGCGGCGGTGGTCGCGACCGGGCGGTCGGACTACCCGAACCAGATCAACAACGTGCTGGCGTTCCCCGGCATCTTCGCGGGTGCGCTCCAGGTCCGGGCCTCCCGGATCACCGAGGGCATGAAGATCGCCGCGGCGAATGCCCTGGCCGATGTCGTCGGCGACGAGCTGGCGGCGGACTACGTGATCCCGTCCCCGTTCGACGAGCGGGTCGCCCCGGCGGTCACGGCCGCGGTGGCCGCGGCTGCGCGGGCCGAGGGCGTGGCGCGCCGCTGACGCGGTGAAGTGGGGCAGGGGTGGGTCGGGGTGCGGGTCCGCTGTGCGGGCTGTTCCCCTGCCCGCCCCTTCCCGAACCGGGGCTCCGCCCCGGGTACCCGGCCCTCGAGCGCCGGGCGGGCCGGGAGTGTGCCCTCGAACGCCGTGCGAGCTCTCGGCGTGCCATCGAGTGCCGGTCGCCTCGCGTGCTGGGGCGAGCGTCACATCATTGGGCGGTTACGTCACGGCGCGTCACCGCCTATCGTCGGGGCCATGTTCGCCGCCTACGCCGCACGCATCGACCGTGACCAGCCCCTCAACGGACTTGAGCTGGGCGAACGCCCCGCTCCCGAGGCGCGATCCGGCTGGACCACCGTCTCGGTCAGGGCCGCCTCCCTCAACCACCACGATCTCTGGTCCCTGCGGGGCGTCGGTCTCGCCGAGGACAAGCTGCCCATGATCCTCGGCTGCGACGCCGCTGGGATCGACCAGGACGGCAACGAGGTCGTCCTGCACTCGGTGATCGGCCAGACCGGGCACGGGGTCGGTCCCCGGGAGCCCCGCTCCATCCTCACCGAGCGCTACCAGGGCACGTTCGCCGAGCAGGTGACGGTCCCGAGCTGGAATGTGCTGCCCAAGCCGAAGGAACTCACCTTCGAGCAGGCCGCCTGCCTGCCGACCGCCTGGCTCACCGCGTACCGGATGCTGTTCACCAATGCGGGCGTACGGCCCGGTGATTCCGTCCTCGTCCAGGGAGCCGGTGGCGGCGTTGCCACGGCCGCGATCGTGCTCGGCAGGGCCGCCGGGCTCAGGGTGTACGCCACCAGCCGTGACGAAGCCAGGCGCAAGCGGGCCGTCGAGCTGGGTGCGATCGAGGCGTACGAGCCCGGTGCACGGCTGCCGCAGCGCGTCGACGCCGTCATCGAGACGGTCGGCGCCGCGACCTGGTCGCACTCGGTGAAGTCTCTTCGTCCCGGCGGCACACTGGTCATCTCGGGTGCGACCAGCGGTGACCGCCCCTCGCATGCGGAGCTGACCCGGATCTTCTTCCTGGAGCTCAAGGTTGTCGGCTCGACGATGGGCTCCAAGGACGAGCTGGAGGACCTGCTGTCGTTCTGCGCGGCCACCGGCGTACGGCCCGTCATCGATGAGGTTCTTCCGCTGGACCGAGCCCGTGAGGGGTTCGAGCGACTCGCTGCCGGAGATCAGTTCGGGAAGATCGTACTGACCACCACGTGACCACCGGAACCGGACCGGTCGCCCGGGAGGGGCTGTTGCTGCGCCCCTGGCAGCCGTACGACGCCCCGGCCGTGTTCCATGCGTTCGCCCCGGCCGGGGTGGCGCGTCAGTCGGGCCGGCCGGTCACGTCCCCCCGGCCGAGGCGCTGGACTGGATCGCCGACCGGGGGAAGGGGCGAGCGGCCGGCACCGGGTACGCATGGGCCGTCGTCCGGGAGGACGTGGTGCTGGGGTGCGTCGCCGTGACGGCGGTGAACCATGTCCACGACACCGGCTGGGTCTCGTACTGGACGGTCGAGGCGGCGCGCGGCGAGGGTGTTGCCGCCGCGGGCGTACGGGCGCTCGCCCGCTGGGCCTTCGACGACCTGGGGCTCTACCGGCTGGAGCTCGGACACCGGACGAACAACCCGGCCTCCTGCACGGTGGCGGGGCGGGCGGGTTTCACGGTGGAGGGCCTCGAACGGGGGAAGCTCCGCTACGGCGAGGTCCGGTACGACGTGGAACGTCACGCGCGGCTGGCCACGGATCCTGTCAACTTTGATTGACGTGGTCCGGGTGTCAATGTAAGTTGACGCCATGACCGAAGCAACGGATCTCGCCGCACGTGCCGGTGACCACGACCCGCGCGTGGGGTTGCGGGCCGTCGCCGCGCTGCGGCGGCTGCTTGAACAACTCGAAGCCGTGCAAGTCAGAAGCGCCCGCATCCAAGGCTGGTCGTGGCAGGAAATCGCTGCCGAGCTGGGTGTCAGCCGGCAGGCCGTGCACAAGAAGTACGGGAGGCATTGATGTTCGAGCGATTCACCAAGGGTGCCCGAGCCACGGTGACCGGCGCCGTGGTCCATGCCGAGCGGGCCGACTCGGACTCGGTCACCGAGGAGCATCTGCTGCTCTCCCTGCTGGACCGGACAGGCAGTCGGGCCGCCTTCGCCGTCGCCTCCCTCGGTCTCATCGACCGCCGCTCGTCCCTGGAGTCGGCTCTCGCCGAGGCCAGGCGCCGCGGCGGCCTCACGAAGGCCGATACCGAGGCGCTGGCCGGCATCGGTATCGACGTCACAGAGATCGTTTCCAGGGTCGAGGGAGCCCACGGCGAGGGAGCCCTGGAGGGTGACCGCAGAAGCCGCCGGTGGTGGTCGGGGCAGCGCACGTTCACCGGGGGCGCGAAGAGCATCCTGGAGAAGTCCCTGCGCGTCGCCCTCGGGCGGGGCGACAAATTCATCGGCGAGGAGCACGTCCTGCTGGCGCTGACGGCTCGTCCCGGAGTAGTCGCCGACGTGCTCGCGGAACACGGCGCTACGTACGCCACGGTGGAGCGTGCCCTGTACGGGGCCGAGGGGGAAGGCCGGGCCAAGGCGGGCTGACGCCCGCCGGGCCCGTCGGTCCTGCCCGGGCCCGTCGGTCCTGCCCGGGCCCGTCGGTCCTGCCCGGGCCCGTCGGTCCTGCCCGGGCCCGTCGGTCCTGCCCGGGCCCGCCGGTCCTGCCCGGGCCCGTCGGTCCTGCCCGGACACTGGTCCCGTCCTGCCACCGGTCCTGCCCGGGCCCGCCGGTTCGTCCGGCCAACGGACCACCGGATCGTCCCGCCCGCCGGGTCTGCCCCGGCCAGCGGGTCGAACGGACCGTCCGGCCCGCTGGGCGGAAGGGGCCGAGCGGGTCCGTTCGGCCCCTTCCGCCGCCCGGTCAGACCTTCTTGGTGTCTTCGGCTTTGCCGTCGGCGGTGCCCCGGAGCAGCGTGCCGATGTGCGCCGCGGCTGTTGCGAGGTGGCGGCGGGCCTCCGTCAGCTGGTCCTGGGTGACTCCCCGGTCCCGCGCCGCGTCGCGGATGTCGTCGCGGAAGCGGTCCAGCAGGCGGTCCAGGTCGCGGGACGGGTCGCCCGTGCCCGTCGCGTCGGCGGCCCACTCGACGTCCGGGGCGGCGGGGTCAGGCCTCGTGTACGAGGGCCAGCTGCCGGTCTTGGCGAAGCTGCCGAGCTGACCGGTGATCTCGGCCAGGCCTTCCCGTACGCCCGTGGGCCAGTCGCCCCGAGCGAAATGCTCCTGCACCTGGCGTGCGGCGTTCTGCATTTGCTCGCGTGCCTTCTCGTGGGCCTCCCGGGCCTGCCGACGGGCCTGCTCGGCGTCCTCGCGGGCGCGGCGGGACTCGTCCTTCGCCCGGCGGGCCTGTTCCTTCCACTCCTGCTTGGCCTTGCGCAGCTCTTCCTTCGTCGTGCGCCACGCCTCGCTGTCCCCGAGGTCGGCGTCCCAGCCGCTCCGGCCACCGTCCGTCGCCTGCCGCGAGGCGGAGGCCGCCGCCCGCATCTCGCTGCGTACCTTGCCCGCCGCGCCGCGTACGTCGTCGCGGATCTCGGCGGCCAGCTCGGATACCGATTCGCGGATCTCCAGCTCCAGGTCGACCAGCTCGCCGCTGCGGCCCGCCAGCTCGGCGCGTCCGGCGTCGGTGATCGAATAGACCTTGCGGCCGCCTTCGGTGGCGTGGGTGACCAGGCCTTCGGCCTCCAGCTTGGCCAGGCGTGGATACACGGTGCCGGCCGACGGTGCGTACAGCCCCTGGAAGCGCTCCTCCAGCAGGCGGATCACCTCGTAGCCGTGACGCGGAGCCTCGTCCAGCAGCTTGAGGAGATAGAGGCGCAGGCGGCCATGGGCGAATACGGGGGGCATGTCAGAGCACCTTTCCGGTCGGCTCGGCTTCGTACGGGTCGTCCTCGGCCGCGGGGCGGCGCAGCAGGGCGATCGAGCCGGATACGGTCGTCGCCTTCAGCTTCCCCGTGCCGGCCCCGAGCGTGCCGGTGATCTTCTTCGCCCCCCACTGGCCGCCGACCCGTAGGTCCTCGAAGGCATTGGAGACCGCGCCGCTCGCGGTGTTCGCCTCGACCTTCGCGTCCGCCGGGTGCGGCAGTCGGATGGCGATCTCGCCGGAGACTGTGGTCAGCCTGATGTCCGTGGGCTTCGGGGACGTATCGAGGTCCAGCACCATGTGGCCGCTGACCGATTCCGCCCGCACCGACGTCCCGGCGCCCTCGACGACCGTCAGGTCTCCCATGACGGACTGGAAGCGGAGGTCGCCGGTGACGGCCTGGGCTTCCAGGCTGCCGGAGACGGTCTCCGCGCGGACCACGCCGGAGAGCCCCACCAGGGTGGTGTCACCGGTGATGCCGCGCAGCTCGGTGCGGCCCCGGATTCCGGAGACGACCGCTCCGGCGCCGATCACGCCGACCTCCACCGCCGAGCCGGCGGGCACAGTGAGCGAGACGACGGCGTGGCGCCGCGGCGTCTTCCGGTCGAGCCAGCCGAGGAACCCCTTCCACGGCAGATCCTCGTAGGTCACGGTCAGAGTGCCGTCCCGCTGGGTCACGATCAGCGGTGGGCCCTCGATACCGGAGACCTCCAGACGTGCGGTGGCCTCCTCGGTGCCGACGACGTTGACCGCGCCGTTGACGATGCGCACATTGAGCGTCACGGGGGCGTCGAAGGTGAGCTTCTGAGGCTCGGCGACAGACCACGTCGACTCAGGCATGGATGTGACCTCCCGGAGAGAGCGTGATGTGACGCAACATATCGCGTCTCTTGAGAACACGATATATCGCGGATTGTGGAAGTCAAGGGGCCACCAATGGGCGGCAGGGGCAGGCAGAGTGCGTCATATGGGGGCGAATTGCCCTAGCGTATGGACCATGACGGCGACATCCGTGGGCGCTCTGCTGCTGTGCCGGGCCGACCCCGAGACCGTACGGCCCCTGGCGCACCTCCTGCGTGAGCCGATGCTGCTCACCCCGGCCGGGGACGGGTGGAGCGCCCTCGTCCCCGAAGGGAAGCCATGGCGCAGCGAGGGCGGCGAGCCGGTCGACCGGGTCCTCGGCGGCTGGGCAACCGCGCTCGCGGTGGGTTCCTCCTGGCCGGTGCTCGCCCTGTGGTGGGACGGCGACCGCTCCGGCTACACCCTTGCCTCGGGCTTCCGCCGCCCCGTCGGCTACACCTGGCTGGCCGACGGCACTCCGGCAGGTGAGGACGAGGCCATGCGGACGTTCGCGGTCCGGCTGGGCCTCGATCCGGTCCTGGACGTCCAGGCGCTGGAGGCGCTGACCCTTCCGGAACCCGAGGCGGACGCCGACGCCCGGCTGCGCGGACTTCTTGCCGTCCTCACCCGCACAGGAGTCTCCCTCCCGCCCGGCCTCACCACCGGCGAAACGGCCGACCGGCTGCGCAGCGTGGCCGGGGCGCACCCACAAGCGGAACAGATCGAGTGGGCCGGCTGGCGCGATGCCGTACGGGTGGAGCTCGACGCGGTCGAGAGCGGGAGCCTCGGGCCATGGGTGCTCGGTCCCCGGGCCCGCGCGGCAGCCACAGCGCAGGTCGCAGTGGGAGTTCCGCTCACTCTGTGGGGTGCCCGACGGCGCAGCGGGGGCTGGGTCGCGGCGGGCCTGATCCTGCTGGTGCAGGGTGCCCTGGGACTCGCGTACAACCGGTTCAGACGTGAAGCGGAGGGCGCGGGAACGCCCCGGCGGTGACTACTCGTCCTCGTCCTCGTCGTCCAGCCGGGCCAGCCAGGTCGCCAGTCGCTCGACGGGAATCTCGAAGTCGGGGTTGAGGTCGACGAACGTACGCAACTGCTCGGCGAGCCACTCGAAGGTGATCTCCTCCTCGCCGCGCCGCTTCTCAAGTTCCTCGATGCCACGGTCCGTGAAGTACATACGACCAGAATAACGAGGCCGAAAAGCCGGAGTGCCCGGCCCCGCGATCATCTCGCGGGGCCGGGCACCGACGTGCGTACAGCAGCTGATCAGGCCTCGAAGACCTCGTTGACCAGCTGGGCCTGCTCGGCCTGGTGGCGCTTGGCCGAGCCGACCGCCGGGGACGAGCCGTGCCGGCGCGAGATACGGCGCAGGCGCTCACCGTGCGGAACGTCGGCGCCGACCGCCAGGTCCAGGTGGTCGATCAGATTGAGCGCGATGAACGGCCACGCACCCTGGTTGGCCGGCTCCTCCTGGGCCCAGAGGTACTTCGCCGCGTTCGGGTACTTGGCGATCTCGGCCTGGATCTCCGCACCCGGCAGCGGGTACAGGCGCTCCAGACGGATGATCGCCGTCTCCGTGTCACCACGCTTCTCGCGCTCGGCGTCCAGGTCGTAGTAGAGCTTGCCGGCGCAGAAGACGACCTTGCGGACCGCTTCCGCCTTGACCGACTCGTCGCCGATCACCGGACGGAAGCCGCCGGTGGTGAACTCCTCCGCCTTCGACGCCGCCGCCTTGAGACGGAGCATCGACTTCGGCGTGAAGACGATCAGCGGCTTGTGGTGCGGGTTGTGCACCTGCCACCGCAGAAGGTGGAAGTAGTTCGACGGGAGCGTCGGCATCGCGACCGTCATGTTGTCCTGCGCGCACATCTGCAGGAAGCGCTCCGGGCGGGCGGACGAATGGTCCGGGCCCTGGCCCTCGTAACCGTGCGGCAGCAGCAGCGTGACGCCGGACGTCTGGCCCCACTTCTGCTCGGCCGAGGAGATGAACTCGTCCACGACCGTCTGCGCGCCGTTGACGAAGTCGCCGAACTGGGCTTCCCAGATGACCAGCGACTCCGGGCGGGCCAGTGAGTAGCCGTACTCGAAGCCCATCGCCGCGTACTCGCTGAGCAGCGAGTCGTAGACGTTGTACCGGGCCTGGTCCTCGGAGAGGTAGAGCAGCGGGGTGTAGTCCTCGCCGGTCTTCTGGTCGACGAGAACCGCGTGACGCTGGCCGAACGTGCCGCGGCGGGTGTCCTGTCCGGCGAGCCGGACGGGGGTGCCCTCCATCAGCAGCGATCCGATGGCCAGGGTCTCGCCCATGCCCCAGTCGATCGTGCCGTTGTCCACCGAGGCCGCGCGGCGCTGCATCTGCGGCATCAGACGCGGGTGGACGGTGATCCCGTCGGGGATGTTGACCTGGGACTCGGCGATCAGCTTCACGACCTCCGAGGACACCGCGGTGCTCACCGCCACCGGGAACTCGGCCTGGACGTCCGGGACGTGCGGCTGGGACGGCGCGGAGGTGGCTTCGCGGACCTCCGCGAAGACCTTCTCCAGCTGGCCCTGGAAGTCCTGGAGCGCCTGCTCGGCCTCTTCCAGCGTGATGTCGCCGCGACCGATGAGGGACTCGGTGTAGAGCTTGCGCACCGAGCGCTTCTTGTCGATCAGGGTGTACATCTGCGGGTTGGTGAACTCCGGGTTGTCGCCCTCGTTGTGACCGCGGCGGCGGTAGCAGATGAGGTCGATGACGACGTCCTTGTTGAACGTCTGCCGGTACTCGAAGGCGAGCCGCGCGACGCGGACCACGGCCTCCGGGTCGTCACCGTTGACGTGGATGATCGGCGCCTCGATCATGCGTGCCACGTCCGTGGCGTACATCGAGGAGCGCGACGCCTCCGGGGCGGCCGTGAAGCCGACCTGGTTGTTGATGACGACGTGGACCGTACCGCCGGTGCGGTAGCCGCGCAGCTGCGACATGTTGAGCGTCTCGGCGACGACGCCCTGGCCCGCGAAGGCCGCGTCGCCGTGCAGCGCGACGGGCAGGACCGTGAAGTCCGTGCCGGCCTTGTTGATGATGTCCTGCTTGGCGCGGGCGATGCCCTCGAGGACCGGGTCGACGGCCTCCAGGTGCGAGGGGTTGGCGGCCAGCGAGACCTTGATCTGCTCGCCGTCCAGACCGGTGAAGGTGCCCTCGGCGCCCAGGTGGTACTTGACGTCACCGGAGCCGTGCATCGACCGCGGGTCGAGGTTGCCCTCGAACTCCCGGAAGATCTGCGCGTACGACTTGCCGACGATGTTCGCCAGGACGTTCAGCCGGCCGCGGTGGGCCATGCCGATGACGACCTCGTCGAGGCGCGCCTCGGCAGCGGAGTCGATGACCGCGTCGAGCAGCGGGATGACGGACTCGCCGCCCTCCAGCGAGAACCGCTTCTGGCCGACGTACTTGGTCTGCAGGAACGTCTCGAACGCCTCCGCGGCGTTCAGCCGGCGCAGGATCCGCAGCTGCTCCTCGCGCTCCGGCGCGGGGCGCGGACGCTCCACCCGGTCCTGGAGCCACTTGCGCTCCTTCGGGTCCTGGATGTGCATGAACTCGATGCCGGTCGTGCGGCAGTACGACTCACGCAGCACACCGAGGATGTCGCGGAGCTTCATCAGGGTCTGTCCGGCGAAACCGCCGACCGCGAAGTCCCGCTCCAGGTCCCACAGGGTGAGGCCGTGCTCGTTGATGTCCAGGTCGGGGTGCTTGCGCTGGCGGTACTCCAGCGGGTCGGTGTCGGCCATGACGTGGCCGCGGACCCGGTAGGAGTGGATCAGCTCGAAGACCCGTGCGGCCTTGGTGACGTCGTCGTCGTGCGAGGCGTCGATGTCCTTGAGCCAGCGCACCGGCTCGTAGGGGATGCGCAGCGCCTTGAAGATCTCGTCGTAGAAGTCGTTCTCGCCGAGCAGGAGCTGGGACAGGACGCGCAGGAACTCGCCGGAGGCGGCGCCCTGGATGACCCGGTGGTCGTACGTCGAGGTCAGCGTCATGACCTTCGAGATGCCCAGCTTGTTCAGGGTGTCCTGCGAGGTGCCCTGGAACTCCGCCGGGTAGTCCATCGCGCCGACGCCCATGATGAGGCCCTGTCCGGGCATCAGGCGGGGCACCGAGTGGACGGTGCCGATGCCGCCGGGGTTGGTCAGCGAAGCGGTGACCCCGGTGAAGTCGTCCATGCCGAGCTTGCCGACACGGGCGCGGCGGACGATGTCCTCGTACGCCTGCCAGAACTCGAAGAAGTTGAGCGTCTCGGCCTTCTTGATGGCCGCGACGACCAGCTGGCGGTCGCCGTTCGGCTTCACGAGGTCGATGGCCAGACCGAGGTTGATGTGCTCCGGCTTGACCAGGGTCGGCTTGCCGTCCTTCACCACGAAGGAGTGGTTCATCGACGGCATGGCCTTGAGGGCCTGCACCATCGCGTAGCCGATGAGGTGGGTGAAGGAGATCTTCCCGCCACGGGCACGCTTGAGGTGGTTGTTGATGACGATGCGGTTGTCGAAGAGCAGCTTCACGGGAACGGCGCGGACGGACGTGGCCGTCGGCAGCTCCAGCGAGGCGTTCATGTTCTTCGCGACGGCGGCCGAGGGGCCGCGCAGCGTCACATACTCCGGGCCGGCCGGGGCCTCGGTCGCACCGGCGGCCTTGGCGGGCGCCGGTGCGGCCTGCGCAGGTGCCGCCTTCGCCGGGGCGGGCGCTGCCTGCGCAGGAGCCGCCGCCTTGGGCGCCGGAGCGGCGGCTGCGGGCGCCGCGGCGGGAGCCGGGGCCTGCGCCACCGGCTGGGCCGGAGCAGCGTTGGTGACGGTGGTCGCAGCGGTGGCGGCGGCCGGGGCCGGGGTCACCGCAGCCCCCGCGGCTGCGGGGCCGGGCTTGTCCGCCGTGCCGGACGTACCCGGCTTGTAGTCGGCGAAGAAGTCCCACCAGGCGCGATCGACCGAACTGGGGTCCTGGAGGTACTGCTGGTAGATCTCGTCGACAAGCCACTCATTGGGGCCGAATGCGGCGGCGGGGTTGGACCCGGAGCCTGCTTCTTGATCGGTCGAGATGCTCGAGTTACTGGGGGACTGAGACGACACGGCGGCAACCGCCCTCTTCCGCTTCACAAGGTGATGGACAGCGGAAATCAAGGCTACGCCTCCCCAGCCGTTACGTGCAGGCCGGGCCGGTCTTCGTCGTGCACATCACATCGGAAGCCGGGTTTCGGCGCATGAAATGGCGGGAAACAAGCGGGGTTCCGCTGCACTTCGGGTACGCGAGGCCATGGACATGGCCCCTTGGACCGTATCTCTTTCGGGGCCGCAGCGTAGAACGCGGCCTTCCGGTTCGAACACCAGGTCAACCGTGGAACTGAGCTGTCCCCGGAAGGGTGACCTGGATCCTGCAGCCGCGGGCTGATTCGGCCACGCCTATGTGACCGCCGTGCAGATCCACCGCCCAGCGGGCGATCGCCAGCCCCAGTCCCGTACCGCCGTCGCTGCCGGGCCCGTGCGGGTAGGGCGCCTGACCGCGGTTGAAGCGCTCGAAGACCCGGTGACGCTCCGCCTCCGGAATGCCGGGGCCCTCGTCGACGACCTCCAGTTCGAGCGACTCGGGGTGGGCCCCGCGCCGCGCCAGCACGGTGACCCGTCCGTGCGGAGGGCTGTGCTTGACCGCGTTGTCGATGAGATTGGCGACCACCTGGTGCAGCCGTTCCGCGTCCGCGTGCGCCGTCAGCTCGGGCGGCGACACGTCGAGATGCAGATGGACGTCCGTACGGGAGTGGTTGCCGGAACCCGAGGAGAGCCTGCGGTGCGAGGCCGCGAGGTTCGCTTCCTTCAGTACGCCCGACAGATAGGGCCACACCTCGAAGCGACGGGCCTTCAGGGTCACCACGCCGTTGTCCAGCCGGGAGAGGTCCAGCAGCGTCTCCACCAGTCTGCCGAGGCGTTCGGTCTGCTTCAGAGCCGTACGCATCGTCTCGGGATCGGCGGCGGACACCCCGTCCACCACGTTCTCCAGCACGGCTCTCAGCGCCGCGATGGGAGTACGCAACTCGTGCGAGACGTTGGCCACCAGCTCCTTGCGGTGCCGGTCCTCGGCCTCCAGATCGTCCGCCATGCGGTTGATCGTCTGCGCCAGGTCGCCGAGCTCGTCGCGGCGTCCGGCGCCGCTCACGCGCCTCGTGTAGTCGCCGTGCGAGATCGACCTGGCGACGGCTCTCATCTCGTCCAGCGGCGCGGTCAGACCGTGGGCCACGAACTGGGTGATCAGCAGCGTGGCGATCACGGAGAAGACCGTGATGAACCTGAATTCGGTCCTGGTCCGCAGAGCGACGATCAGCAGACCCGTCGTGATGAACACCGACACCACGACGAGCGTGCCCAGCTTGGCCTTGATCGAGAAGGGCCGCAGTCCGGAGCCGGGCCGCGTCATGGCGCGGGAGTCTCCAGGGCATAACCGACGCCGTGCACCGTGCGGATCCGCTCGGCACCGATCTTCCGGCGCAGTGCCTTGATGTGGCTGTCGACCGTGCGTGTGCCCGAGGCGTCCGCCCAGTCCCAGACCTCCGCCAGCAGCTGCTCCCGGGACAGCACCGCGCGCGGTGTGTTGGCCAGGCAGACCAGCAGGTCGAACTCGGTCGGAGTGAGGTGGACGTCGTCGGCGCGAACCCGGACACGGCGCTGCGCGTGGTCGATCTCCAGCTCACCGAGGCGCAGGATGCCGCTGCGCGGCGTCACGGCGGCCAGTGCGGCCCGCTCGACCCGGCGCAGCAGGACGTGCACCCGCGCCGCCAGCTCACGCATGGAGAACGGCTTGGTCATGTAGTCGTCGGCGCCGACCCCGAGCCCGACCAGCATGTCGGTCTCGTCGTCGCGTGCGGTGAGCATCAGTACCGGTACGGGGCGCTGTGCCTGCACACGGCGGCAGACCTCCAGGCCGTCGAAGCCGGGAAGCATGATGTCGAGCACCATCAGATCGGGCTGCCAGGCCTCGGCCGCGTCAACGGCCGCCGGCCCGTCCAGTGCGGTCTGCACCAGAAAGCCCTCGGCCCGCAGCCGGGCGGAAATGGCGTCGACGATTGTCGGGTCGTCCTCGACCACCAGAACCCGGCGCTGGGCCCCGGGGGTGGCCGCGACGCCGTTGTGGGTGGTGTGTGTCTGTTCCATCGCCCCGCCCCTGCCCGTTCTCGCGGAGGCCATTCCCCCGGGAGGCACGGTTATCGCTTGTGGATTTCGTGGGTGATCCCTCTTGTACCGGTCAGCAGCGTAAAGGCAGAAGACGGCTCCCGGCTACGCAGGGTGTTGTCCGAGGTGAAGGTGTTACCTCGGCGGGAGCGGCGGATCGTCGGCCTTGTGCCGCTTGGCCCGTGGCAGACCGGGGCTGCGGATACCGGGTGGGGGTTCAGACACTCCGGAGTGCGAGATGGACCACGTCGGGCACACCTCGGGCAACGGCTACTTCTTCGGTTCGTACCGCGTGGAATCCGGCATTCCGCAAGGCTCTCCCGAAGCGCGCGGACGGCTGTGCGGACCATACTGCGAGGACCCCGCCGGGCGTCAGACGCGCGTGGCAGGCCGCGAGACCGGCGGGCGTATAGAGGCTTCGGTTGTCCTCGGTGACGGTCCAGTCGGGGCCGTTGTCGATGTCCAGGCATAACGCGTCGTAACGCTCCGTGGTCGAGTGGAGGTGTTCGACGAGGTCCGTACGGAGGACCTCGGTCCGCGGATCGGTGAGGGCCGCACCCGAGATCCGGCCGAGCGGCCCCTCCAGATGCCAGTCCACGATCGCCTGTTCCCGTTCGACGACGACGATCCGTCCCCACCGCTCGCCGGACGCCGCGCGAACCAGCGAGAAGCCGACGCCGAGCCCGCCGATGAGCACGGCCGGGTCCGGCCGGCCGTCGGGCAGTGCGTCGAGCGCCGCGTCGATCAGCAGCCGCTCGGAGCGCCCGTCGGAGGTGTCCATCAGGAAGCAGCCGTTGGCGATGATCTCGAAGTCGTCGCCGCGCTCCCGCAGGACGACTTCACCGTACGGCCCTTCGCGCCGGTCGAGAGTGACGGGGCGGTGGGTGTCTGTGGCGGGCATGGGCGCGGTCTCCGGCATCCGGTCGGCGGCGGGGCGGTCAGCCGGCTCATCATCCCGAGGCGCCGCTGCCGGGACCAGTCATTTCCCGCAGGGTCACCCCTCCGGGTCCGCGTTGCCGTGGTGCGGGAGCTCGCAGCTCGCCCCGGACGCGCCGGGAATGGCCGTGCCCCGCGGAGTGCTGCCGTAGAAGCAGGCGCTGTCCTCGCGGGACATCGAGGTGGGGCGGGTGCCGGAGGGTGATCGCTGAGAGCGAACGCAGGACAGGGAACATTCGGTAGGTCAGGAGCATTGAGTCCACATAACTCAACTTGCCTGCCGAAGGGGAGATCATGACTGCTGAGTCCAATGCGTCCGAGGCGTTCACGCCGATCGACCTGCCCGTGCTGCCCCTCGACGACGAGGTCGTGCTTCCTGGAATGGTGGTTCCGCTCGATCTGTCGGACGCGGAAGTGCGTGCTGCCGTGGAGGCGGCCCAGTCCGTCGCGCGGCCCGGTGGCGGCAAGCCCGAGGTGCTGCTCGTGCCGCGTATCGACGGGAACTACACAGGGACCGGTGTCCTGGGGACCGTCGAGCAGGTCGGACGGCTCTCGGACGGGGATCCGGGCGCGCTGATCCGCGCCCGTGACCGGGTACGGATCGGTGCCGGGACCAGTGGGCCCGGCGGGGCGCTGTGGGTGGAGGGCACACGGATCGACGTGTCCCTGCCCGACCCGCTGCCCGGCTCCGCCGCCGAGCTCGCCAAGGAGTACAAGGCGCTCGCCACCAGCTGGCTGAAGAAGCGCGGCGCCTGGCAGGTCGTGGACCGGGTGCAGCAGATCGAGGACATCTCGGCGCTCGCCGACAATTCCGGGTACTCACCCTTCCTCACCACAGCCCAGAAGGTGCAGCTGCTGGAGACCGTGGACGCGGTCGCCCGGCTCAAGCTCGCCGTCCAGTGGCTCGGTGAGCACCTCGCCGAGCAGGATGTCGCCGAGTCCATCGCCAAGGACGTCCAGGAGGGCGTCGACAAGCAGCAGCGCGAATTCCTGCTGCGGCGCCAGCTCGACGCCGTACGAAAGGAGCTCTCCGAGCTCAACGGCGATCCTGAGGACGAGTCCGACGACTACCGGGCGCGTGTCGAAGCCGCCCAGCTTCCCGAGAACGTCCGCGAGGCCGCCCTCAAGGAGGTCGAGAAGCTGGAGCGCGCGTCCGACCAGAGCCCCGAGGGCTCCTGGATCCGCACCTGGCTGGACACCGTCCTGGAACTGCCGTGGACCGAGCGGACCGAGGACGCGTACGACATCAGGGGCGCCCAGGAGATCCTGGACGCGGAGCACGCGGGGCTGCAGGACGTGAAGGAGCGCATCACCGAGTACCTCGCGGTGCGCAAGCGGCGCGCCGACCGCGGACTCGGTGTGGTCGGCGGGCGGCGCGGTGGTGCCGTGCTGGCGCTGGTCGGGCCGCCCGGCGTGGGCAAGACCTCGCTCGGTGAGTCCGTCGCGCACGCCATGGGCCGCAAGTTCGTCCGCGTCGCCCTCGGTGGTGTCCGGGACGAGGCGGAGATCCGCGGCCACCGGCGTACGTACGTCGGCGCGCTCCCGGGACGCATCGTCCGCGCCATCAAGGAGGCCGGTTCGATGAACCCGGTCGTCCTGCTCGACGAGATCGACAAGGTCGGCTCGGACTTCCGGGGCGACCCGGCCGCCGCCCTGCTCGAGGTACTCGACCCGGCGCAGAACCACACCTTCCGCGACCATTACCTGGAGGTCGAACTCGACCTCAGCGACGTGGTGTTCCTGGCCACGGCGAATGTGCTCGAAGCCATCCCGGAAGCCCTGCTCGACCGCATGGAGCTGGTCAGGCTGGACGGCTACACCGAGGACGAGAAGGTCGTCATCGCCCGGGACCACCTGCTCCCGCGTCAGCTGGAGCGGGCAGGCCTGGAGAAGGACGAGGTGAGCCTCGACGAGTCGGCGCTGCGCAAGCTGGCCGGTGAGTACACGAGGGAGGCCGGCGTACGGAATCTGGAGCGGGCCGTCGCCCGGTTGCTCCGCAAGATTGCGGCCCAGCACGAGCTGGGCGACCGCGACCTCCCGTTCACGGTGACCGAGGAGGACCTGCGGGGACTGATCGGACGCCCCCACCACGTTCCCGAGTCCGCCCAGGACCCGGCCGAGCGCCGTACCGCGGTGCCGGGCGTGGCCACCGGGCTCGCGGTGACCGGAGCGGGCGGTGACGTGCTGTTCGTCGAGGCGTCGCTGGCCGACCCGGAGACCGGGGCGTCCGGACTGACCCTCACCGGTCAGCTCGGCGACGTGATGAAGGAGTCCGCCCAGATCGCGCTGAGCTTCCTGCGGTCGCACGGAGCGGAGCTGGAACTGCCGGTCGCGGATCTGAAGGACCGCGGCGCGCACATCCACTTCCCGGCGGGCGCCGTTCCCAAGGACGGCCCGAGTGCCGGTATCACGATGACGACGGCACTGGCCTCGCTGCTGTCCGGGCGGCTCGTCCGTACGGATGTGGCGATGACCGGTGAGGTGTCGCTGACCGGACGGGTGCTGCCGATCGGCGGCCTGAAGCAGAAGCTGCTGGCCGCGCACCGGGCGGGCATCACCACGGTGGTGATTCCCAAGCGCAACGAGGCCGACCTGGACGACGTCCCGGCAGAGGTCCTCGACACCCTGGAGGTCCACCCGGTCACCGATGTCCGCCAGGTGCTGGAGATCGCGCTCGCCCCGGCGTCCGTCGGGGCCGCGGAGAGGATCCCGGCTGCGGCGTAGGCGTCACGCAGTGACGGGCGTGGCACCACGGACGCGGCCGGTACGGACGGCCCGCTCCTCCCGCGAGGGAGGAGCGGGCCGTTCCGCGTATCCGGCCGGGTCGGGTCACGGGCGATAGACCGTGCCGGGCTCCGGCTCTGCGGGGGCCATCAGCTGGGGGACGGTCACGAAGGTGTAGCCGCGCTTCCTCAGTGTGTCGATGATGCCCGGCACCGCGGGGACCGTCCCCTTGTAGATGTCGTGCAGCAGGATGACCCCGTCCTTGCCGGCCTGGTCGAGGATGCGCTTCCGTATCAGCGCGGAGTCGTTCGTGGAGTAGTCCTTGGCGGTCGCGCTCCACAGGATCTGCGAGAGCCCGAGCTCCTTGCAGATCCCGGAGACCGTGTCGTCCGTACGGCCCTGCGGCGGGCGCATCAGCCGCGGCTTCTTCCCCGTGATCTTCTCGATCGCGAGCTGGGTCTTCTCCAGTTCGGCGCGTATCTCCCCGGGCTTCCTGTCCGTCAGGATCTCGTGCGTCCACGTGTGGTTGGCGACTTCGTGCCCCTCGGCCTCGATGCGCCGCACGGTGTCGGGGTGCTTCAGGACGTGGTCCCTGCCCAGCAGGAAGAACGTGGCAGGCACCTTCTTCTCCTTGAGGATGTCCAGGAGACGCGGGGTGTCCTTCGCCGGTCCCGCGTCGAACGTCAGCGCGATGCACTTCGCCTTGCGGCAGTCCACCTGGCCGAACGAACCCTTGGCGTCGGAGGCGGCGTCCCGGCGTGCGGACCCCGGCGCCGTGGTCTGCATCGAGCAGCCGCTGAGCGTCAGCGTGAGCGCAGTCACAAGGGCGGCAGCCAACCCCGTACCGAACGGCGACATCTTTCTGGGCATGACAGGTCACTCCTTCGCGGCTGTGTCGCACACCTGCGGTGCGGGACGCCGTGACTATACATAGTGTGTATACACGTCATGCATAGTGGGTCCCCGGCAGCACGGAGCCCCGGTGACGTGGGGCTCGTCACCGGGGCTCCGTCGTGCGGTGGGGCTTGATCAGCCGTTCGCGAGCGCCTGTACGCGGTCGAGGGCGCCGTTGAAGTGGTTGTGGTCACCGACCGTGGGGCCGGACGACGTGTACTGCCAGATCGTGTAGTAGCCCCAGCCGGCCGGAAGCTCGCCGACCGTGGTGTTGTAGCGGGCCACCCAGAGCGGGTTGGTGGCGCCGAAGCTCGCGTTGTTGCCCGTGCAGTCCTTCCACCAGCTGGTCGCGGTGTAGATCACCGGGTCGCGCCCGGTGCGCGCCTTGTAGGTATTCGCGAAGTCGCGGATCCAGGAGACCATCGCGGCCTGGGTCTTTCCGTAGCACTGCGCGCCGTACGGATTCCACTCGATGTCGAGCACGCCGGGCAGCGTTCTGCCGTCCCTGGACCAGCCGCCCCCGTTGTCGACGAAGTAGTTGGCCTGGGCGGCGCCGCTGGTCGTGTCGGGGGTGGCGAAGTGGTACGTGCCGCGGATCATGCCGACGTTGTAGGAGCCGTTGTACTGCTGCGTGAAGGACGTGTTCTTGTAGTACGTCCCCTCGGTGGCCTTGACGTAGGCCCACTTCACGCCGCTGTTCCACAAGGTCTGCCAGGCGACGTCGCCCTGATGGCCGCTGACGTCCACGCCTTCGGTCTGGACGGCTTCCGTGCCGGTGGGGCTGCCGCCCCGCTGCCCGTCGTGGGCGATGACGCCCTGCCCCATCCTGGCTGTACCGCGCTGGGGAATGTCGGCGGCGGTGGCCGCGCCGGGCAGCGCGAGCAGGAGAGTGAGGGCGGCGAGGAGGGTTCCCGCTGCGGCGAGGTGCGAGCGGCGGGTCGTTCCGGATCCGGATCTGTGCACGGGCATCTGCGTGCCTCCGAGGGCTCGGTGGGGGGAGCTGCTGGCCCAGGAGCGCGTGCGGGAACACTCCTGCAGTGCGTGCCGTCATGGTGTGGACATGCCATCCATGACACCCATGAAGCTACGCACGTAGACCTGCCCGGCGGAAGGGGGCCCGGCCGCTTCCGATGGTCTACGCCTGCGAAATACTGGCCCAGCTGCGGCTATGGCCGGAGCTGAAAGAAACTTTCATCGGCGGGAAAGCGTATGAGGGGTGCTGACGTGCACGGGAATGGAAGCGCAAGTGAACCCGGCGCGGCGGTCGGGAGTGGTGTGGACCACGAATTCCTTGCGCTGGAGCGCGAGTTGGCGGTCTTTCTGCGACGGGCACGGGCCAGCTCGGGGGAGATGGCCCGGGAGGTTCACCCGGATCTGGAGTCGGCGGCCTACGGGCTCTTCGTGCGGCTGGAGTCGGCCGGCCGGCAGCGTGCCACCGAGCTCGCCGCCTACTTCGGTGTGGGCAAGGCGACCATGAGCCGTCAACTGCGCGCGCTGGAGGCACTCGGTCTGGTGGCGCGTGAGAGCGACCCGGCGGACGGCCGCGCCTCACTCGTCCGGCTCACCGACGAGGGCCTCGCCCGCTTCCGGAGCGTCCGAGATGCCCGCCGCGGACGTTATGCCCGCAAACTGGCGGACTGGGACCGCGCCGAGGTCGCGGAACTGGCGCGGCTGCTGCACCACTTGAACGAGCGTGCCGAGGACTGAGATCCGGCCGGGAGCGCAGTGCGAAGGGGCCGCGGTGCGGCGACCGGCCCGCAGCACGCCGGCCCGCGGCACGCCGGCCCGCAGCTCTACGACGGTCCGCAGTTCGGCGACGGCGGTCCGCAGTTCGGTGCGTGAACGCGCCCGCGCCGCGCCTGCCTACAGCTCGACCAGGACGGCTGTCGCGTCGTCATGCGTCTTGCTGCGGCGCAGGTACGTGCGGTCCGTGTCGGCCCTCTCCAGCTCCCTGACGCGATCGATCAGCCCCTGCGGCCCCGCCTTGCGCAGCAGCCCCAGCGTGGCCTTCCAGTCGCCCTCGCGGAACGTCTCCGTCCAGCGGCTCGCGCCGTCGGTCAGCGCCGCCAGCGCCCGGGCCTCCGCGCGCGCGGTGCGTCCCGTCACCGCGCGTGACGCCACCTCGGGGTCGGCGGCCGCCGTGAAGAAGCCGCCCTCCTTGTTCCGTACGCGCGCGTCGGCGATCGCCTCGGAGGCGAGAGAGCCCGGTGGCAGCCGGTCGAGACGGTCGTCGAGGACCGCCCGCACCGTGCCGTCGGGCGCTTCGACGAGCAGGGCGGAGTCGGAGAGCACCAGGTGCTCGATCTCCTGTTCGTCCCAGCGCGCCAGGACCACTGTCGCCTGAGGTGTTCGTACGTGAGAAAGGTCACACAGGGAACGATGCGTGTCGGCGGTGCGCCGAATGGACATGGAGAGGATCTCGGTCAGCGTCAGATCCCGTCGCGAAGCGGACAGTTCGACCAATGAGCCGCCCAGTCTCGCGGTGAACCAGGGCACCGAGTGCACACATCCGTCGTCACTCCGGGGCGGCGTGACGCCGTCGAGCAGGACGAGCACCCCGCCCTGGCCGGCTGCCGGGAGGGCCGTCGATACCCAGTCCTCGTTGGGGCGTTCGGGGCTGCCCGGCTCGGTGGCGAGTTCGATACGCATGCGGCCAGTCTGCACGATGCCTTCACGAGGGCTACACGTTCCCGGGGTTGGACCGTACCGGCAGGTCAGAGTGGCCTCCCGGGGTGGAAGGCGAGGCTCCGTGCATATGCGGGCGGGCATCCTGCCAAAGCCTGGGCCGAAGTTCCACCCAGGGGGCCGTGCATGGCTGGAGGCGCCTCCGGGGAGACTTGTTCGCCAACTCAGGAGTGATGTTCACTCGTTCGAGTGGCGGAGCGGTTGATGCGCGCCCCCCTCTCAAAAGCACTGGAATGGTCAGAAGCCGTACCAGGGGTGGGGGCGCCTATTCACATGACCGTGCGTCACCTCTGCTTCAAGGGTGGACGAGTCAAGATTGCGAGCACCGGTGCAGAAGAAGCGGCCTCGGAGCAAGGACAGCACGCGCGACGGTTCCGGGGCGATGCCTCCGGCAGCGGGTGCCGACAAGCGGACCGTACGGGTACGCAGTCGGCTCGTCGCCGGCGTTGCCGTCGTCGGGATCACCGTCATCGCCGCGGGCGCCCCAGCGGCTCTGGGCGCTTCCTCCGACCTCAACGAGTCCCAGCGACTGGTCACGCTCGCCGAGCTGAACCAGCAGGCCATCACGCTCGCTCACTCGCTCGCCGACGAACGTGACGACGTCACCGCCCACATCGCCGCCGGCCGTGACGAGGACGACGCCAAGGTCGCCCGGAGCGCGCCCGCAGCCCGCGTCGACCAACAGGTGGACGAGATCAGGGCAGCCGCCCCCGCAGCCCTGCGACGCGATCTCTCCACCATCCCCTCGCTGCGCCGCGACGCCCTGACGGGCAAGGGTTCGGCGCTGGAGGCCCACCAGGCGTACTCCGAGGTCATCGCCAAGCTCCACGACCTCGCCGACGAGCTGGCCGAGAAGACCCCGCCGCGCGCCGCCGACGCCACGCGCGCCCCGCTCGCCCTCGGCGGCGCCGTCGAGCAGGCCTCCGCCACCCGGGGGCTGCTCCTGGCCGCGCTCTCCGTTCCCGGCACGGAGCCGGCAAAACCGCAGATCGACCCGTTCACCGGGCTTCCCGTCCAGACCCAGGACGAGGGCGACAGCGAGAACGACCGCAACCGCGACGAGCTGAGCGCCGCCGCCCAGCAGGCCCGGGTGCGCGAACTCGCCTCGCTCGCCGAATTCGACCAGGCCGCAGGACCCGCCGCCCGGGACAAGCTCGCGTCCACCGTGACCGGCCCCGAGGTCAACAGCGCGGAGAAGTACCTCACCCGGCTCACCGACCGCCCCGAGCTGTCCGAGGCGGACCGCAGGACCGACCGCAAGAAGGCCCGTACCGCGCTCTCCGCCCGCATCGACCGGATGCGGGGCGTCGAGTCCGCGCTGGGCACCGCCCGGGTCAAGAGCCTGGAGCAACTGCGCGACGACGACGTCACCGCGCTCGAACTGCGGATCGCGCTGCTCGGCGGCTGTCTGCTGATCGCCGTCGGCGTCTCCACCGCGGTCGCGCGCACCCTCACCCAGCCGCTCGCCGTCCTGCGGATCGGCGCAGGCCGGCTCGCCGCCGAACCCGAGACGGCCGAGCCGGTCCGCTACACCGGACGCAACGACGAGTTCGCCCAGGTCGTACGGTCCATCAACACCCTGCACGGCAAGCTGCACGGGCTGCACCACGAGACGGCAGGCCGCTTCGAGAGCCTGCAGACCGAGCGCGGCGAACTGATCGCGGGCCGTGAGGCCCTCACTCTCCAGCGGGCCGAGCTCCAGGTCCAGGTCGCCGAGCTCACCACGGCGCTGGAGCAGTTGAAGAACACCGTCCACCACACCTTCGTCAACCTCTCCCTGCGCACCCTTGGTCTCGTCGAGCGCCAGCTCGGTGTCATCGAGGGGCTGGAGGAGCGCGAGCAGGATCCGGAGCGCCTCGCCACGCTCTTCAAGCTGGACCACATGGCCACCGTCATGCGGCGCCACAGCGAGAACATGCTGGTCCTCGCCGGTACCGAACACGGGCACGGGCACGCGGGGTCGATCCCGCTGGTCGACGTGCTGCGTGCGGCCGTCAGTGAGATCGAGCGGTACGAGCGGGTCACCATCCAGTCCCTGCCGCCGCACTCCCAGATCGCCGGCTTCGCCGCCGACGACCTGAGCCACCTGGTCGCCGAACTCCTGGAGAACGCGACGTCCTTCTCGCCCCCCGACTCCCATGTCGAGCTCTCCGGCTGGCTGCTGGAGTCCGGTGAGGTGATGCTCTCCGTGCAGGACGAGGGCATCGGCATGTCGGCGGTCCGGATGGGCGAGCTCAATGCCAGGCTGGCCGACCCGGCATCGTTCCAGGCGGGTGGACAGTCTGCGGACGGGGCCGGACTCGGACTTCAGGTGACCTCGATGCTGGCCGCACGCCACGGCGTACGGGTGCAGCTGCGCGAGCAGAAGGGGGGCGGGGTGACCGCGGTCGTCGTGCTTCCGCAGGCCCTGCTGCCGAAGGCGCCGCCGGCCTCGTCGCCGCCGCCGGTGCAGATGCCCGGGGACGCGCCCACGCTGAATCTGCCGGGTTCCGTCGCCGAGGCCAACTCCAATGCGTTGCCCGCCCGTTCGGCCGGCGCGTCCGAGGATCCGCTGATCGCCGCCGCGGAGCGGACGATCCTGGAGTCGGGCACGGCCCCCGACCCGGCTGCGCCCGCCGCGTACGAAGAGCCGTCGCACGTGGAAGCCGCGCACCAAGAGCCCGTGCACGCAGAGCCCGTGCACCAAGAGCCCGTGCACGCAGAGCCCGTGCACGCAGAGCCCGTGCACGCAGAGCCCGTGCACGCAGAGCCCGTGCACGCAGAGCCCGTGCACGCAGAGCCCGTGCACGAAGAGCCCGTGCACGAAGAGCCCGTGCACGCAGAGCCCGTGCACGCAGAGCCCGTGCACGCAGAGCCCGCGCACGCAGAATCCGTGCACGCAGAGCCCGCGCACGTAGAACCCGCTCACCAAGAGCCCGCGCACGACAGGTCCGAGGACGACAGGCCCGAGGAGGACGCGCCCGTCCCCGGGCCCGCCGAGTCCGAGGCCGAGACGACGATGCAGGTCCGGCTGCCCGTTCCGCAGGACGCGCCGGACCCCTACACCATCGGCCCCGACCGCCACGAGCGCGCCGCCGACACGAGCCCCGCCCCGGCCGCCCCTGCCCCCGTTTCCGTCGCCGACGCCCTTCCGGGCCCGCGGCAGCCGGTGACCGAGCGCGTCACCGACAAGGGGCTGCCCAAGCGCACTCCCAAGGCTGTCGCCCCCGCCGCGGCGCCCGCCACCGAGCGCAAGGGCAGCCTGGACAAGGACGCACTGCGCCGCAGGCTCGGCGGCTTCCACCAGGGAGCGAAGGACGGCCGACGCGATTTCGAGGCCGCGATCGCAGGGAGCGACGGCGCCGAGAGCGCCCCACAGACCGACCACAGTGAGCTGAACGACCGTACCGATGGTCGATTCGATGAGACGGGGGACACAGTCGAGGAGGCACGCAGTTGACTGCGCCCAGCACATTCGGGCTGAGTACCGAGGCCCGTAACCTTCACTGGTTGCTGAGCAATCTCGTGGAGGAGGTGCCAGGGGTGCACTCGGTCACCGTCGTCTCGTCCGACGGGCTGATGCTGCTCTCCTCCGACCCCGGTCTCGCGGCGCCCAAGGCGGCCGGACGGCCGGAGGGCCCCAAGGGCTCCAGCGCCGACCTCGCCACCATTGTCTCCGGCATCGGATCCCTCACCGTCGGCGCCGCGAAGCTGATGGACGGCGGCGGTGTCAAACAGACGATGGTCGCCATGGAAGAGGGCAGCGTCTTCGTCATGTCGATCAGCGACGGCTCCCTGCTCGGTGTGCACGCCACCCCCGACTGCGACATGAGCGTCGTCGCCTACCACATGGCGCTCTTCGTCGGCCGTGCCGGACACGTACTCACCCCCGAACTCCGCAGTGAACTGCGCAAATCGATGGAGAGCGCCCAGTGACCTCTGCTGCTGAACCCGTACGCAGGCTCCCCGTCCGCGGGTCCGATCGCAGGCCCGCACGGGTCCGCCCGTACTCTCTCACCGGTGGCCGTACCCGCTTCGGCCACGTCCTGCTCGTCGAGACGTTCGTCGCCGCGCTGGAAGCCCCCGAGGAGCGCCGCGAGCTCACGAACGGCAACCTCGCCTCACGCGTCATGCCGGAGCTCCGTGCCATCGTCGAACTCTGCCGTCGTATGCGTACGGTCGCGGAGATCTCGGCCCTGTTGAAGATGCCGCTCGGTGTGGTCCGGGTGCTGCTCAGCGACTTGGCCGACCAGGGAAAGATCCGCGTGTACGGAACCGGTCACGGAACCGGTCAGCCCGACCGCGCACTGCTCGAAAGGGTGCTCAATGGACTCCGCCGTCTCTGAGGCTCCGCTCTTCACCCCGCGCCGGCCGGGGCCTCGGGACCACCAGCCCGACGAGTCGGTGCAGGCCTGGCAGCTGGACCATACGCGTGCTCCGATCGCCACCAAGATAGTGGTCGCGGGCGGGTTCGGTGTGGGCAAGACGACCTTCGTGGGCTCGGTCTCGGAGATAACGCCTCTGCAGACCGAAGCGATGATGACGCAGGCCAGCGAGGAGACCGACGATCTCACCGCCACGCCCGACAAGGTCACCACGACCGTCGCGATGGACTTCGGCCGTCTCACGCTCGACGACGACCTCGTGCTGTACGTCTTCGGCACACCCGGCCAGCAGCGCTTCTGGTTCATGTGGGACGACCTCGTGCGCGGCGCGATCGGTGCGGTCGTGCTCGCCGACACCCGGCGTCTCGCCGACTGCTTCCCGGCGCTCGACTACTTCGAGAGCTGCGGACTTCCGTACATCGTCGCCGTCAACCACTTCGAGGGATCCCCCGGTTACGAGGAGAGCGACGTCAGGGAGGCCCTGACCGTACCGCCGCACGTGCCTGTTGTGATCATGGATGCGCGTAAGAGGATCACGGTCGTCGAGTCGCTGCTCGCCCTCGTGGGGCACGCGCTCGACGCCACTCCCGCTTGACCGCCAGACGCACCCACGTACACGTAACGGAGAACCGCGATGCGGAAGATACTGATAGTCGGAGCCGGTCAGTCCGGGCTCCAGCTTGCCCTTGGACTGCAGTCCAGCGGGTACGAAGTCACCCTCATGTCCAACCGCACCGCGGACGAGATCCGGTCCGGCCGGGTCATGTCGACGCAGTGCATGTTCCACACGGCTCTGCAGCACGAGCGTGACCTCCAGCTCAACTTCTGGGAGTCGCAGGCGCCGCGGATCGAGGGCCTCGGTGTCTCGGTGGCCGCTCCCGACTCCTCGCGTCCCATCGACTGGGTGGGCAAGCTGGACGGTTACGCGCAGTCCGTCGACCAGCGCGTGAAGATGGCCGGCTGGATGGAGACCTTCGCGCAGCGCGGCGGTCAGCTCGTCATCCACGGCGCGGCCGTCTCCGACCTGGACTACTTCTCCCGTACCTACGACCTGGTGATGGTCTCCGCAGGCAAGGGCGAGCTCGTCTCCATGTTCGGCCGGGACGCGTCCCGTTCGCCGTACGACGCCCCGCAGCGCGCACTGGCCGTCTCGTACGTCCACGGCATGGGCCCGCGCCCGGAGCACCCGGACTTCGACGCGGTCCGCTGCAACCTGGTCCCCGGTGTCGGCGAGCTCTTCGTGATGCCGACCCTGACCACGTCGGGCCGCGCGGACATCCTGTTCTGGGAGGGCATCCCGGGCGGTCCGCTCGACGCCTTCCAGGGCATCAAGGACCCCTCCGAGCACCTCGCCAAGACGCTGGAGCTCATGGAGAAGTTCACCCCGTGGGAGTACGCACGCGCCACCAAGGTCGAACTGACCGATGCCAACGGCACGCTGGCGGGCCGTTATGCCCCGACCGTCCGCAAGCCGATCGGCCGGCTGCCCGGCGGCGGCCTGGTGCTCGGTGTGGCGGACGTGGTCGTGGCCAACGACCCGATCACCGGCCAGGGCTCCAACTCGGCGTCCAAGTGTGCGAAGGCCTACCTGGACTCGATCATCGAGCACGGCGACCGCGCATTCGACGCGGACTGGATGCAGTCCACGTTCGACCGGTACTGGGACACCGCCCAGCACGTGACGAAGTGGACGAACGCGATGCTCGGCGTCCCGCCGGAGCACGTACTGAACCTGATCGGCGCCGCCGGTCAGCTCCAGCCGGTCGCCGACCGCTTCGCCAACGGGTTCAACGACCCGGCGGACTTCGACAACTTCTTCTTCGAACCGGACCGTACGAACGCGTACCTCGCCGAGGTCTCGGGCGCACAGGTCTGACGTTCACGCGTACGACGGGAGCCGGGCCGTGCCGCCGGTCACGACGACGGCAGGACGGGCCCGGCTCACCCGTCCGGCGCGTCGTACCCCGTGTCCGGTCCCGACGAGGCGTCGTCGGGCAGCTCCGGCAGCGTGAACGTGGACAGCGGCTCGCCGCCCGGGTCCGGACGGACCGCGCCCAGCAGCGGGTTCGACGCCACGGGCGAGACCTTCACCGCGGCTCCGGGCCTGGGTGCCTGCACCACGAGGCCGTCGCCGATGTAGAGCGCCACATGGGTCGCCCTGGGGAAGTAGATCACCAGATCGCCGGGGCGCAGCGACTCGACCGGTACATGCGGCAGCTGCCGCCACTGCTCCTGCGAGGTGCGCGGAATGCTCCGCCCCGCGGTGCTCCAGGCCTGTGAGGTGAGGCCGGAGCAGTCGAACGACTCGGGTCCCTCCGCGCCCCACACGTAGGGCTTTCCGATCTGCTCGATCGCGTACCGCACGGCGTCGGCGCCCTGCTCGGACGGCTGGTGGGCCGAGCTGAGCGCCCCGGAGGCGACCAGCTCGTCCTGGGCCTCGTCGATGTTCCTCTGCTCCAGCTGCGACAGCTCGGCGAGCTGCTCGTCGGAGAGCGAGGCGAGGAGCCCCTCGACCTTCTTCAGCCGGGACCGCACGGTGTCGCGCTGCTGTTTCTGCTTTCCGGCCAGCGACTGCTGCCTGTCCAGCACCGCACGGGACCTGGTCGCCAGATCGTCGGCGCGCTTCTCGGCGCCCGTGAGCCTGCCGACGGTGGCTGCCCGGCCGGCCTGGGCCCGCTCGATCACATGGCTCTGTGCCAGGGCGTGCTCGGGGTCGTCGGACAGCAGCAGCCGCATGTACACGGAGAAGTCGGTGCGCCCCTGGTACTGGTCGCGGGCGACGCGCCCGGCGTCCCGGCGGCTCGAATCCAGCACCGTTCGGGCCTCGGCGAGAGCGGTGTCCAGTTTCCTGGCCTCGGCGGTCCGCTTCTTGAGCTCCTCCGCCGTGCCGTTGTAGATCTCGCCGGCCTCCTCGGCTTCCTGATAGAGCGTCTGCAGCTGCCTCAGCAGCCCGGCGATGCTCTGCGGGGCGTCGGGGGCCGGTGCGGGGCTCGGGCCGGCCGGTTCCGCGGTGGCGGGCGAGGCGGCTACGACTGCGGCCAGCACCGCCGTGCAGAGCGTACGTGCGACTCTGCCTGACACGACATCACCTCCGGTGACGGGGGTGCCGCCCATAAATCGGACTACCCCACAAATGCTCGGATCGCATCAATCCGGTCATCCGGTGTCAGGCGATGCAAGGACCGCCGGGCGTGGCGTCCGGCGGACCGCCCGGACGGCGGACGCCTCACTCCACCGGGAACGCGTAGAACGCCCGGTCACGCTGGACGACCGCGGTCTTCCCGGCGGCCAGCACCCGGTACGGCGCGCTGACGGTGGCGCCCTTGGGGTCCTGCGCCCCGATGTCCTGGAACTTCCACAGCCGGCGCCCGTCGGCCGCCGCGAACGCGGTCACCTGCGACGCGTCCGCCGCGAGCAGGGTCTTCGTGCCGCTGCTGAGGGTGAGGGCGGGGGCGTTGCCGCCGAGGGGTACCTCCGTGGAGCGCCGCCAGAGCAGCTTGCCCGTCGCCCGTTCGACCGCGCCGACCTCCTGGTTGCGATTCGTGGTGTGAAGCAGCTTCCCGGCCAGGACCGGCGTGCCGAACACGGACGCCGCCGTGCCGTTCAACGTCCACACCGGCTTCCCGGTGGCCGTTTCGAAGGCCTGCAGATCGTCGCCCACCGCCCCGTACAGCTGCCCCTCCTCGTCGCCGAGTGCGGCGCCTGCCGGTGCGAGTGCGCCGAACTGCCGGGCCCACAGCAGCTTTCCGGTGCGACGGTCGAAACCGCGGACAAGAGCCCTGCCCCTGCCCGCCGTGACATCGGCCGGGGTCAGCGTGGCCGCGTCCTGGCAGATGACGATGTCTGCGGCCCGGACCGCGGTCAGCCGGTAGACGGGAGTGCCGGGGGCCCGGCCCGCGGGTACGGCGACGCGCCAGAGCTCCTTGCGCAGGACGATGTCGTAGGCGAAGAAGTACGCCTTGACGACCTGCGTGTCCTTGCCGGGCTTCTGGCCCTTCTTCGGCTTGGGCGCCTTCACCAGGACGGTGTGCGAGCCGGTGAACCAGACGACGGAGCCGGACTGGCCGGTGAGCGCGGCCACCTTCATGTTCGGTACGCCGGCGAACTGGTCCACGAACCGGACCCGGTGCTTGACCTGCCCGTCCTTCGGGGACAGCCAGAGGAACTCGGTCGGGCTCGCCAGGAAGCAGAACCCTTCGCCGGTGGCCAGGACGGCCTGGGCCCCGGCGGCGTCCGCGCGCTGCCAGATCTTCCGCCCGGTCCGCAGGTCGATACCGGTCGCCCCGGTGGTGCCGGTCAGCACCAGCAGTTTGTTCTCCCAGACCCCGGAGGTGAGAGGGGCGGGCTCGGCGGCCGGATGCGTGTAGACCCAACTCGGCTCCGGCGCCTGCCCGGGAAGGGTGCGACGGGGCTTCGGTGCGGGCTTGTCGTCGGTGGCCGACGCGTTGTCGCCGGACCCGAGTGCGGCCACCGCACCCCCGCCGACGATCAGTCCTGCCGCGCCGGCGGCGACAGCGGTGAGCAGGGCCCGCCGGCTCGTCGCGGGACCTGCGGGTGCTGCGGGTGCGGGGCCTTGCGCGGGCAGGGGGAGCGGGGCAGGGGTGCTCTGCGGTGCGGCTGCGGGGTACGCGTACGGGTAGGGCTGAGCGGCGGGCGTGGCGGGCGGGAGAGGAGCGGCGGGCCGTGCGGGCTCCGGTGACTGCGGCTGCGCGCCGGCGGTCAGTTCGCGCGGTACGGCGAGCTGGGTCGTCGCCCGGTCGGTCCGCGGGGCGGGCGTTCCGGTCCCGAGGAAACGGGTGGTGCTGCTGTCCTCGCCGATATTCCCGTCCGTGGAAGCGGGGACGGACAGGTCCTTGCGGCCGCTTGCGTCCGGCGTACCGGCGGACGCCGCGAGGACACCGCTCCGCGGGCCGGTACCGGTCGGCGCCTGGGCAGGCCGCGCGTCCTTCGGGCCGGTGGGACCTGTGCCGGCCGGTTCGGAACCGGCTCGGACGTCCTCGGGCCCGGCAGAACCGGAGCCGGATGCCGGGGCCGGTGCGCTGTCGGCAGGTTCGGCCGCTGCCGGGCCCGCTGTCGCCTCCGGATCCGATCTCTCCTGCGGGGCTTCCAACGCCCGTACCAGCGCGGCCTGGTCCGCCACCGACGCCGCCAGCTGCTCGGGGAGCCAGCCGCCCTTCGCGAGGCCCGCAGCGCCCTCCAGCGCCAGCTCCGCCGCGACCGAGCCCGCACTCGGCCGGTCGGCGGGGTCCTTCGCCAGACAGCCCGCGATCAGGTCACGCAACTCAACGGGCACGGAGTCGAGTTCTGCGGAGGCGTGCGCGATCCGCTCGGCGGCCTCGGCGGCGGGTCCGTCCGCGAGCGGGGTCGTCCCCGTCGCCGCGTACGCCAGCAGCAGTCCGAGCACGAAGAGGTCGGAGGCCGGGCCCACGTCCTTGCCGTCGACCTGTTCGGGGGTGAGGTAGCCCAGCCGTACGGACAGTTGCCCGCCGGCGTTCGCCTCGGCTGCGGCAGCCGCGCCCAGCGGGCCGAACGCCGTCAGCCGGGGCCCGTCGACGGCCAGCAGCACCGTCCAGGGCGCCAGCCCCTGGAGCACGGCCCCGGTGGCGTGCACCCGGGAGAGGGTCTCGGCAAGGCCCGCGCCCAGTATCCGCACGGCACGCTCGGGCAGCGGCCCGGCGAGATCGATCGCCTCGGCGAGCGTCAGGGCGGGCACGTACGCCGCTGCCGTCCACAGGGCGTCCGCCGGTGCGGCGAGCGGCGGCTGCACCCAGCCGCCGGCCAGCCGTTCGGCCGTGCGGGCCTCGGACTGGAAGCGGCGCCGGAAGGCAGGCACCGCGGCAAGGGCGGGCCGTGCGGCGGTCACTACGGCGATGTCGTCGCTGTCCGCGCCCCTGACCAGGTAATGCACCGCGCTCGCGGTCTCACGGAAGCGTGCCAGCACGGTGTACGGGCCGAAGTGGCGTGGATCGTCCTGACGCAGCGCCTCCATGGCGCACCCCCCTTGTCACCGTGCCCTCGGCACCTGACCGTCGATCTTAGGGGGTCCGGTCCGTGCGACGGCTCAGGCGCCGCTGCCGGGCTTCGTCCAGGGCCACTTGAGGGCGCGACGCTCGCGGCCCCCGGGAACGTACTCGTACACCCAGCCGCGCTGCAGCCCGAGCCGTTTCGTATAGCCGGCCGGGGCGCGCCGGTAGGCGTACACGGTGTCCGGCCCGCCCTCGGCGTCCGGCACGGGAACCTCGTACCACTTGGGCGGATGTCCGGTGGGACCGAGCAGGACGGGCAGGACCCGGCCGTCCAGGGGGCCGCCGGCGAAGGGGGTGTTCTCGCTTTTCACGGTGCCAGTCTGACCCAGGGGACCGGGCGCGGCCCGCCGTGCGGTCGGCGCGACGGGGGCCGGGGGACGTCCTGCGGGTGGGTAACCGGAGCCGGCCTGCCCGCGGACGGCAACTGGCAGATCGCCGCGGGAGCCAACGACGCAGCGCCCAGCGGGCGTTGTGACCTGTTTCTCTGCCGAGGGCGGGGAGAGTACGCAGAATCCGTCGAGGCTCGCTTTCGCCTCCTGGTACGGCGACTGGAGCAACCGTCTCACCGCCGGCGATGACAACGGCGAGCCCCGGTCCATGACGGCCACCGCGTACTGCGAGAGCGAGGCCGCCAACTACGCGCTCGTGAGGTCCCAGGACGTTCCGGGGGTCGGGGTGGCGGCCAGGCAGCGGATGCTGAAGCTGTTCGCCCGGGACGAGGTACGGCGGCGCGGCTGTTCCGGCCTGCGGTTCCACTTCTGAGCGGCCGAAGGAGCGGCTGTTACGCGCGCCCGTGCGGGCCTTCGGCCGAGCGGCCGGGTGCCGGGCAGGCTCAGAACTGCAGCCACAGCGCGCGGACATAGAAGTCGTCCATCAGCTGCTTCATGGCGGCGGCACGTCGCACCGGCACGCTGCGGTCCTCCGCCCAGTCGTCCAGCACGGTGAACAGCTGATGCCGCCCATCCATGAGGTCCCCCTTCACGGGCTATTCAGGGGGCAGCAGGTGCGTCGCCGCCTCGCCGGCCGCCGGGATCACCAGCGCTGCCAGCCGTCCGACCGGGCCGCCGGCGGTTTCCTGGCTCAACAGGTCGGCCACCACGGACGCGGTCTCCTCGTCCGTTGCCGCCGTCACGGCTATCAGGCCGATCAGATGGTCGACCAGCCAGCCGCGCAACTCGGGCGCCGGGGGCTGCTTCTCCTCGTCGAGCCAGATGAGGGAGGCCGCCTCGACGGCTGCGATCCAGGTGCGCACCATCATCCGCAGCCGGGGCCCGGCGGGCTGTTCACCGGGACCGGAGCCCCTGCCCAGGTGCAGCAGGATCTGCTCGGCCGCCGCGCGCCGTACGCCGTCCACGATCGTGGTCGTACGCGAGGTCTCGGCGACGCTGCCGCCCCGCAGCAACGCGCTGAACCCGGTGTCGTGTTCGTCGACGAAGCCCAGATAGCGGTCCAGGACCCGGCCGACCCGCTCGGTGGGCGGGCCGGCAGCGGGCTCCGCGAAGCACAGCGTCAGCTTCTCCGCCGCCGACCCGAGCGCGGCCTCGTACAACTGCTGACGCCCGCCGGGGAAATAGCGGTAGACGAGCGGCCGGGAGACGCCGGCCACCGTCGCCACCTCGTCGAGCGACACATCGTCCGGGGCCCGGTGGGCGAAGAGGCTGAGAGCCGCGCCGAGGAGCTGGGCGCGCCGCTCCTCGACACCGAGCCTTCGGTAGGCACGGGTCGGCGGGACAGCAGCGGCGGAGGTCATGCTCCGAAGCCTAGGGCCTTTCGTTTGGATCACGCCGGGCTCGCGGGGTCCGGCACGCACATCTGCGGCGTTGTCGTCAGTCGCCGACTCGCTCTGAGCAGGGGAGACCCCATCGCGTGGGCTCCTTCCTCCGCCTTGCAGCTGCATGCACCGGAGACCGCTCCCTGGTCCGGCCCGATCCGAACGAAAGACCCTGGCGAACCCCTCGCGAAGGCGAGTTCGCTCAGGCCAGCAGACCCGAGCTCTTCCACAGCCTGCGCCCGACACCGTTCAGCACCCCGATGTCGTCGAAGAAGTCCGTCAGCCGCTTGGCGCCCGACTGCATGACTTCCCTGCGGTGGCCGCTCGCCTTCACCTGGGCGACGGCCTCGCGGCGGTCCAGGCCGACGTTCTCGTACGCCTGGGGGTTGACGAAGCAGACGGAGAAGACCCGTGCCGCCTCGCCGCAGCTGATCCGGGTGAGCTCCCGCTCCCAGCGGGGCGCGGTGACCATCTGGCGGCGCAGCTCCTCGCGGGCGTACCGGACGTGCCTGGCCTCCTCGACGACGTGGATGCGGGTCACTCCGCGTACCAGCGTCTGGACGCGCTCGTCCGGGAAGGTCAGCCGCTGCATCCAGTCGAGGATCTCCTCGCCGAGCAGGGTCGCGGCGAACGAACCGGGCGTGGTGGAGATGGTCTTCAGTACGCGCGCCAGGTTGTGGTAGCGAGGCGGTACCGGATAGCTGGGTCCCTTGCCCCACTGGATCATGCGGGCGAACATCATGGAGTGCCGGCACTCGTCGGCTATCTCGGTGAGCGCGTAGCGGACGTGGTTGCTGGTCACCGACTTGTCGTAGATGTGGCGGACGAGCAGCTGCATGAGGATGATCTCGAACCAGATGCCGAGGGAGGCGAGTGACGCCGCCTCGTGCCTGGCCAGATCCATCCGCTGTTCCTCGGACATCTTCCGCCACAGCGGGGTGTCGTAGAGGGAGACCAGCTCCGGCGGCCAGAACCACTTGCCTTCCTCGACGGGCGAGTCCCAGTCGAGCTCGGTGTCGGGGTCGAAGGAGTGCTTGGCGGAGGCTTCGAGCAGGCGGGCGGCGAGCTGCTCGCGGTCCTTGAGAGGGCCGAGCGCATCACGAAGCGCCTCTACGTCCTTCTCGGTCACTGTCGTCATGGCTGAGGGCACCTCGCACGTGGGTTACCAGCGGTCATGTCTTATGAGACTGCTCGTCAGTAAGGCAGTCAATCCCTTGAGCACGACTTGTTGACCCGGCGTCTACCAACGTGTGAACCTGCCAACTGTAGCCAGCACCACGGAATTCACGATCCTCGCCAGGCGAAGGAGCTGTCCGTGTCGACACACGACCTCTACATCACCGCCCCCGAAGCCCCGTCGTGGCAGGTTCCCGCCACGGGTGCAGCCCGGTTCAGCTGGGACTACGACGACGGCCGCGAACGCCTCCTCGCCCTCTACCAGAAGGGCAAGGACAAGCAGTGGGACGGCAACAAGCGCATCGACTGGAGCCTGGAGGTCGACCCCACCGACCCGCTGGGCACCCCGGACGAGGCCCTCACGCTCTACGGCACCCCGCACTGGGCCAGGATGACCGAGCGGGACCGCGGTGAGCTGCGCAAGCACTACACGTCCTGGCAGTTCAGCCAGTTCCTGCACGGCGAACAGGGCGCGATGGTCTGCGCGGCACGGATCGTCGAGTCGGTCCCCGACCTCGACGCGAAGTTCTACTCCGCGACGCAGACGATGGACGAGGCCCGGCATGCGGAGATCTACGGCCGCTTCCTGCACGAGAAGGTCGGGATGCTCTACCCGATCAACGACAACCTCCAGGGCCTGCTCGGCGACACCCTGCGCGACTCCCGCTGGGACATGCCCTACCTCGGTATGCAGGTCCTCATCGAAGGCCTGGCGCTCGCCGCGTTCGGCATGATCCGCGACACGACGACCAAGCCGCTGCCGAAGCAGATCCTCGCGTACATCATGCAGGACGAGGCCCGGCACGTGGCCTTCGGGCGGATGGCGCTGCGCGACTACTACAAGCAGCTCAGCGACGCGGAACTGCGCGAGCGCGAGGAGTTCGTGATCGAGGGCTGCTATCTGATGCGCGACCGGCTCAGCGGCGTCGAGGTGCTGGAGAACTTCGGCATCGGCAAGAAGGAGGCCAAGGAGCTCTCCGAGCACTCGGAGTACCTGCAGCTGTTCCGCAAGCTCCTGTTCAGCAGGATCGTCCCCTGCGTCAAGGACATCGGCCTGTGGGGCGAGCGCCTGCAGAAGGCGTACGTCGACATGGGCGTCTTCGAGCTCGGCGACTCCAGCCTGGACCTGCTGATGGCCCAGGACGAGGAAATAGCCGAGCAGTTGGACAGAGACCGTTTCGCGGTGGAGGAGCAGGCGCGGGTGGCGGAGGTCGCGGACGCGATCGCGGAGGGCGGGGCGGGCGGCTGACCCGAGGCCGCCCCGCCGCACGCCTCTAGTTCTCGTCGGGGAGCTCGATCGTCCTGCCCTTCTCGTCGAGCGTCCGGGTGTTCCAGTAGGTGTCCCACGTGTCGCCCTCGTGCTCGGGAACCTTGTCCTGCGGGTAGCGGGCGTAGCCCGTGGGCGGCTCCTCGTCGTCGGGCACGCACGCGCTTCCGGCGCTTCCCACGGCCAGGACCGGGTATTCGCCGCCCCCGCACGTGGCCTGCTGCATGGAGCAGGCGCTGGTGAGCAGGGCGACCGTGACGCCGGCCAGGGCGAGCCCGAGGGCGGTGCGTGACGGGCGGCGGAGTCGGTTGGCCGTGCGCATGGTCGGGCTCCCTCTGGTGTGTGGCTGACAGGGTCCAGCCTGCCGCGGCCGGGGGCGTGGGTCGTGAGCACGGGTACTCATATCCGGTGTACGTACCGGGCACGCGGGCGGAGGATGGAAGGCATGAACTCCGCTCCCGGCAAAGGTGATTCCGCAGCAGCCCGCCGCAGCCTCGAAGCGCTCGCCCTCGGTGACGCGTTCGGGGAGCGGTGGTTCCCCCTGTTCCGTCCACCCCGGCAGGCGTACAACGAGGTCCGGGCGCGCCGTACCCCGCACGAGCCCGTCTGGCACTGGACCGACGACACGGCCCTGGCACTCGCTCTGCAGCGGGTACTCGACGAGTACGGGGAGGTCGATCAGGACCGGCTCGCCCTGTACTACGCCCTGGCCTTCGACGCGGACCAGGCCCGTGGGTACGGGCACGGCATGCACATGCTGCTGCCGGAGCTGCTGACGTCACCGGCCGACTGGCGCACCCTGGCGCCCGGGCTGTTCGAGGGCGGCAGCCTCGGCAACGGCGCCGCGATGCGGGTCGCGCCCCTCGGGGCCCGCTTCCATGAGGACGTCGGCCGTGCCGTCGAACAGGCCGTGCTGTCGGCGGAGGTCACCCATGCCCATCCGGAGGGGATAGCGGGCGCGGTGGCCGTCGCGGTGGCCGCGGCCCTCTCGGTGCGCGGGGAGTTCACGCTGGCCGCGGTCGCCGAGCGCACGCCCGAGGGGCTCGTGCAGGAGGGGCTGCGGCGGGCCGCGGAGGTTCCGTTCACCACGGAGCCGTGGAAGGCGGCCGATCTCCTGGGCAACGGGCAGCGCATCCGGGCCGACGACACAGTGCCCTTCGCGCTGTGGACCGCTGCTCGTCACCCGGGTGACCTGGAGGCGGCGCTGTGGGCGACCGCGGAGGGCTTCGGCGATGTGGACACGACGTGTGCGATCACGGGGGGTGTGGTCGGAGCGGTGACCGGGGTGGACGGGGTGCCGGCCGAGTGGCGTCAGCGGCGGGAGCCGCTGGGCTGACGGGGCGTATCTTCCGACCTCGTATCGATAGCCCATGCATCGAATGTGCGTTCACGCCGGCGACGTAACGTGAGCGCATGACCATGCCGCAGCAGCCGCCCCAGGGCCCGTACGGGCCCCCTCAGCCTCCGCAGAATCCTTACGGGCAGCAGCCTCCCGGCACCCCCGACCCGCAGCAGCCTCCGGCCTACGGTTACCCGGCGCAGCCCCAGGCCTACGGTTACCCGGCGCAGCCGCCCCAGGGTGGGCCCGGCGGATGGGGGCAGCCTGGGATGCAGGCCGGGTGGCCCCAGCAGCCGCCGCAGCCGCCGCGGAAGAAGCGCACCGGGCTCGTCGTCGGCATCGTCGCCGGGTCGCTCGTCGCCGTCCTGGTCATCGGCTTCGGTGCCTACAAGCTGATCGACAAGGGCGCGGAAGCCGCGTTCCCCGAGGCCACGCACAAGCTCGTCGTGGAGAAGGCTCTGCTGGACGGGGAGTTCACCCTCAACAAGGACATGTCCGACACCAAGGGCAAGGAGATCGAGGACACCCCCGACCCGAGCGTCCGGGACGGCAAGGCCGTCGTCGCGCAGTACGGCTCGCAGGAGAACGGCATGCTGGTGCTCTCCGGCATGTACGGGCGGCTCGCCGCCCCCGATCTCATGCGGAGCAAGATGATGGAGGGGGCGGCCGGGGCGGAAGGCGCGAAGGTGGTCGTGCCCCCCAAGGAGTTCACGCCCGAGGGGTACGACGTCACGGTGGAGTGCCAGGTCGTGCAGTCCAAGGGCATAGGCCTGACCACCAACATGCCGATGTGCGCGTGGGGCGACGGGAACACCGCCGCCATGGTCGCCGTGCTCCGGCCGGCAGAGCTCAACGAGGACGCGAAGTCGCTCGACCTGGCGAGGGTCGCCGCGGGCACCGCGAAGGTCCGCTCCGAGATTCGCAAGCCGATCAGCTGAACCGGCGCGGACGCGACGGCGGCAGGGCGCGCTCCACCGCGCACGCCATGCCCAGCAGCTCCGCGTCCGTTCCCCGGTCGGTCACCAGCTGGAGACCGGCCGGGCAGCCGTCCGGGGTGAATCCGGCCGGCACGCTCGCCGCCGGATGGCCGCTGAGGTTGAACGCCCAGGTGAGCGCCGTGGAGTAGACGTCACCCGGGCCGTCGTGACCGTGCGGCATGTTGGGCGTGACCGGGGTGAGCAGCAGGGGTGTGCGGGCGAAGAAGGCGTCGAGGGTGCGGGCGTTGGCGGCGCGGAGCGAGCGGGTGGCGGGGGTCGGTGACTGTCCGCGTACCGCCATCCACGTCTCCGCAGGGTCGAGCAGCGTGACGGGGTCCCGGACGAGGCGGACGACTCCGGCCGCGGCCAGCCGCTCCACCGCGGTCCGCGTCACCTGGGCCACCTCCGGGTCCACGCATGCGAAGCCCAGGTCCGGGCTGTAGACGGCGCGGATCGGGAGACGCGGTGGGCGGGGCGCGTACCCGTCCAGTACGTGGCGCAGATAGGTCCGGGCCCGTGCCGCCGAGCTCGCGAGCACACCGGGGGAGGCGAGGCCCGTGCGGTCGGGGGAGGGGAGCAGGCCGGTGGTCGTCTTCAGGCCGAACACCCCGCACCACGCCGCAGGGATCCGTACCGACCCCGCCCCGTCGTTGCCCGTGGCCAGCTCCACCATGCCCGCCGCGACCGCCACCGCCGAGCCCGCCGACGAGCCTCCCGGAGTCCGGTCGGGGCGCCAGGGGTTGACCGTACGGCCGTGTGCGCCCTGCCCCCAGGTCTGCCAGTGGGTGCCGGGACCGGGGACGGACGTGGCGCCGACCGGAACGGCGCCGGCGGCGGTCAGGCGGCGGGCCGCGTACGAGCGGATGCCCGCACGGCCCTTCACCGCGAACGGCAGTCCGGCGAGCGGGAGGTCCTGAGCGGCCTGCTCCTGGGCCAGGGCATCCTCGGGCCACACCTCGGTGAACGCGTTGAGCTCCGGGTCCAGTTCGCCGATCCGGGCCAGTGCCGCCACTACCGCTGAAGTCATGGATTCAGTTTCCGCCCGCCAGCGCCGCCTCCATCACCGCCCGCGCGATCGGGGCCGCGTTGCCGCCGCCGCTGATGTCGGCCCGGTTCGCCGAGGCGTCCTCCACGACCACGGCCACGGCGACGGCCGGACGGCCTGAGTCCGGTGCCTGCGCCCAGGAGATGAACCAGGCGTACGGCGTACCGGAGTTGTCGATGCCGTGCTGGGCCGTGCCGGTCTTGCCGCCGACCGTCACTCCCTCGATCGCCGCGTTCGTCCCCGTACCGCTCTCCACGACGTCGACCATCATCCGCTGCAGCTGCATGGCCGTTGCCGGGTTCATCGCCTGCCGGTACGAGCTCGAGCCCTGCCGGCCGACCGTGGCGCCGTCGTCGTCCGTCGTACGGTCCACCAGGTGGGGGCGCTTGAGGTCGCCGCCGTTCGCCACCGCCGAGGCGACCATCGCCATCTGGAGCGGTGTCGCCGTCGTGTCGAACTGGCCGATCGAGGACAGGGCCAGCTGGTCGTCGCTCATGTCCGAGTCGACATTGCTGCGGGCCACCCTGGAGGGGATCTTCAGGTCGCTGTCGTTGAAGCCGAACCTGCCTGCCGCCTCCAGCATTCCGTCCAGCCCCACCTCCACCCCCAGATGGGCCATCACCGTGTTGCACGAGACCCGGATCGCCTCCGCCAGCGAGGCCTTCGCGCAGCCGCGCGCCTCGTTGGGCAGCGTGGTCGAGGTGCCCGGCAGGACGTACGGCGACGGGGTGTCCGTCTTCGCGTCCGGATTGCTCACCACATGGTCGTCCAGCGCAGCCGCGGCAGTCACGATCTTGAAGGCGGAGCCCGGCGGATAGGTCTGCCGGATGGCCCTGTTGAGCATCGGCTGGCTCGCGGACCGGTTGAGCCGCGCCCATGCGTCGGTGACGGAGGAGCCCGTACCGGAGAGCAGCTCGGGGTCGTACGAGGGGGAGGAGACCAGCGCCAGGATCCTGCCGGTGGACGGGTCGAGGGCAGCGACCGCGCCGCGCCGCCCGGCGAGACCCTCGTACGCGGCGCGCTGCATCGAGTCCTTGACGGTGGTGACGACATCGCCGCCCGGCTGCCGGCTGCGCGTGATGTCGCCCCAGAGGGGGAGCGGGGCCAGGATCGAGGCCGTGCCGGACAGGATGTCGTCCTCGGCGTTCTCCAGGAGCGTGGTGCCGTACGTCTGCGAGGCGTAGCCCGTCACCGGTGCGTACAGCGGGCCGTGCCGGTAGGTGCGCTCGTACGCGAGCTGCTCGCCGGTGTTCTTCGAGCCGGTGACGGGCTCGTCGCCGACCAGGATGTTGCCGCGCGGCTGGTCGTAGCGGTCGATCGTGGTCCGGCGGTTGGCGGCGTTGCTGTTCAGTTCGTCGGCCTCGAAGAGCTGGACGCGGGCGGCGTTCGCCAGGAGTGCCACGAGCAGCAGCAGACAGAACGCGGCGGCCCGCCGGATGTAGCGGATCACTGCTCGTCCTCGGTGACCTGTGCGACGACCCCGGTTTCGGCCCGGCCGGGATCCGGCGTGCGGGACACGTCGCTGACCCGGATCAGCAGCGCGATGATGATCCAGTTGGTGACGACGGAGGAACCGCCCTGGGCCAGGAACGGCATCGCCATGCCGGTCAACGGGATCAGCCCCATCACCCCGCCCGCGATCACGAAGACCTGGAGCGCCATGATCGAGGCGAGTCCGATCGCCAGCAGCCGCCCGAACAGGTCACGCAGGGCGAGGCCCGCCCGGTAGCCGCGGGCCACCAGCAGGGCGTACAGCAGGAAGATCGCGGTGAGTCCGGCCAGACCGAGCTCCTCGCCCGCGGTCGCCAGGATGAAGTCGGACTTGGCGGCGAAGCCGATGAGGATGGAGTGGCCGAGTCCGAGGCCGGTACCGAGCATGCCGCCAGCCGCGAACGCGAAGAGCGACTGGGCGAGCTGGCTCGGCCCCTGCCCGGCGTTGATCGAGGCGAACGGGTCCAGCCAGTCCTCCACCCGGCTGTGCACATGGGGTTCGAACGAGCCGACGACGAAGGCGCCCGCGGCGGCGAGCAGGAGCCCGACCGCGATCCAGCCGGTCCGGCCCGTGGCCACGTACAGGAGGATCACGAAGAGACCGAAGAAGAGCAGAGAGGTGCCCAGATCCCGTTCGAGGACGAGGACGCCGACGCTGATCAGCCAGATCGCGACGATGGGGCCCAGGACCCGGCCGGTGGGGAACTGGAGCTTCCAGATCTTGCGGCCGGTGTACGCGAGCGCGTTGTGGTTCGCCGCGAGGTACGCGGCGAAGAAGACGGCGAGCAGGATCTTGGCGAACTCGCCCGGCTGGAAGGACAGTCCGCCGACCCTGATCCAGATCTTGGCCCCGTTCACCGCGGGGAAGAAGATCGGCACGGTCATCAGCACCAGTGCTGTGGCGACCGAGAGGTACGCGTATCGCTGGAGCACCCGGTGATCGCGCAGCAGGACGACGACGGCGATGAAGAACGCGACCCCGAGTGTGGACCAGATCAGCTGTGTCGTCGCCGCCTGGTCCCTCGGGGTCTCCAGATCGAGCCGGTAGATCAGCACCAGGCCCAGCCCGTTGAGCAGGACGGCGATGGGCAGCAGGAGCGGATCGGCGTACGGGGCGCGGAAGCGGACCGCGAGATGGGCGAGCAGGGCGAGGAGGCCGAGACCGGCGCCGTACCCGGCGACATCCGGGGGCACGGCGTTGTTCCTGGCGAGGCCGACGGCGGCGTAGCCGTAGACGGAGATGAGCACGGCCCCGATCAGGAGCGAGAGCTCGACCCCGCGCCGCTTGGGCAGGCGTAGCTCGGGCGGGCGCGCGTCCGCCGTCGTTGCGGTCATGCCTCGCAACGTAGCAAGACGCGAGTGCTATTTCCCTTATGTCAGCTTCGTGGCATTCGCCCTTAGCTCTGGTACGGGTTCTGGCCGGGAGGCGCGTAGCCCGGCTGCTGCTGCGCGGCGCCGTGCGGATGGCCGTCCTGCCCCGCGTTGTGCTGCGCGAGCAGCTGCTCGGCCTGCTCCTTCGGTATCTGGCGCTCGCCGCCGCAGAAGGTGCACTGCGTCGCGTACTTCGTCGAGAACGGGAACAGCGGCACGAAGAACAGCGTGAACTTCGTGACCCGCTTGCGCAGTGTGTGCGCGGCGGGATTGCCGCACCAGCCGCACACCATCGTGAGGATGGCCAGCTGGTAGAGGTAGCCCCGCGTGCCGAAAATGATCATGATGTTGTTCCTTCTCCCGTGTTCCCCAGAAGTGCCCGCCGGCACAGCGCCAGCAGTTTCTCGTCCTCATAAGTGTCGTGACTGCCGTATCCGCCGTCCATCGCGTTGTGGCGGCGTACGGAGAGGAGCTCGGCACGCAGCACCTGTGCCGCGTCCGGCCCCGCACCCGCCACGCCCATCCGGGCCAGGCATTCCGCCACCCGGACCCTGACGTGACGGTTCTTCTCCCATGCTGCCAGGAGGACCGGTACCGACTCACCGGTCCGCCCCGTGACCTCCCACAGGGCGATCGCGGCGTCGACCCGGAGCCACAGCTCTTCGTGCGTCAGCAGGGCGCGCAGCCGGGGGGCGGCCACCGCGGCAAGCCTCCCGAGCCCGCCCAGGGCGCTCGCCGCGGCCCGGCAGTCGTGCACCTGCTCCGCCGCCAGACCCTCGATCAGCACAGGAAGGACCGCGCCGGCATCCCCGTCGACCGCCCAGAGGGCCTCGGCCGCCTCGGTCGCCGCCGCCGTGCCAGGACGCCTGATCAGCATCCGCAGCTCCGGTACGGCACACCGCGCCTCGGGTCCGAACGAGCTCAGCGCCCGCAGAGCCGCCGTACGCAGCCACTCGCCCCGGTACTCGGGTGCCCCCCGCAGCATCCGCAGCACCTCCGGCGCGGCCTCACCCGCCCGCAGCGCCGTCAGCCCGCCGAGCAGCGGACTCGCCCGGTCGTACGCGCCCTCGTCCAGGCCGACCTCGCCGAGCCTGCGCCGCAGCACCCCGGCGAGCGGGGCCGCGGTGTCCCCGAGGTACCCGATGGCGAACCCCACGTCGTGCGGCACCTCGGGCCGCTCCAGAGCCGCCGCCAGCGCGGGCAGCACCCGGGCATCGCCGAGCCTGGCCAGCGCCTTCACCGCGGAACCCAGCCCGGGAGGCCCGCTCGCCCACTCCTTCACCCAGCCGCCGGGATCCGTGGCCACCCGCTCGGCCAGGGCGTCGGCGGCCGGCGTGGCCAGGCAGAAGAGCTCCTCCAGTACGTGCGAGGCCGCCTCGGCCAGCCGTGGCTCCGGATCGGCCAGCTGTTCGCCGACCAGCCGGACCAGTCCCTCGTACGAACCGCGCCAGGCCCGGATCAGCCCGCTGCTCATCCGTACGGCATCGATGCGCTGCCAGGGGTCGGGGCTGCGCAGCTGGTCGGTCAGCAACGCCGTACGGTCCTCGACGCGGTCGTCCAGACCGACATGCAGCGTCCGCAGCAGATCGGCGGCCCAGGGGGTGCTGCGGCCCGCCGACTCCTCGGCGGACAGGGCCCGCAGCTGCCCCAGGAGCGTCGGCGCCGAGGTCCGCTCCATCGACGCGGTGTCACCGCCGGCGGCCTCCACAGGATGCGGATCCGGCCGGCCGGGACGGGAGCGCAGCTCCCGCAGCAGCCCGGACACCACCCGCACGACATCGCCGGGCAGCGCGTCCGGTGCGCACCGCGCCAGTTGCGCGAGGGCCGCGAGCCGCAGCCCCGGCGCATACGCCTCCGCGGCGAGCCTGCTCAGCCAGTCCGCCGCCTGCCCGGCCAGCGGGCGGTGCCGCAGGGCGACCCGCCCTGCGGCCTCGACGAGGGCGAGCCGCACCTCGTCGTCGGACTCCACCGGCAGGCGCTCCCGCAGCAGCGCCAGCACCTTGACCGGATGGCTGTGCAGGGTGGCGAGGGCGAGCGGGGCGGCGAGCCGTACGCCCGGGTCCTCGTCGGCGATCAGCTCGAAGAACACCCCCGCTCCGGCGGTGACGGCAGCCGCCGCCATCGCGTAGTTCGCGGCGCCCTCCATCTCGTCCTCGTCCATCTCGTCCTCGTCGTCCTCGTCCAGATCGATACCGCCGATGCTGGTGAGGAGTTCGACGACGCTGCCCCGGTCCTGAATGCCGGGATCCGCGACCAGCTCGAAGAGAAACGGAATACAGGCGAGCGTGCACGCGTACACGTCGCCCTGGTGGTGAACCGCGCCGTACATCCCGTCGAGCGCGCTCTCCCGCTCCGCCGGATCGGCGGACGCGAGTCCTTGCAGGAGCCCCGGCACATCGTCGGCCGGCCCGTAGGCATGCTCCATCGAGGCCCAGTCGACCTCGTCGATCCCCGCGAACACGCCATTCCCTCCCCGTGTCATGCTCTGCACCCCGAATCCGGCGGACACCGTGTTCAGGAAGCATCTCTGCGCAGAGTGTGCACCACTGCCAGGACAATCCACCCTCCACTTGTGGCCTTTCCTCGTTGTGTGGCACAGCAGCTGTGGACGGGCTGTGTTCCGCCTGTCCGCCCGCCGTCCGCTTCAGCCGCCGGGAAGCGGACGCGCCTGGCCGGGATCGGTCAGCGGGCCGAGCAGATCCCCGTGCCGGTCCAGCCGTGCGGCCATGTCCCCGGCGAGAAAGACCAGCTCGGCGGGGGACGCGCACGCTTCGATCTCGTCCCAGGTGACCGGTGCGGAGACGGCCGGGCTGTCCTTCGCGCGCAGGGTGTAAGGGGCCGCGGTCGTCTTGGCCGCGGCGTTCTGGCTGAAATCGACGAAGACCTTCCCGGGGCGCAGCGCACGGGTCATCCGGTGCACCGCCAGGCCGGGCATGTCGTTCTGTGCCTCGACGGCCAGTGTCTTCGCGTAGGCCGTCACCTCTTCGCTGGGGGTGGGCTCCAGCGGGACGAGCAGATGCAGCCCCTTGGATCCGGAGGTCTTCCCGTACGCGGACAGCCCGTCGGCCGCCAGCCGCTCCCGCAGCCAGAGGGCCACCGTGCAGCATTCGACGATGCTCGCGGGCGCCCCGGGATCCAGGTCGAACACCATCCGGTCGGCGACCGCCGGCGTGTCCCGGCGCCACTGGTGCGTATGGAACTCCACCACCAGATTCGCTGCCCACATCAGCGAGGGCAGGTCCTGCACGAGGATCTGCCGGGCGTCCGGATCCTCGTGGCGGGGCACCGGGGCCGTGCGTACCCAGTCGGGCGTACCGGGGGGCGGATTCTTGGTGAAGAAACGCAGTCCCGCCGGACCGTCCGGGTACCGGAGGAAGGACAGCGGCCGGTCGCGCACATGCGCGAGAAGGACGTCCGCCGCCGTGGCCGCGTAGTAATGCAGCACCTCGCCCTTGGTGGTGCCGGTGTCCGGGTACAGCACCTTGTCGAGATTGCTGAGCGCCAGGCGCCGCCCCTCCACCTCCGTGATCGGCGTCATACGATAAGAATCACATGAATTCAGATCAATAGGTGCATGACGGGCTTTAGGGGTGAACGGTGAGATCCATCTGGAACGGCGCCATCTCCTTCGGACTGGTCAGCATCCCGGTCAAGCTGATGAACGCCACCGAGAACCACTCGATCTCCTTCCGGCAGATCCACCTCGCCGACGGTGGCCGGATCCGGTACCGCAAGGTCTGCGAACTCGATGAGCAGGAGGTGACGGGCGCCGAGACCGGCAAGGCGTACGAGGACGCCGACGGCGCCGTGATCCCCGTGACCGACGAGGATCTCGCCTCCCTCCCGCTGCCCACCTCCAAGACGATCGAGATCGAGGGCTTCGTACCCGCCTCCGCGATCGACCCGCTCCAGCTGGACTCGGCGTACTACCTCTCCGCCAACGGGGTAACGGCGGCCAAGCCGTACGCGCTGCTGCGCGAGGCCCTGAAGCGGAGCGAGAAGGTCGCCGTCGCGAAGTACGCGCTGCGCGGCCGCGAACGGCTCGGCATGCTGCGGGTGGTCGACGATGTGATCGCGATGCACGGCCTGCTGTGGCCGGACGAGATCCGCACCCCCGAAGGTGTTGCCCCGGATGCCGGCATCAAGGTGCGCGACGCCGAACTCGACCTGGCGGACACCCTGATGAACACCCTCGGCGAGGCCGACCTGGACACCCTCCACGACGACTACCGCGAGGCGGTCGAGGAGCTCGTCACGGCGAAAGCCGCGGGCGGGACCGTGGAGGCGGAGGAGGACGAGGGCGGCGGGGGCCAGGTCATCGACCTCATGGCGGCGCTGGAGAGCAGCGTGCGGGCGGCGAAGGAGTCCCACGGCGAGGACGGGGGCGAGGTGGCGGACGTCCACCCCATCAAGGGCCGGAAGGCGGCCAGCGGTGCGAGGGGTGCCGCGAAGAGGACCGCGTCGGGGAAGACGGCGGCGAAGAGGGCCGCAGCGAAGAATGCGACCGCGAAGAAGACGGCCTCGAAGACGGCCTCGAAGACGACGGCGAAGAAGGCCGCTGCGAAGAAGACGGCCGCGAAGAAGACCGCGGGGAAGGCCGCCGCGAAGCGTGCCGCGCCGAGCCGGCCCCGCACCACGGCCTGAAGGGCCCGGCTCCGGGGCGCACCACGGGAGCCGCGCCGCGCGTTCCTCGACCGGTGGACGCCGGGGAGGACCGCCTGGGTCCGTCAGCCGGCCGGGACCGCCGCTTCGAGGGCCGGCAGGTAGGCCTTCTCGTGACCCTCCGCCGTGGGGTGCACCGACGGCCGGCATGGTTGCGGTGCGCGCGCGGGGGATGCGCAGGGGGACTCCTCCGGGGAGCGGATGGGGGCGGGTGCCGTTGCACACCATCGCCGCCCGAGCTCCCGGAACATCGGCGAAATCGCCGACCGTGTCGGGTGGGACCGCTGCGGACGTCCGCAGTAAAATGCGGAACGCCGCGACTGGCGCGTACCCGGCAGGGTGCTCCGTGGAAATGACCACAAGGGAGCGGCACACCCCGGGCCTGCCCGGGGCGTCATCGCCGGAGGGCCGTCCGCCTGGGCATCCGGGTCCATGTCGCAGCAGTGCGACCGACCCGGGAGGAACCCGTGGCCGTACAGCCGTCCGATGTCCGCCGACCCGCCCTGACCGCAGCCGATCCGGAGCTCGCCGCCCTGGTGAGCGCCGAGGAGCGGCTCCAGGCGGACACCCTGCGCCTGATTCCCAGTGAGAACTACGTGTCCGCCGCTGTCATGGAGGCGTCCGGCACCGTCCTGCAGAACAAGTACTCCGAGGGCTACCCCGGCAAGCGCTACTACGAGGGCCAGCAGGTCATCGACCAGGTGGAGACGCTTGCCGTCGAGCGGGCCAAGGCGCTGTTCCGGATGGAGCACGCCAATGTGCAGCCGTACTCGGGCTCGCCGGCCAACCTGGCCGTGTACCTGGCCTTCCTCGAACCGGGCGACACCGTCCTCGGGATGTCGCTGCCGATGGGCGGGCACCTCACGCACGGCTGGGGCGTCTCCGCGACCGGCAGGTGGTTCAGGGGGGTGCAGTACGGGGTGCGCCGCGACACCGGGCGCATCGATCTGGACGAGGTACGCGACCTGGCGCGCGCCGAGCGGCCCAAGGTGATCTTCTGCGGCGGTACCGCGGTGCCCCGGGCGATCGACTTCGCCGGGTTCGCCGACATCGCCCGTGAGGTGGGGGCGGTGCTGGTGGCCGATGTCGCCCACATCGCCGGGCTGATCGCCGGGGGCGCGCACCCCTCTCCGGCTCCGTACGCGGACGTGGTGTCCACCACCACGCACAAGACCCTGCGGGGGCCGCGCGGAGCGATGCTGCTGTCCAGGGCCGAGCATGCGCGCGCCATCGACCGTGCGGTCTTCCCCGGTCTCCAGGGCGGTCCGCACAACCAGACCACCGCGGCCATCGCGGTCGCGCTGAAGGAGGCGGCCGGGGCCGGATTCCGTGGATACGCCCATCAGGTCGTCGCCAATGCGCGGGCGCTGGGGGAGGAACTGGCCGCACGCGGCTTCGACCTGGTGTCCGGCGGTACGGACAACCATCTGTTGCTGGTCGACCTCACCGGGAAGGACGTACCGGGCAAGGTCGCGGCCAAGGCCCTGGACCGGGCCGGGATCGTCGTCAACTACAACACCGTCCCGTACGACCCCCGTAAGCCCTTCGACCCGTCCGGCATCCGCATCGGTACGCCCGCGCTGACGTCCCGGGGTGTCCCGGCGTCCGAGATGCGTGCTGTTGCCCAGTGGATCGACTTCGTGGTCGAGGCGGCCCGCACCGGTGACGAGGCCACCGTGTCCAAGGTCCGCGGCGAGGTGAAGGCCCTGATGGACGACTGGCCGGCGCCCGGTCTGCTGTCCGTCTGAGGGCGCGGGGCGGCCCGGACCGCCGGGGATCGACTCCGCGCGCCCGCTCTGCGCCCTGCCCGGTGGTCGAACTGCCGTACACGCTGGGGGAGTCGGATGGCGCAACCGTGAACGCGAGGGGGCACGAATGCAGGATCTGAAGGTCACGTCATGGCAGCTCTTCGGGCACGACCGGCTCTATGTGAACCTGCCGGACGGCACGGCGATCGGATGGGCGGATCTGGGCAGCGGCACGATCACGGTCCTGCACCCGCGCTATCGCGACGCCGTGACCGACGCGCTCGCACGACAGGTCCCGGACATGCCGGTGCTCGGCGAGGCGGTGCCTCCGGGGCCGCCGCCGGTCCCGCGGATCCCGCCGCTCCGGCAGATGCGGAGGCGCGACGCCGGCCGGGCGGCGTCGCCGGACGAGGACCCTCTTCCCACCCCGGCTCGGGACCAGGTGCCGGGGGCGGCCACGGGGGTGCCGGTGCCGGACACGGGTCGGCTGGTGGCGGGCCCGGAGCAGGCGTCGGCGCCGGGCGCGGATCTTGGCCCGGTGCCGGACTCCGGCCCGGCTCCGGGGCAGGAGCAAGCGCCGGTGCCGCGCAGTGGGTCGCGCGGGAGGCCGGACCGTAATCCGGACCGGTTACGGGTGCCGGAGCAGGGGCGGGTCCGGGAGCCCGCGCCGGGGCCCGTGCAGCAGGCACCGGGACCTCGGCCCGAGCAGGAGGGGCCGCGGCGGCGGCCCGAGCTGCCCGCGCTCACCGCCGCGAACGACCTTGCCGCCCGGCGGCCCGGTGCCGGGCTCCGGGCGCAGCTCGCCGAGGACGGCGCCGGGCTGCTCGTGCGGGCCACCACGGGGGCGCTGCGGCGGAGCAAGGAGGCGGATCCGCGCCGGGCCGCCCTCGCCGGGGAGCGGCGGGTGGGCGCCGAGCTGAGGCGGCTGACCCGGCACGGCTGGCGGGTCCTGCACTCCCTCCCCCTGCCGCACGGAGCGGAGATCGGCCATCTGCTGATCGGTCCGGGCGGGGTGTTCGCCGTGCGCAGCGTGCACCGGCCCCGTGCCTCGGTACGGATCGGGGAGGACACCCTGCAGATCGATGAGGGCTCCCCGCAGACGTACGTTCTCGAGGCCGGTGCCGAGACCCGGCGGGCCCGGGCGGTGCTGGAGACGCACTGCACGTTCGCCGTGCCGGTCCAGTCCGTGCTGGTGTTCGTCGGCGTCGCCGCCCTCGACGTGCTCGCCACCCCGCCGGACGTCCGCGTCTGCCAGGACCGCCACCTGTCCGCCCTCGCCCCGCTCAAGGGCGTACTCACCCCCACCCAGGTGGAAAGGGTCTACGACGTCGCCCGGAACCGGGATGCCTGGCCGGCCGCGTGAGTCCGGAGCGGGGCCGGTAGGTTTTCCGGAGCCGCCGAGGGAGAGGACGCCGTGAAACTTCGCTGTGCCGTGCTGGACGATTTCCAGTCCGTCGCCACCACCGTCGCCGACTGGTCGTCCGTCGCCGACGACGTCGATGTCGTCAGCTTCTCCGAGCACTTCGCCTCCGAGGACGAACTGGCCGCCGCACTGGCCGGTTTCGACATCGTCGTCACCCTGCGCGAGCGCGTGCCCTTCCCCGCCGCCCTGATCGAGCGGCTGCCCCGGCTGCGGCTGCTCATCGCGTCGGGCATGCGCAATTCCGTCATCGACTACGCCGCCGCCGAGCGGCACGGTGTCACCGTCTGCGGCACCGCGAGCACCACCACCCCGCCCGTCGAGCTGACCTGGGCGCTCCTGCTCGGCCTGGCGCGCGGGATCGTGCCCGAGGCCAACGCCCTGCGCGACGGCGGCCCCTGGCAGTCGACCGTCGGGGCGGATCTGCACGGGCGCAGGCTCGGGCTCCTCGGGCTGGGGAAGATCGGCAGCAGGGTCGCCCAGGTCGGCCTCGCCTTCGGCATGGATGTGGTGGCCTGGAGCCGGAACCTGACAGCGGAACGGGCGGCGGAGGCCGGCGTCGTGCTCGCCGCGTCGAGGGAAGAGCTGCTGGAGAGCAGCGACTTCGTCTCCGTGCACCTGGTACTGAGCGAACGCACCCGGGGGCTCATCGGGGCGAAGGAGCTCGGCCTGATGCGGGCCGGCAGCTATCTGATCAACACCTCGCGGGCGGCGATCGTCGATCAGGACGCGCTGCTCGACGTGCTGCACAGGGGGGCCATCGCGGGGGCCGGAATCGACGTGTTCGACGTCGAACCGCTACCGGCGGACCATCCGATGCGTACCGCACCGCGCCTGCTGGCGACCCCGCACCTGGGCTATGTGTCGCAGGCCAACTACGCGACGTACTACACGCATGCCGTCGAGGGCATCCGGGCGTTCCTCGCCGGGGAGCCCGTCCGCCGGCTCGGCTGACGGGCGAGGCCGCCCCGGAGCAGGGAGCGAGTGCGTCTCCAGTGGCGCTGCAGCCGCGCCCGGCAGCCTGGTGGTGACGGCGCAGCCATGAGGGCGGCCGTCGCGAAGGGAGTTGCCATGTCTCAGCCCGTCGGGACCCTCCGCCAGCAGGTCACGGGTGACCTGTATGCCGAGGTGCAGACCTTCTACGCCCAGCAGATGCGACGGGTCGACGCCCTCGACATCGAGGGCTTCGCCGACACGTTCACGGACGACGGCGAGGTCGTGCACGCGGGCGGCCAGCGGCAGAGCGGCCGGGTGGAGATGATCGCCGGGATGCGGGCCAACCTGCCCCGCTACCAGGACATCGCCGTGCGGCACTGGTTCGGCCACCTGCTCATCGAGGCCGACCCGGCGGACGAGGACACGCTGCGTGTCTCGTACTACACGCTGGTCACCCAGACCGATCGTGAGGGGAAGGTCTCCTTCCAGCCGACCTTCACCGTGGACGACGTGCTCGTCCGCCTCGACGGCCGCCTGCTGACCCGCTCCCGCGTCATCCACCGCGACAGCCCGGTCGCCCCGGCCGCCTCCTGAACACGGTGTCCGGCGCATGGACGAGGGGCCCAACGCGTTGGGCCCCTCGTC
>NZ_JBHWVO010000031.1:0-80092 GCF_042736635.1 Streptomyces sp. NPDC060035
GGGTGCTTCCGCACCCGCCGGCCCCGTCCACGGCGTACCCGACGGCCGTTGCCCTCCGGCAGCGTCCTGACGCGCTCCTCGGCTGTTAGGCCTCGCGGGAGCCCGCGTACATGTCGTCGATGAGGTCCTTGTACTCGCGCTCGACGACCGGCCGCTTCAGCTTGAGGCTGGGGGTCAGCTCGCCGTGCTCGATGTCGAGGTCACGCGGCAGCAGCCGGAACTTCTTGATGGTCTGCCAGCGCTGCAGACCCTCGTTGAGGCGCTTCACATAGCCCTCGATGAGCTCCACGGCCTGCGGGGAGGCCACCACGTCTGCGTACGGCTTGCCACCCAGTCCGTTCTCTTCCGCCCAGCCGAGGATGGTCGGCTCGTCGAGCGAGATGAGGGCGGTGCAGAAGTTACGGTCCGCACCGTGCACCAGGATGTTGGAGACGAACGGACACACCGCCTTGAACTGTCCCTCGACCTCGGCCGGAGCGATGTACTTGCCGCCGGACGTCTTGATCAGGTCCTTCTTGCGGTCGGTGATCCGCAGGTAACCGTCCTCGGACAGCTCGCCGATGTCGCCGGTGTGGAACCAGCCGTCGGACTCCAGCACCTCGGCGGTCTTCTCGGGCAGCTGGTGGTAGCCCTCCATCAGGCCGGGGCCGCGCAGCAGGATCTCACCGTCCTCCGCGATCCGGACCTCGGTGCCGGGGAGCGGCTTGCCGACGGTGCCGGTGCGGTAGGCCTCGCCCGGGTTGACGAAGGAGGCGGCGCTGGACTCGGTGAGGCCGTAGCCCTCCAGGATGTGGATCCCGGCGCCGGAGAAGAAGAAGCCGATGTCCGGGGCGAGGGCGGCGGAGCCGGAGACACAGGCGCGGAGCCGGCCGCCGAAGGCCTCACGGATCTTCGCGAAGACGAGGGCGTCGGCGACCTTGTGCTTGGCACCGAGCCCGAACGGCACAGAAGCCTTGCCGGTACGGCGGAAGTTGTCCTGCGACACCTTCGCGTACTCGCGGCCCACGCCTGCCGCCCACTGGAAGATCTTGTACTTGGCACCGCCGCCGGCCCGCGCCTTGGCCGCCACCCCGTTGTAGACCTTCTCGAAGATCCGCGGGACGGCTGCCATGTAGGTCGGCTGGACGACCGGAAGGTTCTCGATGATCTTGTCTACGCGGCCGTCGACCGCCGTGACATGACCGACCTCGATCTGGCCGGAGGTGAGGACCTTGCCGAAGACGTGGGCGAGCGGCAGCCACAGGTACTGGACGTCGTCGGCGGTGATCAGGCCGGTCGCCACGGTGGCCTTGGCCATGTACGACCAGTTGTCGTGCGGCAGCCGTACACCCTTGGGGCGCCCGGTGGTGCCCGAGGTGTAGATCAGGGTGGCGAGCTGGTCGGCGGTGATCGCGGCGACCCGGTCCGTGACCGCGTCCGGGTTCTTCACCAGGTACTCGACGCCACGGGACTCGAGCTCGGCCAGCGTGAGGATCCAGCCCTCGGGGTCGCCCTCCACGGGCTCCGCACCGGCCGGGTCGATGACGATGACATGGGCCAGGTCGGGCAGCCCGGCCCGGTTCTCCCGGGCCTTCGCCAGCTGGGCGGCGTCCTCGGCGATCAGCACACGGCTCTCGGAGTCGGCCAGGATGAAGGCGGACTCCTCGGTGTTCGTGGACGGGTAGATCGTCGTGGTCGCGGCGCCCGCACACATCACGCCGAGGTCGGCGAGGATCCATTCGACACGGGTGGAGGAGGCGAGCGCGACGCGCTCCTCCGGCCGGACACCCAGCCCGATCAGGCCGGCCGCGATGGCGTGGACTCTCGTCGCGGCCTGCGCCCAGGTCAGCGACTTCCATTCGTCCGGTCCCTGACCGGAGGCCGACGGCACGGGGTAGCGGTACGCCTCACCGTCCGGGGTGGCCGCCACGCGGTCGATGAAGAGAGTCGCCACGGAGGGCGGTCGGTTATCGATCAAGGTCTGTGTGTCGCTCACGACGTCCTCCGGGCCTGCGGCATTGCTACGAGGCTGCTGGGTAATGGTGCTGAGTGCTGGGGGGCTGCTGCCTGCTGTTCCTGCTTCTCGTTCCCGCTCGACCTGCTTGTTTAACTGGTGAGTAACTAACGGGTGGTGATCAGAGTAGAGCGCGCGGGTCCGCGGCGTAAGAGGCAACAGGCCGCCGCTTCATAACGAACGGGCCCCCGCGCCGCAGGCGTCTGCGACACAGGGGCCCGTTGGGCTACTCCCGGGTAGATACCAGGAGCGAAGGGCGGCGTTACTTCTTCGGCTTGCCCTCGCCGGCCGACTCGTCGGTCGACAGGACGGAGATGAACGCGTCCTGCGGCACCTCCACATTGCCGACCATCTTCATCCGCTTCTTGCCTTCCTTCTGCTTCTCCAGCAGCTTCCGCTTCCGGGAGATGTCACCGCCGTAGCACTTGGCGAGGACGTCCTTGCGGATGGCGCGGACGGTCTCACGGGCGATGACCCGGGCGCCGATGGCGGCCTGGATCGGCACCTCGAAGTTCTGCCGGGGAATGAGCTTCTGCAGCTTGGCGACGAGCCGGACGCCGTACGCGTACGCCTTGTCCTTGTGCGTGACCGCGGAGAACGCGTCGACCTTGTCGCCGTGCAGCAGGATGTCGACCTTGACGAGCTGGGCGGACTGCTCGCCGGTGGGCTCGTAGTCGAGCGAGGCGTAGCCCCGGGTCTTGGACTTCAGCTGGTCGAAGAAGTCGAAGACGATCTCGGCGAGCGGCAGGGTGTAGCGGATCTCCACCCGGTCCTCGGAGAGGTAGTCCATGCCGAGCAGGGTGCCGCGCCGGTTCTGGCAGAGCTCCATGATCGCGCCGATGAACTCGCTGGGCGCCAGGACCGTGGCACGCACGACGGGCTCGTGCACCTTGTCGATCTTGCCCTCGGGGAATTCGCTCGGGTTGGTGACGATGTGCTCGGTGCCGTCCTCCATCTCGACGCGGTAGACCACGTTGGGGGCGGTGGCGATGAGCTCCAGACCGAACTCGCGCTCGAGCCGCTCACGGACCACATCGAGGTGGAGCAGGCCGAGGAAGCCGACGCGGAAGCCGAAGCCGAGTGCCGCGGAGGTCTCCGGCTCGTACACCAGGGCGGCGTCGTTGAGCTGGAGTTTGTCGAGGGCCTCGCGCAGGTCCGGGTAGTCGGAACCATCCAGCGGGTACAGACCCGAGAACACCATCGGCTTGGGGTCCTTGTAACCGCCCAGCGCCACGGTCGCCCCGTTGTGCAGGGAGGTGATCGTGTCACCGACCTTGGACTGCCGGACGTCCTTCACCCCGGTGATGATGTAGCCCACTTCGCCCACACCGATGCCGTCGGCCGGGGTCATCTCCGGGGACGAGACGCCGATCTCCAGCAGCTCGTGGGTGGCACCCGTGGACATCATCCGGATGCGCTCGCGCTTGTTGAGCTGACCGTCGATGACACGGACGTAGGTGACAACACCCCGGTAGGGGTCGTAGACCGAGTCGAAGATCATCGCGCGGGCCGCCTCGTCCGCCTGCCCGACGGGGGCGGGGACGTCCCTGACCACCCGGTCGAGCAGGGCGTCCACGCCGACACCGGTCTTGGCGGACACCCTCAGTACGTCCTCCGGCTGGCAGCCGATGAGGTTGGCCAGCTCCTCGGAGAACTTCTCCGGCTGCGCGGCCGGCAGGTCGATCTTGTTGAGCACCGGGACGATGGTGAGTTCGTTCTCCATCGCGAGGTAGAGGTTGGCGAGCGTCTGGGCCTCGATGCCCTGCGCCGCGTCCACCAGGAGAACCGTGCCCTCGCAGGCGGCGAGCGAGCGGGAGACCTCGTAGGTGAAGTCCACGTGCCCCGGGGTGTCGATCATGTTGAGGACATGGGTGGTGCCCGTGTCCTCGCCCGTGTTCGGTGCCCACGGCAGACGTACCGCCTGGGACTTGATCGTGATGCCGCGCTCGCGCTCGATATCCATCCGGTCGAGGTACTGAGCGCGCATCTGCCGCACGTCGACCACGCCCGTCAGCTGAAGCATCCGGTCGGCAAGCGTCGACTTGCCGTGGTCGATGTGCGCGATGATGCAGAAGTTGCGGATCAGCGCCGGGTCGGTACGGCTCGGCTCGGGCACGTTGGTAGGAGTCGCGGGCACGCAGGGTCCTGATTCTTGAGACGCCGAACGCCGTGTCTCGGGTCGTTGTCGGGTCGGACGGATCTATACGCAGCTTCCATCGTCCCACGCCTGCGGGGCTGAGACCGGTTTGGGCCGGTCATGGGGCGACTGGTATCGTGGGCAGCTGTGCCTCGTGGCCCTCAGAAGCGGCGTGGCGCACATAGAAGATCCAACGAACCTGAAAAGGCTCTTTCGTGGCGAACATCAAGTCCCAGATCAAGCGGAACAAGACGAACGAGAAGGCGCGCCTGCGTAACAAGGCCGTCAAGTCGTCGCTCAAGACCTCGATCCGCAAGGCCCGTGAGGCTGCCGCTGCCGGTGACGTCGAGAAGGCCACTGTGGCCGTCCGTGACGCGTCGCGCCAGCTCGACAAGGCTGTCTCGAAGGGTGTCATCCACAAGAACGCTGCCGCCAACAAGAAGTCGGCGCTGGCGCTCAAGGTTGCCGCCCTGCAGGGCTGAGCTACTGATGTGATCGCCGGAACGGACTCAGCGGGCCCTCTCTCCCGCTCCTGACCGGCACTCCGTGCCGCACACCGAACCTGCGTTCGCCACGCGGGTGCGGCACACCAAGCGTGAACCGGAGGCCCCGGTCGCCGTCCTCCCCAGGACGGCGACCGGGGCCTTCGGTCTGTGCGACGCGATGCGGCGTGTGCGATGAGTGCGGCAGCTATGCGTTGCGTGCGGTTATGCGTTGCGATGCGCGCAGCTAAGCAGTGCGGCGCTATGCGGTGCGGCGCGTGCGATGGGGTGCGGCGGCTACGCGTTGCGTGCGAACCGCGCGGCGCGCGCGGTCATGCGTTGCGGTGCCTGCGATGCGCGCAGCTATGCGTTGCGGGGCGTGCGACGCGCGCAGCTATGCGTTGCGATCGCGCCCGAGTCGGTCCTAGCGCCCGGACCGGGCCGCGTGCGCGACAGCCACCACGGCTTTCTCCAGGGCGTAGGCAGGGTCGTCCCCGCCACCCTTGACCCCGGCATCGGCCGTCGCGACCGCACGCAGCGCCGCTGCCACCCCGTCCGGCGTCCAACCGCGCATCTGCTGGCGCACCCGGTCGATCTTCCAAGGCGGCATGCCGAGCTCGCGGGCGAGGTCCGCAGGCCGTCCACCCCGGGCGGACGACAGCTTGCCGATCGCGCGCACACCCTGTGCGAGCGCGCTGGTGATCAGGACGGGGGCGACCCCGGTGGAGAGCGACCAGCGCAGTGCCTCGAGGGCCTCTGCCGCCCTGCCCTCGACCGCACGGTCGGCGACGGTGAAGGAGGAGGCCTCAGCGCGGCCCGTGTAGTAGCGGGCGACGACCGCCTCGTCGATGGTGCCCTCGACATCCGCGGTCAGCTGCGAGACGGCGGCGGCCAGCTCCCGCAGATCGCTGCCGATGGAGTCCACCAGGGCCTGGCACGCCTCGGGGGTCGCGGAGCGTCCGAGCGCCCGGAATTCCGACCGTACGAAGGAGAGCCGCTCGGCCGGCTTGGTCGTCTTGGGGCAGGCGACCTCGCGCGCCCCCGCCTTCCGTGCCGCGTCCAGCAGCCCCTTGCCCTTGGCCCCGCCCGCATGCAGGAGCACGAGGGTGATCTCCTCGAAGGGCGCACCGAGGTAGGCCTTGACGTCCTTGACCGTGTCGGCGGAGAGGTCCTGCGCATTGCGGACGATCACGACCTTGCGCTCGGCGAAGAGCGACGGGCTGGTCAGCTCCGCGAGCGTGCCGGGCTGCAGCTGGTCGGAGGCGAGGTCCCGGACGTCCGTGTCGGCGTCGGAGGCGCGGGCGGCTGCCACCACCTGCTGCACGGCCCGGTCCAGGAGCAGGTCCTCCTGGCCCACGGCGAGTGTGACGGGGGCGAGCGGATCGTCGGTGGAATTGCGTCTGGTGGCCATCGCGGTCCAGCATCCCACGCACGTGTGACAACGCGGCGGGGATGCCGGCCCGGCCGTACCGGAGAATGACCGGGTGAGCGATGTGAGACATGTGCTGGTGCTGCCCGACCGTGACGCTGCCCAGGAGGTGGCCGAGGACCTCGGCGACCGGTTCGGCGTCACCGAGGAGCCCCAGCTCGTACGCGACGCCCTGGCCGGCGAGGACGATGCCGAGGACGCCCAGTGGCTGGTGGTCGTGGAGGATCCGGACGGACGCCTGGACTCCGCGGCGCTGGACGCGTTCGCCGCGGAGTACGAGGGGTGGTTGGAAGCGCCTTAGCGGCGGGCCGCCCCGGGTCGCCGCCCAGGAACGGGCCTGCGCCACCGGATACGGGTCAGCGCCACGGAAACGGTCAGCTCCTGGGACCGGGGCGGCCCCCGGGAACGGGTCAGCTCCTGGAGACGGGGCGGCGCCCGGGAACGGGTCAGTTCCTGGAGAAGGGTTTGCTCTTGGGGATGATCTGGATGTCCATGTCGACCTCGATGCTCGAGCCGACCGCCGCGATACCGCGGGCCAGCATCGTCTGCCAGGTGAGGGTGAAGTCCTCGCGGTGCAGTTCGGTGGTGGCCCGGCAGGCGGCGCGGGTCTCACCCTCCAATCCGTTGCCCAGACCGAGGTACTGGGTGTCCAGCGTGACGGTGCGACTCACACCGTGCAGGGTGAGCGCACCGCTGATGCCCCAGCGGCTGCCACCGCGATGGACGAAGCGCTCGCTGTAGAACTCGAGGGTCGGGTAGCGCCCGATGTCGAGGAAGTCACCGGAGCGCAGGTGGTCGTCGCGCATCTGGACGTTCGTGTCGATCGACGCGGCGTCGATGATGACGTGCATGGCGGAGTCCTCCATGCGGTCGGCGATCCGGACGGCGCCGGCGAAGGTGTTGAACCTGCCGTGGATGCGGGCCATGCCGATATGACGTGCCGTGAAACCGATCTGAGAGTGCGTCGGCTCGATATCCCAGTCGCCCGGGTCGGGAAGCTGCGGAGGCACGGACACCTGGAGGGTCACGTCGCCGAGGCTCGCGTGACCGCTCTCGGCGACCGTGACCGGGCCGTGGAACGGGGTGAACCCCTCGGCCGTGACAGCGAGCCGGTAGTCACCTGCGGGAGTGGTGGCGACGATGCTCCCGAAGGGGTCCGTCTCCCCGCCGACGACCTTGCGGCCCGCACTGTCGGTGACGACGAACTCGGCATGACGCACCGGTTCGTTGACGGGGTCGAGTACCCGGCAGCTGAGCAGACCAGCGGTGCGCGGGACTGCGAGTCCGGCGACGGCGCTGCCGAGAGTGTTTCCGGACCTTGCCTTGTTGCCTAGCCAACGGCCGAACATGCGCGCGCACTCCCAAGGGCGGTTCTCACCTCGGACCCCTGACAGCTGGACGTCGTTGTCGGAGCAGCGGCCCGCCGACGAGTGGATATTCGATCACTGATGCAACGTTCGAGGCAAACACGGGAGCTCGTAGGGGGTTGTGACGAGGTGTTACCGAAGGTCCGAATTGATCGTTCCACTTGTGTGTGTCGCACATGTCACGCATTCGGACTCCGGCGCACTTCGGGCAGCACGGCGAGGCGCAGCCCGAAGTGCTCGTCGTAGGCGGCCAGCACCTCGGCATCGGTGCCCAGCTCCGTCTTGTGCCGTTCACCCCGGACGGTCGTGACCAGGGTGCGGCCGCTGAGCGTCACGCGCCCGGTGCCGGTGAGCCGGGAGCAGACGAGGGACCGCGTGAAGTGGGAATCCGGCGAGGTCCGGTGGTACCAGGCCCCTGCCCTGAAGTCCGCCAGTGTTCGCGGGCGGAGATCGAGACGAAACTGCCGCGAGCCCCCGCGCAGCAGATCGAGGTCCCCTTGCGGGGCGGCTCTGAACCGGAACACACCGCAGGGGTCCTCCTGTTCGGTCCGGTCGTCCAGCGCGAGCGGCCGCACGGCGTGGTCGCCGAACCCGACATCGGCCAGCCAGGGGCCCGTGTCGTCGTCGGTCTCCACGCGCAACGCCATGTGGTCGTACGGAATGCCGAGCCTCCCGCCGTCGCCGAAGGCCCGCGCCTGGAGCAGCGTGACGCGGAAGCCGAGCGCGCTCAGCAGCGCGGCGAAGGCACCGTTCAACTCGTAGCAGAAACCGCCCCGCCGCTCCGTCACGATCTTCTCGATGAGCCTCTCCTCCTCCAGGACGATGTCCTCGCCACGGTGGATCGAGAGGTTCTCGAAGGGCACCGTCATCAAGTGGCGGAGCTGCAGCTCGCGCAGAGCCGCCGTGTCGGAGCGAGCGGGGCGGGCGGCACCGATGCGCTCCAGATAGGCATCGATCCACGCGTGGGGGGAGATGGCGGACGTCTCCCGGGGCTCCAGCGATTCCTTGTTCATGACGGAAGTCTGTCCCGGTCCGCGGGACTGCGCCATCAGTCACGGGTCCTAGGACCGACGACGGAGGTCGTGGGCACGGCTGGTGGATAGCGTAGGGACCATGACGATACGAGAGTCGGCACGCGGCCCGGAGCAGCGCAAACAGGACGTGCTCGATCGCCTGGAGAAGGACGAGGACGCCTGGGTCGCCACGGCCTCCGCGGAGGGCGTGCCCTGCCTGGTACCGCTGTCGTTCGTGTGGGACCGCGGAACGCTGCTGCTGGCCACCCGGCGCACCAATCCGACAGCGGTCAACGTGACGCCGTCCGGACAGGCCAGGGTCACCCTGGGCCACACCCGTGATGTGGTGCTCATCGAGGGGACGGCCGAGATCGTGGAGGGGGTGGAGCTCCCCGCCGAGTCCGGGGACGCGTTCGCCACGAAGCTCCACTGGGACCTGCGAGGCCGACCCGCCTGGGTGTACCTGCGCATCACCCCGGACGCCGTCAAAGCGTGGCGGGAGGAGAACGAGCTGACCGGGCGCGAGTTGATGCTCGAGGGGACTTGGCTGATCTGACAGGTGGCCGCGGCGCCGACCGGGCAGGGCGCTCATGAGCGCCCTGCCGCACGCAGTTCGGCCCCGGCACCCGCCACCGCGATCGCACCGTCGGTGTCCGTCCGCAGAACCTTCGCGCCCCCTGCTCCGAGTGCCTCGACCGTACGGGCCGCCGGATGCCCGTACGGGTTGTCCGCACCGCACGAAATGAGGGCGAGCCTGGGACGAGCGCTGCGCAGGAGGGCGGTGTCCTGGTACGCCGAGCCGTGGTGCGCCACCTTGAGCACGTCCACCCGGGGCAGCGTCGGGTAGTTACGCAACACCGCCTGCTGTGCCGGGGGTTCGAGATCGCCGAGGAGCAGCAGGGTCAGCCCGCCGGACCGCACGAAGAGGGTGACGCTGGAGTCGTTCGGCTCCTCGGTGACGAAGGCGGGCGCCGCACCGTGCGAGTCTGCTGCCGGCCAGAGAACCCGCCAGTCGAGCGGGCCGAGCCGTCGGCGCTCCCCGGGGATCGCCGCTACCACGGGAATGTGCGCCGCAGCCGCCGTCCTCTTCACGAACGAGGCCTGGCCCGCCGGTTCGTCGAGACTCGTCGTCTGGATCGCTCCGACCTGCCTTCCACGCAGCGCACCCGGCAGACCCCGCACATGGTCGGCGTGGAAGTGGGTGAGCACAAGGAGCGGCACGCGCGTGATGCCGAGGTCGCGCAGGCACCGGTCGACGAGGCGGGGATCGGGGCCGGTGTCGACGACCACCCCCGCGCCTTTGCCCGCTGCGAGCACCATGGCATCTCCCTGCCCCACGTCGCACATCGCGAACGCCCAGCCCTGAGGGGGCCATCCGGTCACGATCCGGGTGAGCGGCACCGGTCTCAGTACGACGAGGACCAGAAGGAGGGCTGCGGCCGAACAGACCCAGGGATGGCGGGCGAGGCGGCGGGCCGACAGCACCGCGACGGCGGTGCCACCGGCCAGGAGTGCCGCCCCCGGCCAGCCTCCCGGCCAGTCGGCCTCCGCCCCTGGCAGGCCCGCTCCGTAGCGGGCCACGGACGCGATCCATCCGACCGGCCATCCTGCGACCAGGGCGAGCAGTTCGGCCACGGGCATGGCCACGGGGGCCGCCACGAGCGCAGCGAACCCCAGGACGGTCGCGGGCGCCACCGCGAATTCGGCCAGCAGATTGCAGGGAATCGCCACCATGCTGACCCGCGAGGCGAGGACCACGACCACGGGGGCGCACACCGCCTGAGCGGCGCCCGCGGCAGCCAGCGCCTCGGCCAGCCGTGGCGGAACCCGATGCCGTTGCAGTGCGCTGCTCCACCGCGGTGCGAGAGTCAGCAGCGCCCCGGTGGCCAGCACGGACAACAGGAATCCATAACTGCGGGCCAGCCACGGGTTGTACAGCACCAGCAGCAGAACAGCGGCGGCCAGCGCGGGAAGGAGTGATCTGCGGCGGCCTGTGCCGATGGCGAGCAGCGTGATCAGACCGCAGGCAGCCGCGCGCAGAACGCTCGGCTCGGGGCGGCAGACAATGACGAAGGCGAGTGCGATCCCGCCGCCGATCATTGCGGTCATCCGCAGGGAAATCCCCAGCCGGGGTGCCAGACCGCTGCGTTCGCTGCGCAGGGCCGTGCCCGGTGGGCCGATGAGCAGGAAGAGCAGAATCGACAGGTTGGCGCCGGAGACGGCGAGCAGGTGGGTGAGGTCGGTGGCCTTGAAGGCGTCGTGCAGCTCGGGCGGGACCCGGGAGGTATCGCCGACCACCAGCCCCGGCAGGAGTGCCCGCGCATCGGGTTCGAGCCCGTCCGTCGCCTCCCGCAGGCCGGCGCGCAGCTCTCCCGCCGCGCGTTGGAGGAGCGTCGGCCGGCCGATGATCTGCGGCGCCTCGTCGGCGTCCGTGCCCAGCACCGCGGCAAGGCGCTCCCCGTCGTGGCGCGGTGGTGCGAGCCGCCCGCTCAGACGGAGCCCGGTCGACGGCAGCAGCCGACGCCACTGTGCTGCCGTGTCACCGGGCGCGACCATGACGAGGACAGGGGTACGGAGCCGGGTGACGGCACCCCCGGGAACCGTCAGCCGGTCAACCTCGGCGTTGAGGAGCAGGGATACCGGGGTGCTGTGGTCGCCCCGGACCTGCGGCTGGGTCTGCCGCGGGTCGGACGTGACCGTCACCTCCGCCTCGACCCGGGCGTAGTCCCGCGCCAGGCCGGGAACGGGGCCGCTCCGCACATCCGCCGCATGGAGCCCCGCCGCAGCGGCGCCTGCCGCTGCACAGAGCAGTACCGCGGCCGCGGCTGTGGCCCTGGCCCCGGGCCGCCGTGCCCCGGCGGCTCCCCCCGTGGGCCGGTCACCGCCGGTGCCCCCACCGGTCCCGGCTCCTGCCGTCCCTGCCGGCAGCCGGGGCTCCCGTCCACCCCGGGCCGACAGCCTGGGCGCGGCCAGGAACACCAGGGCGACGCAGGCACAGACGACGGCCCCCAGAGCCACCCATCGGCCCGGCACCACAAGGGCGAGCGCGGCCGCAGCCCATGCCGCCAGGGCAGGCGGGACGAGCCGAAGATCCACCGGACCTTCCTGCCGCGGATCGGCGGCACCCAGTCGGCCACCCGCGACCGTATGGACATCGACGCTGCTCATGGCCGGACCAGCGGCCGGAGATCCGCGAATCGGCGGTCACCGATCCCGTTCACCTCGCGGAGTTCGTCGACGGACCGGTAACCCCCGTGCTCGGTGCGGTAGTCGACAATGTGCTGGGCGAGTACGGGTCCGACGCCGGGGAGCGTCTCGAGCTGCTCGACGGTGGCCGTGGTGAGGCTCACCGGTGTCGTGGGTCCCGCCTGTCCGGCACCCTCCCCTCCGCCGCCCGCTGTTCCGCCCGCGGCGGGCTGCACAGCGGGCATGCCCACCACTACCTGCTCACCGTCCGCCAGAACACGCGCCCGGTTGAGTGCGGTGACATCCGTGCCCTCGCGCACTCCTCCCGCTGCGCGCAGAGCGTCGGCGACGCGTGAACCGGCAGGCAGATGCTGGATTCCCGGCCGCCGCACCTTTCCGCTCACATCGACAACGATCAGTCCGCCCGCTGCGACGGTGGGGGGCGGCCCGGCAGACGGCCCGGGCATGAGACCGGGACCTCGGGGATCCGAGGACCCCGGCGCGGCGGCGTGAGCTGCTGTGGCCTCCTTCACCTGCTCGGGGGCGTGTACGGGCTGGGGCCGCGCCGACCAGAAGTGTGTGGCAGCAAGGGCCGCGGCCCCTGCCAGAACAACGGCGAGCGCTGCGAGTGCTCTTGGTTCCAGACCGCACCGGAGCTGCACCCACAGGGGTAACCGCTCCCGCAGGGCCGGACCGACAGCCCGCCACCGCGACACCCCTCCGGCGCCTTCACCCACGGGCGGTGCGCCACGAACCGGGTCCGGCTCCGCCGCCGCCCGGGCGGCGGCAGGCCGTGCCTCCGGCGTGGGAGCCGACGCCCAGGAGGGAATCGTCCTTGCACCACGAACACGCGCAGAGGCGGGGCCGGGAACGCGAGCGGGCGCCTGCGGGGACGCGGAAGCGAGGGACGGCCCCCGGGCCTGGACCGAGCCCTGGGAAGTGGCCGCCCTGGAGATGGCCGGGGTCGGCGGTACGACAGGAGGGCGGGCAACGGCAGTGGTACGGACTACGGCCGGGGCACGGGCTGCGACCGTGTCAGGGATAGTGGCCTCGGCGGAGTCGACGACCGCGGCAGGGACGGCCGTTCCCCTCGCGTGTCGGCCGCCCGCCCCTCCGTACGCCCCCATCAGCGCGTCCGCGCGGCGACGTGAAGCCGCAGCTACCGCAACATCACGCCCGCGCCCGGCCCTGCGCCGATGGCCGTGGCGGGCACCCGGTCCGGTGCCCGCCCCTCCCCCGGGCCTGACGCCGGGACCGCTGCCCGAACCCGGGCCCCTGCCCGAACCGGGCCGGGCATGTTCGGCCGGGTCCGGAATCCGGCCCGGCCCGGGGAACGGTCCGGGCCCGTGCCCGGGCTCGCGTGTGGCGCGGCGTGTGGCGCGGCTGGTCGGTCGGATGGTTGCACGGCTGGCTGCGTGAAGTGATCGAAGGGCCATGCCTCACGACGCTAGGCACTTCTCCCGAAATCTGTTTGGAAGCCTCAATTCCGGTGGATAACCCACTGGTTGTGGATATTTCCCTCACTCGCCGGAGTGAGCCCGGCCGGACGAGCAGGGCAGATCAGCAGGACCGGTAATCCGCAGGGATAGATCAATGGTTGCGATCAGCAGGGCAAGATCAACAGAGCAGGATCAGCAGGAGGGACCAACGGGAGGAGGCAACGGCCGGGTCAACGGGGTGAGACCACTGCCCCCAGCAGACCAGGACCGGTATGCGCCCCGATCACCGCGCCCACTTCGCTGACATGCAGCTCGACCAGCCCCGGAACCCGCTCGCGCAGCCGCTCGGCCAGCCGCTCCGCACGCTCCGGTGCGGCCAGATGATGCACGGCGATGTCCACCGCACCCGATCCGGCCTGCTCGGTAACGATCTCCTCGAGCCGCGCGATCGCCTTGGAAGCCGTCCGCACCTTCTCCAGCAGCTCGATACGTCCGCCGTCCAGCGTGAGCAGGGGTTTCACCGCGAGTGCGGACCCGAGCAGCGCCTGAGCAGCACCTATGCGCCCGCCCCGGCGCAGGTAGTCCAGCGTGTCGACATAGAAATACGCCGATGTGCCCGCCGCCCGCTTCTCCGCCGCCGCGACCGCCGCGTCCAGGCCACCGCCCGCCTCGACCGTCTCCGCCGCGGCAAGCGCGCAGAACCCCAACGCCATGGCGACCATTCCGGTGTCCACCACACGCACCGGAACCGGCGCGTCCTTCGCGGCGAGAAGTGCGGCGTCGTACGTGCCGGAGAACTCGGCCGACAGGTGCAGGGAGACGATGCCTGTCGCCCCCGCCTCGGCCACGGCACGGTAAGTGGCGGCAAAAACCTCGGGGCTGGGCCGGGACGTGGTCACGGAGCGACGTTTCTGCAGCGCCAGAGCCAGCGACCTGGCCGAGATCTCCGTGCCCTCCTCCAGAGCCTGATCACCCAGGACGACGGTCAGGGGCACTGCGGTGATGCCGTGCCGTTCCATCGTCTGGCGCGGCAGGTAGGCCGTTGAATCGGTGACGATCGCGACATGGCGGGACATGAGCCGGAGATTACCTTCCGGGACGGGGGCACGGCAGCTCGGGCCCGGACTGCCGATCATTCCCGGTCGGTCCGGAAAGAATCCTGCCGGTCCCGGCCACGCCGCTCCGTCTCAGTTCGTGGTCTCCGGCCTGGCGGACTTCTGCCACGGGTACCCCGTCTGCAGTCGCGGGTCCGGAGGCGTGAGCGCCTGCGGCGCCTCTCCCTCGGCCGGGCCGCTCCAGCTCTGCCCCGTCGCACCGTCCTGTGCCGCCGACTCCTCCGTCGTCCAGTGCCGCAGAGCACCCGCCTCCACGTCGATCTGCGCGTTCAGCGCCGCCAGATCGTCGTCGGCGAACTGCCGCGCCCGGTCACGCGCCGCCCAGCGCAGCGACTCCGCCGAGTGCGTGATGCGCTCCGTGCGCTCCTTCAGGCTCGGCAGCAGCGTGGCGACCGTCGCCCGGTCGGGTTCGCGCTCCAGCCGCTTCAGTTCGCTGTCGAGCTCACGTCCGTGCGCACTCAGCCGCTGGAACAGCCCCATCGACTCCGAGAGCGAGGAATCCTCTGCCACCCCCGCGCTCAGTGCGTCCTGGGTAGCCCGCATCGACGTCCGCAGAGCGAGCCGCAGCTGCGCAAGCTCCCCCTGGACGCCCGGCTGCCCGTAGCTCTTCGCCCGCAGCGCGGTGTCCTCGACGGAGCGGCGCGCCTGCGTGATCGTACGGTCCACGCCACGCTTGGCGGCGCGGACGGCCTTCACTCCGGCGTACACCCCGAGCGCCATGAACGCGACGAAAAGCAGCGTCAGGATCAGGATCACGGCTTCCATGAACGCCCCTCGGTTCTTGATTCGGCTGCCGGTGTGCGGTCGCCCCTTCTACGGTAAACGGAACGGGCAGGCCAGGGGTTCCTTCGGAACCCCCAACCTGCCCGTAGGGGAAAGCCCCAAGGCCGGCCCGACAACCGTCCCGCGACCGCCGAGCGCGGTCCAGAAGCCGTAACGGACCGGGTCAACGGGCCTCCGCCGTCACGCAGGGACGATGTTGACCAGCTTCGGAGCCCGCACGATCACCTTACGGATCCCGGCTCCGCCCAGTGCGGCCACGACGCTCTCGTCGGCCAGCGCCAGCGCTTCCAGCTCCTCGTCCGTGATCGACGGGGAGATCTCCAGGCGTGCCCTGACCTTGCCCTTGATCTGCACCACGCAGGTCACGGTCTCGTCCACGACGTACGCCGGGTCGGCGACCGGGAAGTCCTGGTGCACGACGGACTCGGTGTGGCCCAGTCGGCGCCACAGCTCCTCCGCCACGTGCGGAGCCAGCGGTGCGACCAGCAGCACCAGCCGCTCGGCGACCGACCGCGACAGCGGGCCGCCCGACTTCGTCAGGTGGTTGTTCAGCTCGGTGACCTTGGCGATGGCGGTGTTGAAGCGCATCCCGGCCATGTCCTGGCCGACACCGTCGATGGCCTTGTGCAGTGCCCTCAGTGTGTCCTCGTCGGGCTCCGTGGCGACCACGGTGACCTCACCGGTCTCCTCGTCGACGACATTGCGCCACAGCCGCTGCAGCAGCCGGTACTGGCCCACCACCGCACGCGTGTCCCACGGCCGTGAGACATCCAGCGGGCCCATGGCCATCTCGTACAGACGCAGGGTGTCCGCCCCGTACTCACCGCAGATCTCGTCGGGCGTCACGGCGTTCTTCAGGGACTTGCCCATCTTGCCCAGGACACGGCTGACCTTCTCGCCCTGGTAGTAGTACGCCCCGTCGCGCTCCTCGACCTCGGTGGCCGGGACGGCGATTCCACGGCTGTCCCGGTACACGAAGGCCTGGATCATGCCCTGGTTGTACAGCTTGTGGAACGGCTCGGCAGAGGAGACGTGCCCCAGGTCGTGCAGGACCTTGGACCAGAAACGCGCGTACAGCAGGTGCAGCACGGCGTGCTCGGCACCGCCGACGTACAGGTCGACGCCACCGGTCGGCCGGCCCTCCCGCGGTCCCATCCAGTACTGCTCGATCGCCGGGTCGACCAGCTGGCGGTCGTTGTTCGGGTCCAGGTAGCGCAGCTCGTACCAGCAGGAACCCGCCCAGTTCGGCATGGTGTTGGTCTCGCGGCGGTACTTCTTCGGCCCGTCGCCCAGGTCCAGCGTGACGTTGACCCAGTCGGCGTTCCGGGACAGCGGGGTCTCGGGCAGGGTGTCGGCGTCCTCCGGATCGAAGGTGCGGGGCGAGTAGTCCTCGACCTCGGGCAGCTCCAGCGGCAGCATCGACTCGGGCAGCGGGTGGGCGATGCCCTCCTCGTCGTACACGATCGGGAAGGGCTCGCCCCAGTAGCGCTGCCGGCTGAACAGCCAGTCACGCAGCCGGAAGTTGACGGTGCCCTCTCCGACGCCGTGCGCCTGCAGCCATTCGGTGATCTTCGCCTTCGCGTCGACGACGCCCAGACCGTCCAGCGAGATCTCGTCGTTCGCCGAGTTGACCAGCTTCGCCTCGTACGAGGCGAAGGCGTTCTCCCACGTCGAGGGGTCCGTGCCGCGGTCGTCCGACGGTTCGACGACGCAGCGCATCGGCAGCTCGAAAGCGCGCGCGAAGGCGAAGTCCCGAACGTCGTGCGCAGGTACGGCCATGATCGCGCCGGTGCCGTAGCCCATCAGGACGTAGTCGGCGATGAAGACAGGGACCTTTGCCCCGCTGACGGGGTTGGTCGCGTACGCGCCGGTGAATACACCGGTCTTGTCCTTGGCCTCGGCCTGCCGCTCCACATCGGACTTGGCGGCGGCCTGCTTGCGGTACGCCGTCACGGCCTCGGCCGGGCTCGCGTGACCACCGGTCCACACCGGGTGGGTGCCCTCGGGCCAGGCTGCGGGGATGATCCGCTCGACCAGCTCGTGCTCGGGTGCCAGCACCATGTACGTGGCCCCGAACAGGGTGTCCTGACGGGTGGTGAAAACGGTGATGTCACCGGCTCCGTCGACCGGGAAGTCGACGCGCGCACCCTCGGAACGGCCGATCCAGTTGCGCTGCTGCAGCTTGATGGCCTCGGGCCAGTCCAGCCCGTCCAGGTCGTCCAGCAGCCGGTCCGCGTAAGCCGTGATGCGCATGTTCCACTGGCGCAGCTTGGCCTTGAAGACGGGGAAGTTGCCGCGCTCGGAACGGCCGTCGGCCGTCACCTCTTCGTTGGCCAGAACGGTGCCCAGCCCCGGCGCCCAGTTGACGGGCGCGTCGGAGGCGTACGCCAGGCGGTACCGCCCCAGGACGTCGGCGCGCTCGGCGGTGCTCAGCGCGCCCCACTCACGGCCGTCCGGGGCCGGGCGCTCACCGCTCTCGAACTGGGCGACCAGTTCGGCGACCGGACGGGCCCGGTCGGCCTCCGTGTCGTACCAGGAGTTGAAAATCTGCAGGAAGATCCACTGGGTCCACTTGTAGTAGTCCGCGTCGATCGTCGCGAAGGAGCGGCGCTTGTCGTGGCCCAGGCCCAGCCGGCGCAGCTGGACCTTCATGTTCTCCATGTTGGCCTCGGTGGAGGCCCGGGGGTGCGTACCGGTCTGCACGGCGTACTGCTCCGCGGGCAGGCCGAAGGCGTCGAAGCCCAGGGTGTGCAGGACGTTGTGCCCTGTCATCCGCTGGTGGCGGGCGTAGACATCGGTGGCGATGTAGCCCAGCGGATGGCCGACATGCAGACCAGAACCCGAGGGGTAGGGGAACATGTCCATGATGAACTTCTTCGGCTTGGCGGCCAGTTCCGGATTGTCCGCCAGATCACCAATCGGGTTCGGCGCCTCGTACGTCCCCTCGGCGTCCCAGAAGTCCTGCCAGCGTGCCTCGATGTCGGCGGCCATCGCTGCCGTGTAGCGGTGCGGCGCAGCCACCTCGACTGCGGAATTCGTCTCGCTCATGATCCTCAAAGCTCCATCGATCGTCATCTGCCGGCGCCCACGTCTACGGACACACGTCTACGGAAACGAAAAATCCCCTCGCACAGGAGGGGACGCCGCGCCGAGTCCGACCAGGCATTCTCACCGGTCGGGAGTGATCAGCGCGGCTCGCTAAGCAGAAGGCGTACGGCACGCATGGCGTCAGGGTACCGCACAGCCCCGGAGCACGGCCCGGCACATACGCGTCGCAGGAGACCCGCAGGAGCACCGAACACACAGGCTGGGGGCCCACGACATCGCCACGACCTCTGCGCAGGACCTACACACTCCGGGGGTTACTCCGCGTACTGCCCTCTATCGGGGCAACAACTCAAACCTCGTACTGGCCGGTATGCAGCGACTTACCATGCGGCAACGGGACCGCTTTGCCGAACCATTCGGAGTCGCCCCCATGAAGCCTCACCGCAGGATCCGCTCATCCCCCTCCATGAGCCCCAGCACAGCAATGAGCCGCCCGGTGCAGGGCGGACTGACCGTCGCCGCGCTGGTGCTCCTCCCTCTGCTCGCCGTCGCAGGGAGCGACGGCTTTCGCGCCGGACTCGACTTCACGACCGGCGTCCTGACGCTGGTATCGCTCACCGCTGCGGTCGCCTGGGGCCTGCTGGCCACCGACCGGATTTTCCTCTCGATCCGTCAGCGGCTGATCGGCCAGGGCATCCACCGGGCCGCCGCTGTCACCTCGCTGGGCTTCCTCCTGCTGCACGGCACCGTGAAGGTCTCGCTCGGGCACGTGGAGCTGCTCGGCGCCCTCATACCCTTCGGCCTCGGCGTGAGTGGCGCGGCCGGCCTCATCGGCTTCGGCTCGCTGGCCGGGCTGCTGATGATCGTCGCCGCGGCAACCGGCGCCATGCGCAGCGCCTTCGCCACCCCGGGGAAGATCGCCGGCCGCTGGCGTGCGCTGCACTCGCTGGCCTATCCGGCCTGGTGCTCCGCACTGGTGCACGGTCTGTACGCCGGACGTCAGCCCGCGACCTGGGTCGTCGTGATGTACATACTCTGTCTGCTCGCGGTGGCCGCCGCCCTGTGCCTACGGCTGCTGCCCGCCCCGACCAAGCGCCTGATCACCGATCTGGTCACCACCCTGATCAGCCCCGACGGCCCTCCCCCGGACCCGGACCCGGTCATTCGCAATTCCCCGCTCCCCGGCGCGGACCAGACGCCTGCGCCGCCGCGCGAGGGGCTGCCGCGTGAGGCGCCCGGGTGGGGTGAGGACCGCGAGGTACGTGGCACCCCGGTCCGTCCCCGTACGCTCGCCGCCCCCTCCCCGCCGCTGTACGAGGCCCCTCCGTACGAAGCCCCTCTCTACGGGGCCACGCTGAACGAGCCTCTGTACGAAGCTCCACCGCGCAGCTCCGAGCGGCTCGGTCGGGGCCCCGACGCCACAACGGCGACAGGGGCCGCGACAGGGCCGGGGCCCGGGCCGGGCATCTCCGCCGCCTATCGCGCCGTCTCCCGGCCGTCTGTCCCCCCGCAGGAACGTGCGACGGAGGGCCACTGGCCCACGCCGTCCCCTGCACCCCCCGCACAGGCGCTCAGGCCTTCGTACGACCCGGACCCTTCCTACGATCCGGAGCACGCCTACGCCCGTACCCAGGAGTCAACCGCGTACGGCACGCCCTCATACACCGAGACCGCTTACGCCTACCCCGATGCCCCATCGACCGGCTCCGTCCCCACCGCCGACCCGGCGGGATACGACGGCAGTGGTTCTTGGAGCAACGCCGACACCGAACAGCTGCCGGGGCTCTATCCGCCTCCCGCCGGAGAACCCTGGCACGCACCCGCAGGAGACCGACCGTGAATGTCCCACTCCCCGATGTGCCCGAGGTCCGCGTAGTCGGCCTTCCCCAGCTGACCACCGGCTTCGACCTGGTGGAGCGGATCGACCTCGCCATGCACCTGAAGGTGCACGGCCCGCTCGAACCGATGACCGGTGAGCGCCTTGCCGAACTGGCCGAGTCCATCTCCTTGCGTGGCCGGGGCGGCGCGGGTTTCCCGTTCGGCAAGAAGCTGCGCGCCGTGGCGAAGGCCTCCATCCGGCGCGGGGTGCGGCCCGTCGTCGTGATCAACGGCAGTGAGGGCGAGCCGGCCTGCCGCAAGGACACCGTGCTGCTCAACCGGGCTCCGCATCTCATCCTCGACGGCGCCCTGCTCGCGGCGGAGGCACTCGGCGCGCGCACCCTGGTCGTCGCCGTCACCCGCAATTCCACGGAGATCTCCATCCGCGCCGCCCTGGCAGAGCGCGGGCTGTCGGACCGGCGGGGACAGCACCTGCGCGCCCGGGTGGTGCGCACCCCGGAGCGCATGGTCTCGGGCGAGGCCTCGGCAGTCATCCGGGCGGTGAACGGCGGCCCCGCACTGCCACCGGGCCGCCGGGAGCGCGCGGCGGAGTCCGGAGTGGGCGGCGCCCCGACCCTGCTGTCGAACGCGGAGACGTACGCACAGCTCGCGGTCGCGGCCCGGATCGGCTCCCGACGCTACGGGCACACCGGCCTGCCCGACGAGCCCGGCACGGTCCTGCTCACCGTCTCCGGGGCCGTGGCGCGCCCCATGGTCATAGAGGTGCCCACCGGAGTTCCCCTGCGGTACGTGCTGCAGCTGGCCGGTGCGCCGCCGCTGCCTCAGGGCGTGCTGACCGGTGGTTATCACGGCAACTGGATCGACGCCATCGCCTCGCACGACGCCGTGGTCTCCCGGGCGTCCCTGGCGGCTGCGGGCGGTGCGCTCGGTGCGGGGGCGATCCTGCCGATCGGGCCGGAGACCTGCCCGATCGGGGAGTCGCTGCGCATCGCGAACTGGCTGGCGGCCGAAACCGCGGGCCAGTGCGGCCCGTGCAAGCTGGGGCTGCCCGCTGCCGCGGGTGGCCTCTCCGATGTGCTGAACGGCGGCGGTCCCGCTGCCCTTGCGGCCCTGCGGGAGGTGACCCAGGCCGTGAAGGGCCGCGGGGCATGCAAGCATCCGGACGGCTCGGCGCGCTTCCTGGCGTCAACCCTGTCCGCGTTCACGGACGACCTGGCGGCGCATGTCCTGGACGGCGGCTGCGGACGCGAGACGCTCGGGGTACTGCCCCTGCCCGCTCCCGGTTACGAGGACGCGGAGGAGTCCATTCCGAGCGGCGAGAAGCTGGCGGTCGACTGGACGCTCTGCCAGGGCCACGGGCTGTGTGCGGACATCGTTCCCGAACTGATCAGGCTCGGCCCCGACGGGTACCCGGCGCTCGCGGACGCGGCCGTTCCGATGCATCTGCGGGGCCGCGCCCAGCGTGCCGTACGGCGATGCCCGGCACTCGCGCTCCGCATCGAGCAGGCTCCTGCCGAACGCCCGGCACTCCCGAGTGCCCAGCGGAAGGCCCTGGGCAGCGGACGCAGTTGACCCGGAGCCCTCGACACCTTCGGGTGCACAACAAGAAGCGGTCCATCCGATTCGGATGGACCGCTTCTTCACTGTGGAGCTAAGGAGAATTGAACTCCTGACCTCCTGCATGCCATGCAGGCGCTCTACCAACTGAGCTATAGCCCCTTGCTTGTCGCCCGGTTCCCCCGGCGACATCGAGAACATTACACGGTCCCCCCGGCCCTTCACCAAATCGTTTCCACTCTGTCCCGATATGCCCTACCCGCGAAGCCCTGACCAGCGGTGGGTCCGGCCACCCGGGCCTCGTCAGGCGGTGGCGAAGGAGTAGAAGCGTTTGAGGGTGCAGTGCTCCTCCAGGAGCCGTCCGTAGATGGGCTCCCCCTCCAGCTCCCGGTACGTCTCGATGGGGTCGCCTTTTATGATCAGCGCCCGGGCGCACTCCTCGCACCAGTACTGGAACTCAGAATTGACCGGATCCATGTCCCTGACAATGGGCGTACCGCTGCCGCACCAGTCGCACTTACGCCTGTGTGCACCCATCGGTCAGCTCCGACTGTGGCCGCAGGCCGTGCACGCGTAGGAGTCCGCTTGCAGGGTCACCGGGCCGGGGTGCGTCCTGGAGGTAAGGGGCAGGTCCGGGACCTGTTCGCGGCTCGCAGGCATCGCGCTCCCTCCCGATCGGTCCGTCGCCCCCTCCGGCGGTCCGATTCTGCCATGGCCCCGCAAGGGGGTCAGCCCGCCGACCATCGGACCGCCTGCCCGAGCCGTACGAACCAGCCACCGCACCCGCGAAGAAGGCTTGAAGAGGTGCACGAGGGGAGGAGGAGAGAGAGGAGGAGAGAGGAGCTGAGCGCTCCGGCTCCCAGGACGGCAGCCCATGTGACTGCAAGACAGCGCAACGGCACGACGGCACGACAAAGATCCCGCCCCCTGCTGGGGACGGGATCTTGATTGTGGAGCTAAGGAGAATTGAACTCCTGACCTCCTGCATGCCATGCAGGCGCTCTACCAACTGAGCTATAGCCCCGCTGTCCGCTGTGTTTCCCTGCGTTTCCGCGCTGCGAACAAGAAGAACTTTAGCCTGCGACCAGCCGGAAAGTGAAATCCGGCCCCCGCCGCCCGGAGACACCCCCCGGACACCCGCTAATCGTCGTCGCCGAGCACCGGTTCGGGGAGTGTCCCGGCGTTGTGCTCGAGCAGGCGCCAGCCCCGCGCACCTTCGCCGAGCACGGACCAGCAGCAGTTGGAAAGCCCGCCGAGCCCCTCCCAGTGATACGACTCCAGACCGAGCAGCCGGCCGATGGTCGTCCGGATGGTGCCCCCGTGGCTCACCACGACGAGCGTGCCACCGTCGGGCAGCTTGGCAGCGTGTTCCAGGACGACCGGAGCAGCCCGGTCGGCGACCTCCGTCTCCAGCTCGCCACCGCCCCGGCGCACGGGCTCCCCGCGCTTCCAGGCGGCGTACTGCTCGCCGTACTGCCCGACGATCTCCTCATGGGTGAGACCCTGCCAGGCGCCCGCATACGTCTCGCGCAGTCCGGAATCGTGTGCGACGTCGAGGCCGGTGACCGCGGCGAGCTCGGCGGCCGTGGCCGCTGCCCGCTGCAGGTCGGAGGCCACGATCGCATCGGGCTTCAGCGAGGCGAGCAGCCGGGCGGACCGGTGGGCCTGTCCGATGCCGGCCTCGGTGAGCTCGATGTCCGTGGAGCCCTGGAAACGGCGCTCCAGATTCCACGCCGTCTGGCCGTGCCGCCAAAGGACGATTCTGCGGCCTCTGCCGCCTTTGCTGCCGTTCAGCTCTGCTCACCTTCCGTGACACCGTGGAGCTGGGCGTGCTCCTCGGCCTTGCCGCGGGTCTTGATCGCGTCCTCGGGGAGGGCGATCTCCGGGCAGTCCTTCCACAGGCGCTCGAGCGCGTAGAAGACACGCTCCTCGCTGTGCTGGACGTGAATGACGATGTCGACGTAGTCGAGGAGGATCCAGCGCGCGTCGCGGTCGCCCTCACGGCGTACCGGCTTAACGCCGAGCTGCTTCTGCAGCTGCTCCTCGATCTCGTCGACGATCGACTTGACCTGGCGGTCGTTGGGAGCCGAGGCCAGCAGGAAGGCGTCGGTGATCGACAGCACGTCGCTGACGTCGTAGGCGATGATGTCGTGCGCGAGCCGGTCGGCTGCCGCCTGGGCGGCAGCGTTGATGAGCTCGATGGAGCGGTCCGTGGCGGTCACATGCAGGCTTTCGTCGGCGGTCAGATCAACCTCTAGGGTCTCACGGACCGCCGACAGCCCTTACGACGTTCACACCGGGCGCTAATCGATCTTGTAGTTCTGGCCGAGCACGACGGACACATCGGCATTCGCCGCGGGCTTGCCCTGCTTCACCGAGCTCGTCGGCAGGCCCAGAGTCTTGGCGACCTCGACCGCCTTCGCCTTGTCCTCGGCAGCCTTGTAGACGACCTGGGAGGACGCCTCGGCGCCTGCCTTCCCGCTGTCGACGAAGGCGTATCCGCCGTTGACCAGCTGGACTCTGGCAAATTCCGTGCCGTCCGCGTCGCCCGTGGCGTTCTTGACTCCGACCCGTACGGCCGCGCCCTGGTCCGGGGCCTTCACCGTGCCGCCCAGGATGTCCTTGACGACGCTCTCCGTCGCCTTCTCCGTGAGGGTGCCGTCGTCCTGGACCGGAAGCAGCGCCGTCTTGAAGTCGCCCACCTTGGCGTGCCCGGCAAGTTTTGCCAGCGAGGCACCCAGGTCCTGCTCGGGCAGCGACGGGTCGAGGATCTGCGCCAGGGTCTCCACTGTGACCGTCGCGGCCTTGGGGTCCTCCGACATCTTGCGCAGAACACTGCGCATGACCTGTCCGAACCGCAGCAGCTGCTTCGCCTCCGGCTCTCCGGGGCCCCGGTAGGTGGCGTACGCGACGGCCATCTGGCCGCTCAGCGTCTGCCCCTCGCCCTTGCTCACGAGCGGTGACGCGCCCTTCTTGGCATCGGGTACGTCGGTGTCGGTATCGACCTCGATGTTGCCCACGAGCTCGACGAGGTTCTCCAGGTACGGGGTGTCGAGCCGCCAGGTGCCGCTGATCCTGGTGCCGAGCAAGGTGTCGATCGCCTCGCGTGTGCCGGTGGACCCGTCGTCGTCGACGGACTTGCCGAGCGTGGTGGTGGACCCGTCGTCCGTGGCCACGGAGAGCGAGTTGGGAAGCAGGACGGTGGTGCCCTGCTTGGTGGTGACGTTGTCGACGAGCAGCGCCGTGGAGGTGCCGCCCTTCTTGGTGTTGTGCAGATGGACGACGATGACGTCCCGCTGCTGCGGGCCCGTTGCCGTGGTGTCCTGCTTGCCCTGGTCCGAGAGGCCGGGGATCTTGCCTGCGTACCAGAGGTAGCCGGCCCCGCCGACCACCATGAGGACCATGACGACTATCAGCGCGACCATCCGCTTGCGCCCGCGGCGTCGCGCTTCCTCGCGCCGCTCGCTGCGGCTCTCGGTGAATTTCAGCCAGTCGATGACGTCTTCGGAGTCCTCGTCGGGCTCCTCGATGAACGAGAACTGCTCGGTGCGGTAGTCGCGGTCGGCGCGGCGCTGCTCGGGGACCACAGGTTCGGGCGCCGGCTCGGGCCCACGCCGCGGCCCGGGCTCCGGTGGCGCGACCGCCGGAGCACTCCGGGGCTGCGGGGCATTCCACTGCTGGGTGGAGTCGTCGACGGCGGGCTGCTGGCCGGTGTCGTACCCGTAGCTCCCGTAGCCGCCGTCGTAGTCGTAACCCTGCTGTTGCGGGTGCGACTGCTGCGGCTGTTGCTGCGGCTGTTGCTGCGGCTGCTGAGGAGCGGCGTACGGGTCGTACTGCTGCTGCGTACCGGCGTACGGGTCGTAGCCGTATCCCTGGCCGGTCCCGTAGTCCTGCTGTGTCTGCCCGTCCTGCCGGGAGGGCTGCTGGGCTTGCTGCGCGTACGGGTCGTACGGTTGCTGCCCCTGCTGCTGCCCCTGCTGCTGGTAGACCGGCTGCCCGTACTCGTCGTAGCCGATGACCTGCGGCTGCTGCTGGTAGTACGGGTCGTACGGGTTCTGTCGGTCGTTCACCGGTGCCCCTCTCCGTGGCTCATTCGCCGCGGTACAGCTGGCGCTTGTCGATGTAGCGGACCACACCGTCCGGCACCAGGTACCAGACCGGATCCCCCTGCTGGACCCTCGCTCGGCAGTCTGTGGACGAGATCGCCAGTGCGGGTACCTCCACGAGCGAGACCCCGCCCTCGGGCAGTCCGTCGTCCGTGAGCACATGACCCGGCCGGGTCACACCGATGAAGTGGGAGAGCGAGAAGAGTTCTTCCGCGTCCCGCCAGGTGAGGATCTGGGACAGCGCGTCGGCGCCGGTGATGAAGAAGAGGTCCGCGTCGCCGTGGACCGCACGCAGGTCCCGAAGCGTATCGATCGTGTACGTCGGTCCGCCACGGTCGATGTCACTGCGACTGACCGAGAACTGCGGATTGGACGCCGTGGCGATGACCGTCATCAGGTAGCGGTCCTCGGCCGGGGACACGTGCTTGTGGCTCTTCTGCCACGGCTGCCCGGTCGGGACGAAGACGACCTCGTCGAGGTGGAAATGGGCGGCCACTTCGCTGGCCGCCACCAAGTGTCCGTGATGGATCGGGTCAAACGTCCCGCCCATCACACCGAGTTGGCGCTTGCCGCGGCCGGTAGGCACTTCCTGCTCTCCCATGCGTGCAGAGCCTACTGGCACAGCTGTTCGCCTCTGCCTCAGCGGTCTCGGTTGAAGCGCGTCGTGATCCACAGAAGCAGCAGGAGCGCGACGAGCGCACCGCCGCCGGTGAGGTACGGGCTGAGGCTTTCGTGGTTACCACCCTGCTCGCCGCCTTCGGAGGCGAGGGTGACCAGCTGGTGCGCGGTGCTCGTGAGGCTCATCTTCGGCAGGACCTATCGATCGGGAGTCGGAAGGAAGACGTCGCGGACATCGTATGCGGGCGCCTCGGGCACGCTCACGCCGACTCAGTCGTTGTTGTCGTCGTTGCGGTATCCGCGCAGCAGGAACCAGGCGAGCAGGGCAGCTCCGACGAGCGAGACGAGCAGCACGATGCGGAGCGTATTGCCGGGCCCCTGGTCCCCGGATACGGCAGCGAGCACTGCGACGGTGTACGGCATTTCGGGCGCTCCTCAAAGTTATCCACAGCCCCCCGCACACCGTAGCGCCAGCACCTACGCTGGGTTTTGTCAGGGGGACGAGCGACGTCTCGTACACACAGGGGGCATCCATGACCGACAACAGTCACGAGAGCGTGCCGAGCAGGCAGCGCAAGCGATTCCCGGGTATCTCCTCCCGGGCGTACGAACACCCGGCGGACCGCTCGGCCCTGGTGGCCCTGCGCAAGCTGACCGGTTTCGACACCGTGTTCAAGGCGCTCAGCGGGCTGCTCCCGGAGCGCAGCCTGCGGCTGCTTTTCCTGTCGGACTCCGTGCGGGTGAGCGACGCGCAGTTCACGCACCTCAACGACATGCTGCGGGACGCCTGTTACATCCTGGACCTGGAGAAGGTCCCACCCATGTACGTCAATCAGGACCCGCGGCCGAACGCCATGTGCATCGGTCTCGACGAGCCGATCATCGTGGTGACGACCGGCCTGGTGGAGCTGCTCGACGAGGAGGAGATGCGGGCGGTCGTGGGCCACGAGGTGGGCCACGCCCTCTCCGGTCACGCGGTGTACCGGACGATATTGCTCTTCCTCACCGGCCTCGCACTCAAGGTGGCCTGGATCCCGCTCGGCAATGTCGCGATCATGGCGATCGTGACGGCGCTGCGCGAGTGGTTCCGCAAGTCGGAGCTGTCCGCGGACCGGGCCGGACTTCTGGTCGGGCAGGACCAGCAGGCCTCGATGCGCGGTCTGATGAAGATCGCGGGCGGGAATCATCTCCATGAGATGAATGTGGACGCCTTCCTCGCCCAGGCCGACGAGTACGAGAAGGGCGGCGATCTGCGCGATTCCGTACTCAAGATCCTCAACGTGCTGCCCCGCTCCCACCCCTTCACCACCGTGCGGGCGGCCGAGCTGAAGAAGTGGTCGGAGACCCGCGACTACCAGCGGATCATGGACGGCCACTACCCCCGGCGTGACGAGGACAAGGACACCTCGGTGACGGATTCCTTCCGGGAGTCCGCGGCGCACTACGCGGACACGGTGCGCACCAGCAAGGACCCGCTGATGAAGCTCGTCGGGGACATCGCAGGCGGTGCAGGTGACCTGGGGGGCAAGCTCCGGGACAAGTTCACCGGGGCAAGCGGCGGGAGCAGCGGCGGCGGGGCAGCCGGCAAGGGCGGTGCCCCGTCCACGGACACTACGGACGGCTCCGATGGGACCTGGCGGCGTCCGGACCCTGAAGAGGGCTCAGGGACGGCAGGGAGCTGACCGCAAGCGTCCCGCACAGCGCCGCGGTGGGCAGGCCCGTGGCATACGGGTCCGTCCCGGCCGGACCTCGGGTGTCGGCCCGCTCACCGGCGAACAACGGACGCAGTGCGCCTGCCGCATCGGCGGAGCACGCCTGCGGCCCGGCCTGGACGTAGGCGCTCCGCACCTCCAGCCGGTGCAGCCGGAGGTCCTCCCGGTCCACGAGGAAATGCAGCTCGCGCCGCACGGTGAACAGCGAGGCGCCGTCCGCACGGTGGGGGCCGGATACGGCCGGTCGCAGGGCGTACGTGAAGGTGTGGTCGGACACCACCTCCAGGGTGTCCGACCCCGCTTCCGCGTAGGAGAGCGTGCCCTGGACCCGTGTCTCCGGATCCGCGAGTTCCACCTCGGCGGGGTCGAAGCGCACGAGCCAGCCCGTCGCCATGTGCTCGCCGTCCCCGTCGGGCGAGCTCATGCTCCGGTCGAACTGGGGTGTCTGGTCCGGGTCGATCAACCTCCCGACCGGCCGCACGATGCCACCGGTCAGCACATCGGGGTCGAGCGAGGACTCCACCAGGTAGTCCTTGACCGTGATCAGGGCCGTCGTCACCTGACTGTCCGAGAAGTTCTTCGTCCGCCGGACCGCCGGCAGGTTGATGCCCGATGCACCGGTCCGGAATTCCGCCGCCGGACCGGTGGCGAAGAGCGCGTCAGGAGTCCCGCCGGGCACGGCGCCCTGCGGGGCGAGAGGAATCAGAGTCGTCCGCAGGGGCTCGGCATGCCTGCCCGCGGGCTCCGGATAGGGGTTGCGGAAGCCCATGTAGACGGCAGCGGCGAAAGTGAGCGCGATCAGCACGACCAGGGCGACGGCGGCCCGGGAGCGCCGGCGCGCGGTGCGGCCGGGCAGGGAACGCACGGCGCGGGCGGGTTCGCCCATCCGTTCCTGGGCGGAGAATTCCTGCAGACGCGCAGCACGAACAAACGATTCGTCGAAGACGAGGGAGCGGTACTCGTCCTCACCTCCCGAGGAGTTCTCGGGAGGCCCTTCCGGCGGTTCTCCGCGGCCTGTCATGACTTCTCCCGATCTCCACGCCACCGGCGAGTGCGGGCGCTGGGGCCGCCTCAGCCGATAGGCATCGGGCGGACCTGTCCGTCACGGGTTCGACGCATGGACAAGTGAAGGGCCCTCTCCCCGGGGACGGGGACGGGAGGAGGGGTCACAGGTTCATACCTTCAGATTGGGTCGATCGTCATCAAGGTAAACGCCGTGCAGGTGGGAGCGCAGGCGGGGAGGCTCGCGGTTACGCCACCGGGTTACGCCTCCGGCAGCCGAACCGGATTGCCCCAACCGCGTGACGCCGGCCGCTGCGCACCGGAGGTTGCCGCCCGCCGGATGCTCCGGCGCGCCGGACGGTGCTGCTCCGAGGGCCGCGCGGACTGCCCCGTCGGCCCGCCGCACCGGTCTGCCGGGCACCCCGACCCGTGAAGCCACCGGCTCTCACCCCTGGCAACCGCACCACCGCGCGGGAACCACGACATTGCACCCGAACCGGGACACCCCACGCGCACCGCGACACCGCTCGGGAACCGAACAGCTGGACCGCCGGGACGAGCAACGCGACCGCATGGCGTCATCCGCAACTGCGGGTCACGGCGTGCGTGGGATCGCGGAGACCGCCGGGCGGGAGTAGTCGGCCGATGCGGAGGGGGCGACGCCGGGCTTGTCGACCCCGCTCGTCACCGGCGGCGGGACCCGGTCCTGCCGGTTGGCCGCAGCACCTCGATAGACGGCACTGAAAGCCAGCGCGACCATCCCGATACCCATCAGGAGGGCGAGCAGCCAAGCGACCGGCCGGTGCCAGCGCGCGGTGCCCCGGTAGGGGCGCAGAGCCCCGCCGTGACGCCCGTAGGGGCCGCTGTCGTCCTCGTAGTCACCGTCGGGGCCGTCCAGGTCGCATAGGTCCCCGAAAGCCCGCTCGCGGCCGTACAGGCCGTCCGGCCCGTCGTCGTAGAGGTCGTCGTCCATGGCAGCGCCGCGCGAACGCGCCTTGGCCGCCTCGGCCTCGGCGCGGTCCTGCGCGGCAGCGAGCAGACGCTCGACCGCAGTGGGTTCATGGATCTCGGCGGACCGTACGAAGTCCTCGTCGAACACCACGGAGGCGAAGTCCTCGTCCGCGCCCCCGCGGTCGTCGTCGGGCTCCCAGCCGTCCGGGAACGGCCTGCCCCCCACGTCGTCCGGCACAGCTTCAGCGTAGCCGCGGCGGGGCGTTTTGGGCAGAGAGCCCACAGATTCACCCGCCCCGCCCCGGGCATGCCGGGGCTACCGGATGTGGCCGTCGCCGGTGACGATGTACTTCGTCGAGGTCAGCTCCGGCAGCCCCATGGGCCCGCGGGCGTGCAGCTTCTGCGTGGAGATGCCGATCTCGGCGCCGAAGCCGAACTGCCCGCCGTCCGTGAAGCGCGTGGAGGCGTTCACGGCGACGGTCGTGGAATCCACCAACTGGGTGAACCGGCGGGCCGCTGCCTGTGACGTGGTCACGATCGCCTCGGTGTGGCCCGATGACCAGAGCCGGATGTGCGCCACGGCCGCCTCCAGCGACTCCACGACGGCCGCCGCGATGTCGTACGAGAGGTACTCGGTCTCCCAGTCCTCCGGCGTCGCCGCCACGACGGTGGCCTTGGACCCCTCCGCGTGCTCCAGCACCCGTTCGTCACCGTGCACGGTGACCCCGGCCTCGGCCAGCGCCTCCAGGGCCCGCGGCAGGAAGTCCGCGGCGATGTCCTTGTGGACCAGGAGCGTCTCGGCGGAGTTGCAGACACTCGGGCGCTGCGCCTTGGAGTTGATCAGGATCTCGACGGCCATGTCGAGATCCGTCTGCGCATCCACGTACACATGGCAGTTGCCGGTGCCGGTCTCGATGACGGGGACGGTGGACTCCTCCACGACGGTACGGATCAGCGAGGCGCCGCCGCGCGGGATCAGTACGTCGACCAGGCCGCGGGCGCGCATCAGTTCGCGTACCGAATCGCGGTTCTCCCCCGGAACCAGCTGCACCGCGTCGGCCGGGAGGCCCGACCCGCCCACTGCGTCCCGCAGCACCCGCACGAGGGCGCTGTTGGAGGCGTACGCGGAGGACGAACCGCGCAGCAGCACGGCGTTCCCCGACTTCAGGCAGAGGGCCGCGGCGTCGACCGTCACATTGGGCCGGGCCTCGTAGATGATGCCGACCACGCCGAGCGGTACCCGCACCTGGCGAAGGTCGATGCCGTTGGGGAGGGTGGATCCGCGTACCACTTCGCCGACCGGGTCGGGCAGGGCCGCCACATCGCGCACATCGGCGGCGATCGCGCGGATCCGCTCGGGAGTAAGGGTGAGCCGGTCGACGATCGACTCGCTCGTACCGGCCTCGCGTGCGCGCTCGACGTCCTCGGCGTTGGCCGCGACGATCTCGCTGGTACGCACCTCGAGCGCGTCCGCGATCGCCAGCAGCGCATCGTCCTTCGCCGAGCGCGGCAGCGGTGCGATGTCGGCGGCGGCAGCGCGTGCCCGGTAGGCGGCCCGGGCGACCGGGGACATGTTGTCGTACGGCGAAAGCGTGGTCATGCCCGCAGGGTAGTGCGCACACTGCGGGCATCCGTCACGTATCCCGTGATGCGAGACAAGCACCCTGGTACCTGTGCACCCTGCAACGTACGCCCGGTCAGTACGGGTGCACCCCGACCGGGGCCGCCGGTGGTGGGCCGTAGCCCTCGGCGATGCGCTGGTGGTACGTCTCCCGGTCGATGACCTCCAGGCCGACGATCTCCCATGGCGGGAGCCTGGCACTCGATCTGTGTTCACCCCACAGCCGCAGCGCAACCGCGGCCGCGTCGTGGAGGTCGCGCGCCTCTTCCCAGTAGCGGATCTCCGCATGGTCGTTGGCATACCGGCTGGTCAGCAGGAACGGATGGTCGTGCGCCAGCTGTTCCAGGCCGCGTCTGACCTCCTTCAGCGGGGTCTCGCTGCCGGAGACGCTGAGGGTGATGTGCCACAGCTTCGACTGGGTCCGCTCCTCGTCCGTCACCACCGGTTCCTGCTCGAGGGTCTGGTCGGTGCGCGGACCGCCGAAATCGGCCCCTGCTCCGACGCTGGTCAGGGCGCGACTGCCCGTTCCGCGGGGCAGCGCCCCCGGGCGCGCTCGTCTCACCGGCGGCCTCCTGTGAATGTAGCTGTGCTGACCCCTTGTATCCCCGTGACAAAGTTGACCAGTCCGGGGCCGGGTGTGGGGCGGTTTTGGTGAAGGTCTCTGCCCGAAGGCTGGACTTTCAGCCGTTTCAGGGGCTGAGGCGGGGTGTGAGGACGACGAGATCGTCCCTGTGTACGACCTCGCGCTCGTAGGAGGGGCCGAGTTCCCGTGCCAGGTCGCGGGTGGAGCGGCCGAGCAGCTGGGGGATCTCCTTGGCATCGAAGTTGACGAGCCCCCGGGCGACGGCCCGGCCGGCGACATCGCGCAGTTCCACCGGGTCCCCCGCGGAGAACTCGCCCTCGACGGCGGAGATTCCGGCCGGCAGCAGTGAGGTACGGCGCTCGACGACGGCCTGGACGGCTCCGTCGTCCAGGGTCAGCGCGCCCTGCGGGGTCGATGCGTGGGCCAGCCAGAGCAGCCGGTCGGCCGAACGGCGCCCGGTGCGGTGGAAGTACGTACCGGTGTCGCGGCCCGCGAGGGCGTCCGCGATCCGGCTCGCGGAAGTGAGGACGACGGGGACTCCGGCGGCGGTGGCGATCCGTGCGGCCTCGATCTTGGTGACCATGCCTCCGGTGCCGACGCCGGCCTTGCCCGCGCTGCCGATCGTGACGCCTTCCAGATCCGCGGGTCCGCTCACCTCGGCGATGCGGGAGGTGCCGGGGGTGCTGGGGTCACCGTCGTAGAGACCGTCCACGTCGGAGAGGAGGACCAGGAGATCGGCATGGACGAGATGGGCGACGAGCGCGGCGAGCCGGTCGTTGTCGCCGAACCGGATCTCGTCGGTGGCCACGGTGTCGTTCTCGTTGACGACGGGGAACGCACCCATCTCCAGGAGCTGGTCGAGCGTGCTGTACGCGTTGCGGTAGTGAGCGCGCCGGCTCGTGTCGTCGGCGGTGAGGAGCACCTGGCCGACGCGTACGCCGTAGCGGGCGAAGGACGCGGTGTAGCGGGCGACGAGCAGGCCCTGCCCGACGCTGGCCGCGGCCTGCTGGCGGGCCAGGTCCTTGGGTCTGCGGACGAGTCCGAGGGGGGCGAGTCCGGCGGCGATGGCTCCGCTGGAGACCAGAACGATCTCGCGCTCCCCGCCACTCCTGACCTTCGCGAGTACATCGACGAGGGCATCGACCCGGTCGGCGTCGAGGCCGCCGGACGCCGTGGTGAGCGAGGAGGATCCGACCTTGACCACGATCCTGCGGGCGTCGGTCACGCCCGGCCTTCGCTCCGCGCCGTCCCCGGAGGGTGTGCGGAGTGCGCCTTCGGAATCCCTTGCCCCTGACACGTACGCCTGTCCCCATCACGTCGTCCTGCTCGGTGCCCACAATCTACGCGAGGAGGCCGGAGCAGCGCTGTGCCGTCTCAGCGCGGCCGGACCGCACTGCGCCGCCCTCGGACAAGCCACCGAAAAGAGCCATTTACGTAATCTCCACCGGTCATTCATCCGGCTACGCTTTACGCGTGACAGATGAACCTTCCCGCCAGAGACGCATTCTTCTCAGATCGGGCAAAAGCCCCTTCGATGTGGCCTCACTCGAACAATCCCTCCACAGAGATGTCTTCGCGACCAACGCAGGCAACTTGATCTTCAGCGACGCGGCGCACAAGATTCTGACGACTCCGCGGGCAGAGGTCTTCTCCAACGGGATCCGGACGGACCCTTCGGCCGCCGAGCGCATAAACGAGGAGTACGACGCGTTCGTCGTACCCCTGGCCAACGCCTTCCGCCCGACCTTCGAGCGGCCGCTGAAGCGAATGACGCAGCTGATCAAGAAGCTGCGCATTCCCGTCGTCGTTCTGGGTGTCGGCGCGCAGGCCTCCCTGGGCTACGACGCGTCCCGGCTGAAGCCCATGGAGCCGACCGTCAGGGAATTCGTCACAGAGGTACTCAACCGCAGCGCGTCCATCGGCGTGCGGGGTGAGTTCACCGAGCAGTACCTCAAGGACATGGGTTTCCGGGACGTCGAGGTCATCGGCTGCCCCTCCATGTTCATGAACGGCGAGACCTTCCAGGTCGAGAAGAAGACCGAGGCACTGACCGCGGATTCGCTCATCTCGGTGAACGGCTCGCACAGCGCCGTACGGTCGCACGGCCTCGACGCCATCATCCGGCAGGCCCACGAGCGCTATCCGCATCTGCGGTTCATCGGACAGAACCTGCTCGAGGCCCAGCTGCTCCACTGGCGGGAGACGCCGAACCCGATCGGCGCCCAGACCTCGATGCCGACCCACCCGTCCCACCCCATGTACCGCGAGGGCAAGGTCAGGCTCTACGTCGACCCGGCCACCTGGATCAACGAACTGCGCGCGTACGACTTCTCGTTCGGCTCCCGCATCCACGGCAACATCGCGGCACTGCTGGCCGGTGTACCGAGCACCGTGCTCTGCAGCGACTCCCGCACCCTCGAGCTGTGCAGGTACTTCGGCATCCCGCACCGCAAGATCTCCGAGACCCCCAGGGACATCGACCCCGCAGAGCTGTACGCGGCGGCCGATTTCGGTGAGCTCGTGGACGGCCACAAGGAACGCTTCCTCCGCTTCACCGGCTTCATGGAGAAGAACGGCCTGGAGAACACGTTCACGCACGGCGACAGCGGCGCGGCCTTCGACGCACAGCTGGCCAAGCTCACCTTCCCGCCCGCCGCGCGCCCGTGGATCGACAGTGATCCCGAGTCGTTGGGCAGCCGGTTCAGCTGGATGCAGAGCCGCATGGAGGAACTCACCGCGCAGAACACCATGTTGAGGAGCCAACTCGACAGGAAGAGCAATCAGGTCAGCGTCAAGGTGCAGGCGGGTGACGGCACAGCCGCCTGGCCGTCCGCCTATCGGCGCGCTCGGCGCGTGGTAGGCCGTCCCGTCAGAAAGCTGCTGCGCCCCGAGCAGTGACGGAGGGCATGTCCACTGCCGCACCGGAGCCGCGCGGCCGCACCCCCGCGCGGGCTCAGACCTTGTGCGCCCGCCGCGGCATGCGCAGGGTGTCCCGGGCCACCCTGCGGGCCTTGCGCGCCAGCCGCCGCACGAGGGCGGCAGTGGACCGGGTCACCGGCGGTACCTCGGTCCTCCCGCTGGCGAACCGTTCGGTCACGGTCACCTCGTACGCCGAGTCGGGCAGCCCCGCACCCTCCCCGAAGTGCGGATAGGACAGGTACAGCCGCGCCCTGGGGCCCTTGCGGACAGCCTTCGGCTCGTGCTTGTCCTTGATGAACTGCAGGATGTCCAGGAGCAGATCGAGCCGGCCCTTCGACACGCAGATCATCCGCAACCGCTCCTGGACCCTGAGGCGGCCGGCCATCCCCTCCGACCAGTAGGCCTCCAGCAGCGGGGCGCCCAGTTCCATCTTCTTCCTGCGTACGGCCTCGGACTGCTTCAGGAGTACGGGGCCGAACTGCGGGAGCAGTGTGACGACGAACGGCCTGACCATCAGGGCGTCCCGCCGGGGCCCCGGCGGGACGTGAGCGGCGATGAGTCCCATCAGTGCGCGGGCCGAGTCGAAGCGCAGCAGGTAACTGCCGCTCTTCGTCACGTGCTTGCCGTCGTCCCGGCCGACCAGGTAGTAGCAGGTGTGGTCGGCGACGACGGAGACACCGTTGCCCCGCAGATACGCCTCCATGGTGAAGAGCGCGTCCTCACCGGTCTTCAGTCCCTCGTCGAATGCCATCCCGAACCGCACGAGGAGTTCCCGCCGGAACAGCTTCTGGGCACTCAGAGTGAATTTGATGTTGGACGAATGGACGTCGGTCCGTTCGACCGTTTCCTTCCACATCGACTTCGGGGCACCGCGGTTGACTCCGACGACCTTCCCCAGCACCACATCCGTGCCGGCCCGGTCACCCATCGCGACCATTCGCTCCAGGGCCTCCTCGCCGAAGTAGTCGTCCGCGTCGAGGAAGAAGACGTACCGGCCGCGAGCCAGTCCGAGGCCGACATTGCGCGGGCCGCTGGGCCCGCCCGAGTTCTCCTGGCGGACGACACGCATGTCGATCGCGGTCCTGGCGGCGAATTCCTCCAGGTACTCCCCGGTCCCGTCCGTGGAGCCGTCGTCGACGGCGATGATCTCCATACGTCCGGCGGGCAGCGTCTGCGCTTCGACGGATTCCAGGCAGCGGATCAAATAGGGCATCGCCTCATAAGCCCCGATTATGACGCTGACATCTGGCGTGCTGCTGCTCATCGCTCCCCGGTCTGTACATATCCGTATCAATCAGGAGAAACGATAGAGCTTCGTTCGAACACCTGCTCTGTGCACGGACACGCCGAACGGCCCGTACGTTCCCCTCCCGAAGGTGGAGACGGACGGGCCGTTGAGTAGGTTGCGTCGCCATCCGGACGACTTTCGAACATCTGGATGACGGCTGGATTACATCTGTTGGCCGGTACTACATCCGGCCGTCAGCGGGCCACCGTGGGACCTGCACCGATACCCGTGTCGGCCTCCGAGACGGCCGTCGCATCGGGATCGGCCGCGGCCGCTGCCTCGGCAGCGTTCTCCAGCGCACCGTCCCCGGCGCCACTGGAAGCGGCCTCGGGGTCGGGCAGGGGGGCGGGCTGCTCCCCGATGCGCTGTCGGACGCCCGCGTTGCGCGCCTCCGCCTTGGCGGCGAGCGTCCGCACGGCCGCGTCGAACCGCTCCAGGGAGGTCGGCTCGTCCGGGCCCAGCAGATAGCTCTTCAGCTCGCGACGGGCATCGGTCAGCGGATCCGCCTGCGCATCGGCGACCGCGTTCAGCAGCTCCCCGATCTCCTCGGCGCTGTTGGAAAGGACGACAGCGGCCCGCACGGCGGTGTTCTGGCGCTTGAACTCCTCCGTGCCGAGCGCCGCCGAGTCCGTGACCGCGTACGGCTTGCCGCTCGCGATGAAGTCGGACACCACACTGGAGATGTCCGAAACCATGGCATCGGCCTGGTTGAAGCAGTCGTACAGCTTCGGCTGCGAGCCGGTCACCGTCCGGTGCTCCCACCAGCCGAAGGAACGCCAGTACGCGTCGTTCCACCCGGCCCGCAGGGTGGCCATCTCGGCCTGGCGTGCCGGGTCGGCGAGCGAGACCCGCGACTCCTCCGACTCGTCGCCGCCGGCCCGGCCGGGCTGAGCCAGCTCGTCCAGCCGTGCCTCGACCCGCGTCAGCTCGGCCTTCGCCGCGCGCTGATCCGCAGCGGCCTTCCCGGCTTCCCCGGCCCAGCGGGGGTCGGCGGCGCGCTCCTGGGCCGCCTTGGCGATACGGGCCACGATCCGGGCGTGGACGGCCTTGGCCTTGGCGCTGCGGATGCCGGTGAAGGGGTGCGGCTTGTAGACGACCCGGACAGGCTTGTCCGCCTCGAGCAGCCGGCGGACGATGTTCTCACCGGCCAGCAGGAGGGAGGTGTTGCCGGGGTTGTCGTCCCAGCCTTCCCAGGTCGGGGCGTACAGCACCGTCGGAATGGGGTTCCTCGCGGTGCCGCTCCAGCTCGTGATGGGTGCCAGCTGCGGACGTCCGACCTCGACGATGTCCTCGTCGCGGATGCCGACGTCGGCCAGTGCGTACCGGTCGCGGCCCGCCCGGCCGGCCGTCCACACCTCGTCGTACACCTTGGAGTACGGGTTGACGCTGGCCAGCTTGTCGCTGTCGCCGTGCCCGATGAAGACGTGCTTCATCGTCGGGACGCGCAGCATGTGGATGTTCTTGCCGACGTTGGCCGGATACAGGCAGACCCGGACAGTGGCGAGGTCCAGATTCATCAGGTGTGTACCCGCGGGGATGCAGACCACGGGTACGGAGGTCTCGCCGAGCAGGGACACCAGGGTGCGCTCCCGCATGACGATCAGCGGACGCCCCTCGATGCCGGCCATGGTGTCCAGCCACATGTTGACCTGGTACGCCGACTCGTTGGAGCCGGAGAAGTACAGCACGACGGTTGGCTGGTATTCGCCCAGCCAGGTGTCCAGGGCCTTGAGCACGGCGGGGGTCGTCGGCACCCGGCGGGCCCGGCGCAGATACGGGACGAGCAGGACGTTGTAGACGACGGCCAGCAGCACCGTGACCCCGGCGCCGACGAACCCGAAGATGTCCTGGCCCGTTCCGGCGGCGATCAGGATGCCGACCACTGCGGGGATGTCCAGGTGGAGCATCTTCTCGGCGGAGCGGTGCAGCAGCCTGCGCGGCGGGGCGTCGGCGATCCGGACGGCGTGCAGGTCCACATTGCGGGTGACGATCGGCATGGTGCGGCGCAGCCGGATGAGGGTCGTCAGGGCGCCGTGCGGTGCCTGGAGGCCGTAGAAGACGAGGAAGCAGGCGACCGCCGCGTAGAAGAGCGGTTCCTCCGCGAGATCCAGCCGCGCCAGCAACAGGATGATCATCAACTGGCGGAGCAGGAAGCGGATGGGCAGCCCCGCCCGCACCTTGCCGAGCCGGTTGACCAGATAGCTCCCGCGCTGGTGCAGGTACCAGTCCGAGATGTACGTGACAGCCGTGGCCGCCGCGAAGAACCAGATATCGGGGAGAAGCGCGGCGATCATGACGCAGGGGTATCCCAGCGTCATCAGTATTGCTGCCGCCAGTTCTGACCGACTGCCCACACGGGCCAGGCGAATGGCTGTCGAAATCACGAAGAACCTGCTCCAGGGGGTGCCGGTTGTTTCACGTATTGAGGGAAATGTGAAGATTCGGCTTCACGCACTCGGGCCTCTGTAGTCGCGTTTTAGCGACAACAGAGGCCCGTTAAAGTACATTTGTCAAGAATTATTACACATCTTCCTGACGGTCCAGCACCGAGGCCAGAGCCTGCTCGAATCCGGAGGATTCGGCGACATCACGCGTCGGGTCCTGCTGGCGTACGTCGATGACATGACCCGTCATCGCCGAGAGCAGGACGTCCAGCGAGGTGCGCGCCACCGCTTCGGAGGAGAGCAGCGAGCCTTCCGGCTCCTGCCCGAACGCCTTGGTCCGCATCGGGGTCGCGGTGCGCTCCGGGTTCACACAGTTGACCCGGATCCCGTCGCCGGCCCACTCGTCCGCCAGCGCCTGGGTGAGGTTCACCATGGCGGCCTTGGTGGAGGAGTAGAGGCTGTACTCGGCGCGGCCACGGGTGTAGCTGCTGGAGGTGTAGAGCAGCAACTGGCCCTTGGTCTCAGCCAGGTACTTGTACGAGGCGCGGGCGATCTGGACGGGCGCCAGGTAGTTGACGTTCAGCGCTTCCTGGATCGTCGTGTTGTCGGTCTCGGCCAGCTTGCCGATGCGCAGCACGCCTGCGGTGTTGATCACGTAGTCGACGCGACCGGTCTCCGCGTACGCCTTGGAGAGCGCGTCGTCCACGTGCTCCGGGTTCTCGACGTGGGTACCGGTGGTGGAACGGCCCAGCGCGTACACGCTGGCGCCGTACTGCTCGGCCAGTGCGGCGATGTCCGCGCCGATCCCGTACGAACCGCCGAAGACGACCAGGGTCTTGCCCGAGAGCAGCTCGCGATAGGCGGCCTCGTCGGCCTGGCGCGGGGCTGCGGTGGAGGCCAGCTGGAAGAGCTTGTCGGTGATGAAGACGTCGACCGGCTGGGTCACCTTCATGTTGTACTCGTCGCCCGCGACGACGTAGATCGGCACGTCGGGGAGATACCGCAGAACCACCGAACAGTCGTCGGTGGCCTGGAAGTTCGGGTCGCCCGCCGCGATCGCGTACGCCTTGCGGATCGTGGAGAGCTTGAAGGCCTGCGGGGTCTGGCCGCGGCGCAGCCGGGACCGGTCCGGGACCTCGGTGATGAATTCCCCGTCCTCGCCGTGCGTACGGGTCACGATGATCGTGTCCGCGGACGGGATGGCGACGTCGACGGCCTGGTAGCGGTCGAGGGCGTCGACACAGTCCGTGATGACGCGCTGTGACAGAAGGGGACGGACCGCGTCATGGAAGAGGACGTTGCGGTCCTCGCCCTCCGCGAGCCCCTCGCCGAGGGCCGCGATGGCCCGCTCGGTGGTCTCGTTGCGGGTGTTGCCACCTTCGATGATCTTGACGACCTTGGTCAGCCCGGCCTTGGCGACGATCTTCTCGACGTCGGGCACGAAGCCCGGCGCCATCAGCACGATGACATCGTCGATGCCCTCGGCGTTCTCGAAGATGGACAGCGTGTGCTCGATGACTGCCTTACCGGCGATCTTCAGCAGTTGCTTGGGGATCGCCAGCCCCACGCGCTGACCGGTACCACCGGCGAGCACGACCGCTGTGGTCCGGGGCTTGGCTTCATGCGGCACAGACACAGACGACCTACCTTGCGATGACAGGGGGGAACAGTGTGATGGTCGCACTCTCCGTGACCGTCTCGCAAGGCGGACGCCTACCGCTGCTCGCCTCCGGGAAACCCGCAGTTCACCGCCTGGCCAGGGAGGTTGGGCTCCACTGGGCCCCTGCATGGAGTGACGGACTCCACAGACGAGTTACGCAATCCGCACATCGTCAGCCACTGGGCCGCCGCTACCTGGCAGTTCCCTGTGAAACCGGGCGCCCGCCATGCGGAGGGCGCCCGGCCGGGGGTCTGTCGTTCGGATCGGGCCGGATCAGGGAGCCGAGCCCCGCGAGCCCGGCATGATCCGAGCGAGAGGCCCGAGGTGCCTAGAAGGGGTTGAACTCGTTGTACTCGCGCTGCGCCTCGTCGCGATCGGTCTCCCGCTCGCGGCGGCGCTGCTCGGCGGGCCGCGGCGCCTCGAGACGGTGGTCCTCGCCACGGCGGCCCAGCATCTCCGCGCCCGCCGTCATGGTCGGCTCCCAGTCGAAGACGACTGCGTTCTCCTCGGGCCCGATGGCCACGCCGTCACCGGCCTGGGCGCCCGCCTTGCGCAGCGCGTCCTCGACACCGAGACGGTTGAGCCGGTCCGCGAGGTAGCCGACGGCCTCGTCGTTGTTGAAGTCGGTCTGGCTGATCCAGCGCTCGGGCTTCTCGCCGCGCACGCGGTAGATGCCCTCGTCGTCCCTCTTCACCGTGAAGCCCGTGTCGTCGACGGCCTTGGGACGGATGACGACCCGGGTCGACTCCTCCTTCGGCTTCGTGGCGCGCGCCTCGGCGATGATCCCGCCAAGGGCGTACGACAGCTCGTTCAGGCCCTTGTGCGCGATGGCCGAGACCTCGAAGACACGGTAGCCACGCGCTTCCAGGTCCGGGCGGATCATGTCGGCGAGGTCCTGGCCGTCCGGGATGTCGACCTTGTTGAGCGCGACGATGCGCGGCCGGTTCTCGAGGCCGCCGTACAGCCGCAGCTCCTCCTCGATCATGTCGAGGTCGGAGACGGGGTCACGGTCCGACTCGAGCGTCGCGGTGTCCAGGACGTGTACGAGGACGGAGCAGCGCTCGACGTGCCGCAGGAACTCCAGGCCGAGGCCCTTGCCCTGGCTGGCGCCCGGGATGAGCCCGGGGACGTCCGCGATGGTGTAGACGGTCGAGCCCGCGGTGACGACGCCCAGGTTGGGTACGAGCGTCGTGAACGGGTAGTCCGCGATCTTCGGCTTGGCGGCGGAGAGCACCGAGATCAGCGAGGACTTGCCGGCGCTCGGGTAGCCGACGAGAGCGACGTCGGCGACGGTCTTGAGCTCCAGGACGACGTCCCGGCTCGTCCCGGGCTCACCGAGCAGCGCGAAACCGGGCGCCTTGCGGCGCGCAGAAGCCAGCGCGGCGTTGCCGAGGCCGCCGCGGCCGCCCTGGCCCGCGACGAAGGTGGTGCCCTGGCCGACCATGTCCGCCAGGACGTTGCCGTCCCCGTCGAGGACGACGGTGCCGTCCGGGACGGGCAGCACGAGGTCCTGGCCGTCCTTGCCGGAGCGGTTGTCACCCGCACCGGGCTGGCCGTTCGTGGCCTTGCGGTGGGGGCTGTGGTGATAGTCCAGCAGCGTGGTGACGGCCTGCTCGACGACGAGGATCACGTCGCCTCCGCGTCCGCCGTTGCCCCCGTCGGGGCCGCCCAGCGGCTTGAACTTCTCACGGTGAACGGAGGCGCAGCCGTGGCCTCCGTTACCCGCGGCGGCATGCAGCTCGACGCGGTCCACGAAGGTGGTCATGGTTGGTGCCTCCAGGTAATGCGGATAAATACAGGAATGTCTCTAGACGTAACGCGCCGAGGGCGGACCCGCTTCCCCGATTACCGGGAAAGCTGAGATCCGCCCTCGGAAGGTGCTGTGTCGTTCAGCCGCACACCTGAAATCAGGCAGCGACGGGAACGATGTTCACGACCTTGCGGCCACGGTGCGTACCGAACTCCACCGCACCGGCGGTCAGCGCGAACAGCGTGTCGTCGCCGCCACGGCCGACGCCCGTGCCCGGGTGGAAGTGGGTACCGCGCTGGCGGACCAGGATCTCACCGGCGTTCACGGCCTGACCGCCGAAGCGCTTCACGCCGAGCCGCTGGGAATTTGAGTCGCGCCCGTTCCGAGTGGACGATGCGCCCTTCTTATGTGCCATGTCTCCTCAGTCCCTTACTTCGCAGCCGCGGGGATGCCGGTGACCTTGATCGCCGTGTACTGCTGGCGGTGACCCTGGCGACGGCGGTAGCCCGTCTTGTTCTTGTAGCGAAGGATGTCGATCTTCGCGCCCTTGTGGTGGTCCACGATCTCGGCCTGGACCTTGATGCCGTCCAGAACCCAGGGGTCGCTGGTCACGGCGTCGCCGTCGACAACGAGCAGGGTCGAGAGCTCGACCGTGTCGCCAACCTTGGCGGTGGGAATCTTGTCAACCTCAACGATGTCGCCGACAGCAACCTTGTGCTGGCGACCACCGCTGCGCACGATGGCGTACACGCGGATCTCTCTCTCACTCGGAACGGATCCCCCTGAAGCCAGCCGTTCGCGCAGGCCGGGGCCCACGACAGTCCGGAAGGATGAGCGGCCTCTCACGGGGACGGATCCACCGCGAGGGATGTGCTCAGGGGTAGGCGTACGGAAACACGCCGAGGGCCAAGGCTACGGGGCGGGGCGCGGGGGGTCAAACCGGGTCGCTCGCACCCCGGCGCGGCGATCACCCCTCGCCGGCCGCAGCCGGAATGCCTGGCGCGCGATGAGCGGACGCGAGCGCTCCTCGGCTGAGCCACGATTCGTCCAGGCCACCGCCCCGGCGCGGAGCATCAGCCGTGGACGCGTCGCACGTGAGGGCGAGGCGTGACTGGGACTGCCGAGGCCCGGAGCGGATGTGTACCGCCCCCGCAGCGGCCGCGTTCGGGGATCGTATGCTTTCCCCTGATCCGCTCCCCGAAAGGTGCAGCACGTGACCTACAGAGTCCAGCCCACGGCCCAGGTGGACGACCGCGCCGAGATCGGCGACGGCAGCAGTGTCTGGGAGCTCGCTCAAATCCGTGAGGGTGCCAAGCTCGGCGAGGGCTGCGTGGTCGGCCGCGGCGCCTATGTGGGTACTGGTGTGCAGATCGGCAACAACGTCAAGCTGCAGAACTACGCTCTGGTGTACGAGCCGGCCGAGCTCGGCGACGGCGTTTTCGTCGGTCCCGCCGTCGTCCTCACCAACGACCACAATCCGCGCTCCGTGGACCCGGACGGCAAGCAGAAGCGCGGCGGTGACTGGGAAGCCGTGGGCGTGAAGGTCGCCGAGGGAGCTTCACTCGGAGCACGGTCCGTATGTGTCGCGCCGGTACGGATCGGCCGGTGGGCGATGGTTGCCGCGGGTGCCGTGGTGACCAAGGACGTCCCGGACTTCGGTCTGGTCGTGGGCGTACCGGCCCGCCGGATCGGCTGGGTGGGCCGTAGCGGGGTCAAGCTCGTCGAACGGGCGGACGAGCCGGGTGTCTGGGAATGCCCGCAGACGGGCACCCTGCACGACGAACACGACGGTGTGCTCACGGAACGGGAATCTCTGGCGCTCTGACGCACGACGTACGCCGAAGGGCCCTGGCGAGACCGCCGCCAGGGCCCTTCGGCATACGCGGGCGGTCAGTCCCCGAGCAGCAGGCGGTCGAACTGAGGACTGATCACGGACCAGTCCCAGGTCGTGAGCGAGTGCTCCGCCGCAGCCGCTGTCGCCGTGCGCCAGTCGTCCTTCGAAGCCGTCAGCGCGAGGATGCGGTCAGCGGCCTCCTGCGGCGAGGTGACCACCCAGTCTCCCGGGAAGAGCGTCCGTGCGCTGTGCTCCTTCCCGGCGAAGAACGGCCAGTCGCGGACCACAGGGAGTGCCCCGCTGACGGCGCCCTCGACCAAGGCACAGTGGAAGCTCTCACGCACCGAGCTGCTGATGATCACCCCGACGTCGGTGAGTGCGCCGGGGACGTCCTCGGTGCGGCCCAGCAGGCTGACCGCCCCCGTCGGTTCCAGGTCGGCCAGGTCCTTCCGGAGCAGGTCGTCGTAGGCGCGGGCAGCGGCGCTCGCCTTGCGGTCGATGCCATCGCCGATGACGACGAGGCGGTAGCGCGCGTCGTGCTCACGCAGTGCCCGCAGGACGTCGAGGGTCCATCGCGGATCCTTGGCCACGACCCCCACCCCGACCAGTCCCAGCGTGAAGCGGGCCTCGTCGCTCTTCTGCCGCCGGAACCGCTCCAGATACATGGCGTTCGCGATCACGTGCAGCGCGGGGGCTCCCGGCTCCCGCAGCTGCGGAAGGGCGTCGGCCACGAGATCCCGCAGGTGGTCCCCCACGAAGACCATGTCGTCGACCCGGGACATGTCCACCAGGTGCGGCCAGAAGGTGAACGCCTCGTAGCTGTGCAGCCGGACGATGATCCGGGTGGTGCCCGGGTCGACCAGGGTGAACAACGCGGCAGCGTTGGTGCACCAGTCGACGAAGACGGTGTCCGCCCAGTCCAGGTGCGGCCGAAGCGCTTCCTCCACCGCGTCGCCGAAGGCCGGCTGGCCGCCGAGGGCGTACTCCATCATCCGCTGCGCCCCTCGGGCCAGCGGCCGCAGGGTTTCGTCGTCCTTTATGTCGAGGAAGCGGACCTCGACGCCGGGGTGGTCCGCGTACCGCTCACGGATCGGCTGGAGGAAGTTGGCGTTGGAATACGTCGTCACCAGCAGTCGCAGCGGCCGGCCGGCCGGCGCGGGAGCGCTGGGGAGTTCACGCCCACGCGGCGCGGTCATGGCCTTGAACGCACTGCCGGCATGGAACGGGGCCAGGTACCCCTCGGGGTCCGCGGCCAGCGGGGACGTCACGGAGTCGAAGTGGACGGCCCGGGGGAAGGCGAGCGTGAGGGCGGAGGAGAGCGAAGCCGCTGCGCGTTTCGCGTCCCCCCTGGCGTACCTCTGGTCGGCGACCGCGAGCGCCGCTCCATAGGCTGCCCGTCGCAGTTCCGGATCGTCGTGCCCACGTGCGAGGTCGGCCCGGGCGGCCTCGGCGAGCAGGTCCGCACGAAGGACGCGGTCGCCGGTGCGCCGGGCGGCGTCGTTCAACACCATGGTCGCGCCGGCCCGGCGGCCGCCCTTCGCCATGCTCGTGCTGACCCTGCGGGCGAGCTTGGCCCGCAACCGGTCCGGCACCTTCGGGGCCACGACCACGCCGCGCCAGGACTTGGCACCGAGTGCGGTGCGCATGACAGCCGGAGAGGAAGCGCGGCGCAGAGCCACGCCTGCCCCGTGCCGGGCGGCCCGCTTCGTGGAACGAGCGGCAACGACCGGAGACGGCACGATGCGTGCGGCGTCTCGCAGCGCATAGTGCACGGGACGCTCACGGCGGGCCTCGATGGCCTTGAGAGCCGGGGCTATACCGAAGACCGCGTGCGCCCGTCGGTTCAGCTGGGCCAGCCGCCACACCGTGTACACGGCGGCGGCATCCAGTGCCACCAGCACATGGGCCCGTCGGCCCGCGCGGCGCACCTGGCGGTCACGCTCCGCGGATACCCATACCCGCCGCGGCCCGGAGAGCCTGGCGACACGTCTCTCGAACGGACGCCCGCGCTCGGCCGCGGCCTCGGTCAGTGACCGCAGCCCGGCCAGATCGAGATCCGGGTCGACATCGTCCGGGGAGAAGAGCCCAGCCAGTTCGACGGTGGCACCCACCGCCCGGAACTTCTCCAGGGATGCTTTGAGAACCGCCGGTTGCGGCGTCGTTCCGGCGATCAGGAGTACGTGCGTCATACCGAGAGATCCTCCACCTCGTGCGTGCTCGAGGCCGGAGACGTCGGTCCGGATCCCTCGTGTTCCTGATGGGCCGGGTCGACGAGCCCGATGAGGCGGCGCACCGCCGGGCCCATTTGAGCGGATCGCGCGTACTGCGCCGCGTGCTGCCTGGCGGCCGCCCTGTCGGCGTCGCCGGCCTCGACAGCGATCCTCGCCGCACTGGAGTACGCGGCGGCGAGCGCCTCCTCGTCGAAACCACATGCCCCGGTCCACAGCGGGTGCCCGGTCATCACGGTGGTCGCATCGTGTTCCACGGCGTGGGCCGACATCACGGGCAGACCGGTCGCGGCGTACTCGTACACCTTCCCGGAGGTCATGTACTTGCCACCCATGATCATGAGCAGGAGTACGTCCCAGCCGGCGAAGATGTCCGGCACCTCGGCCTTGGGAGCGGGGCCGCCGAAGCTGACCGCCTCCCCCCGGGCCTGGGCCTGCCGGATCATCTCCACGTGCGCGTTGGCTTCGCGGGCGGCGCCGGAGCCGATCTGGCCGCGGATCTCCAGCCGGGAGCGGGCGACGAGGGGATCGCGTTCCCGGGCGATGCGCCAGCCGTCGAGCACGGCCTTGAGGATGCGCGGCGGCGAGGTCACCACACCGAGGTGCCCGAAGGTCAGGCCGGCCTCGGTGTCCGGCGTTCGGGTGGCCGGCGGAACGCTGTCCTCGTCGTAGCCGTTGCGCACCACGTGGATGCGGTCGGCGAGATCGGGGTGGCGTTCGCGGTACCACTCGGCGATCGGGTCGTTCACCAGCCACAGCGACAGTGCATGGCTGAGAACCTTGCGTTCCCACCGGCCGGAGAAGGAGTCGGGGGCAAATGCCTCACCGCCTCCGATCACGTCGACGGACCAGCCGTCGCGGAAGTCGATGGCGTACGGGACACCGTGCGTTTCCCACAGGTGCAGGGCCGCCGCCATGTTCACGTACGGCACACAGGTGGCCAGGACCAGGTCGACGGGCTTCGCCCGGTGGATCTCCTCGACGGCCCGTTCCAGATCGGCTTTCCAGCCGCCGTAGATCGGCTCGGGAAAGTCTTTCATGCCCTTCTTGCGGTACGCGTCGGCCCACTGGGCGGGCCGCAGCGCGCGGTCCTCGGAGAACATCCGGATGTCGGTCTCCAGGTCCTCACGCACCAGGGGAAGCTTCACGATGCGCACGCGCGGGTCGACGCGCTCGGAGAGTGTGTGGTCGAGGCCGAAGTCTCGCTCCCAGGACTCGTCGGCGATCGTGACGACCGTGACGTCCCAGCCCGCGGAGACGAATTGGTTGGCCGTTTCACGCATCCGATAGGCGCAACTCTTCGCGGCGGGAGGAAACCCGATCGCCAGGTAAGTTACGTGCTTGGGAGCAAGGATGTTAGACACCCGAAAACGCTAGCATGGCGGGGCCTTCCCCCCTCCCTCCGCCTGGGTCGCTGTCCAGGCCTGTCCGCCGGCGGCGGCCCGTGGAAAGCTCATCCTCCGTCGGTCGTCGGTCTCTCGACCGGCCTCCCCTGTTACTCGTTCCTGTCCCCGGGAGAGTCTGATGCCGCAGTCCCCACCACCACCCGGTCTGGTCATCCTGGCCGGCCCGGATGTGACCGTCGACTCCCGTACCGGCCGGACGGCTGTCGCCGCGGCACGCGACGGATGGGACGTCACCGTCCTCACTCCCGGTTCGGGCAGGAAGGCGGAGCACACCGCTTTCGGGGAGATCCCTGTGATCGGTGTTCCGGTCGGCACCGCTCTGCTCGACCGTGCGGCACAACAGGCCGAGGGGCACCGGCTGCGTCGGAGGGTGACCCAGTACGGCCTGACCGGCAAGGACGAGCTGAGTCGTTTCCAGGCTGCTCACGCCAGCTGGGTCCGCGGCTCGAGCGCCCGGGCGGTCTCACTCGGCACGCCGGCCCGGCAGGGCTTCAAACTGTGGATACGGATACGACGTGAAGCCCACCGGCTGCGGATCCGCGCCCATCGATGGGAGAACCTCCGCACGCGGAAGGCTGCCGTACCGAGCGGCGACTGGCGGAGCGACTGGCCCTCGCTCCTCGACCAGGACCTGGCTCTGGGAAGTGAGCTGGAGAAGCGACGGCCCCTTCTGATCATGGTCCACGATGTGTCGTTCGTGGCAACCGCTTCACTCAGCGCTGCCCGCCTGAACGCCCAGGGCGTAAAAACCCGGTGGCTCTACGACATAGCCGCGTCGCACGGAGCGGCGGACTCCGCCCCAGGACACCGGGAGAGCGCCTACCGCGCGCTGGAACGTGAGTTCGTCGGCCGCGCGGACGCTCTTACGGCGGCGACGGCGGGGCTCGCCGTCTCTGTCCCCGGTGACGTCCTGGTCGTCCAGGACGCACCGATGACGCCGACGCCGACAGGCGATGAGCCCCTGCCCACCGTGCGGAACCTCTGCGGGCTGCACGGAGCAGGGCCCCTCTGGGTGTACGCCGGTGACTTCCGCGACCATCATCTGGAAACCGCCTTCGCCTCGCTCGCGCAACTGCCGGATCACCATCTGGCACTGGTCGGGGCCGCCGGCGAGGACGAACTGCTCGCGCTCGCCGAGAAATTCGGCGTCCGGGACCGTGTCCACACTCCGCCGCCCGCCGAGCCGGGACTGTCCACCGCCTACCTGGCCTCTGCCGACGTGGGGGTCGAGAGCTGCGGCTGCGCGGCGAACGGCGAGGCCGCGCGCGATCTGCTCATCGCCACCTACGTGCAGGCCGGCCTCCCGTCCCAGAGCATGTGCGGGCAGGCCCCGGACACGTTCGCCAAAGCGGTGGGAGAGGCCGTCGACCCGGCCCGACGGCCGGATCAGCGCGTACGGCAGGAATACACCTGGGAGCACCGGGTGGCGCCGCTGCTGAAGCTGTGCCGGGACCTGGCGGGAAAGGCCGCACCGGCCCCCGCCGGTCCCGAGCACGACCGGCCCGGCCGCCCCGCCCCCGTGCCCGAGAAGGCCTCGGGCGCCTCCAGGCCCCGGCCCACGTGGACGCCGCTGACCAGGCAGACCGGGATCAGGCTCGGTCTCGGCCCCGCGAACTACGCGGGTCAACTGGCCGCGTTCGCCCATGCCGTGTGCCGTGTCCGGCCCGACGTGTCCGCCCAGGTCTTCATGGCCACCTCGCCCGGAACGTTCTCCTACCCCGCGGACGTCTATCTCGACAGCGCGAAGCTGGGCCGGCTGACGGTCATGCTGGAGCAGGCGGAGCGGGTCTTCCGCAATTACACGCACCTGCTCGGTGATGCCTTCCTCCCGGTCCTCGGCCGCCTCAACGGCAGCCACCTGGAGCACGACCTGCCGGCACTGCTGCGGACCAGCATCAAGGTCGCGCTGCTGGCCCACGGGAGCGAGATCCGCCACCCGCTGAACCACATGGAGCGAGTGCCGCACTCCCTTTTCCATGACGCACCCGAAGGCGCGGTGGAGCGGCTGACGAAGGTGGCCGAGCGCAACCGGGCCACGGCTGAGAGGTTCTCGCTGCCGTCCTTCGTCACCACCCCCGATCTGCTGGACGATCTGCCGTCCGCCGCGTGGGCGCCGCTCGTGGTCGACGTGGAGGCGTTCGCCTGCGACCGGCCGGTGATGGAACGGAAACGCCCCGTCGTACTGCACGCACCGTCCAAGCGCTGGACGAAGGGCACCGACCGCGCCCTGCCGGTACTGACGGATCTCCACGACAAGGGGGTCATCGAGTTCAGGCTGGCGGAGCAGGTCGACTGGCCCCGGATGCGGCAGCTGGTCAAGGACGCGGACATCGTCGTCGACCAGTTCGCGATCGGCAGCTACGGGACCTTCGCCTGCGAGGGCATGGCCGCGGGCAAACCGGTCATCGCGTATCTGACCGACACGGTGTCCAAGGCCCTGGGTGAGGAGAACCCCGTGGTCGGCGCCACCCCTGGCACACTGCGCAGCGCCTTGGAAGCGATGCTCGACGACCGGCACGGTACCGCGCTGCTGGGTGAGCGCTCCGCCCGATTCGCGCGCAAGTATCACGACGGCACACGGACCGCCGCCGTGCTGGCGGACTTCTTGCGGTAGCCGGAAAAGGAAAGAGGTAGCAGCCCCGTGCGGGGCCGCTACCTCTTCCACTACCTCGTGCGAGTGTGTCAGCCGCCGATGACGACGCGGCGTACGCCTTCCCACTTGGCCGGGTCCGTCGTACGGCGCCCGTCGACCAGGACGCGGACGTCCGGCAGGTCGGTGGCAGCCAGATCGCGGTACTCGGCGTGGTCGGCCTGGAGGACCGCTGCGGTGACTGCCTGGCCCTGGTGCGGCACGAGGCCGTGGGCGGTCAGCTCGTCGGCCGTGTACATCGGGTCCGAGACGAACGGCACCGCGCCGCGCGCCTTCAGTGCCTCCACGACTCCGAAGACACCGGAGAACGCGGTCTCCTTGACGCCACCGCGGTAGGCGGCGCCCAGCACCAGGACCCCGACCCCGTCCAGGTCGCCGTAGGCGGCGGCCAGCAGGTCCACGGAGTACTCGGGCATCGCGGCGTTGGCCTCACGGGCCGAGCGCACGACGGTGGCCTCCGGGTCGTTCCACAGGTACATCCGCGGGTAGATCGGGATGCAGTGGCCACCGACGGCGATGCCGGGCTGGTGGATGTGGCTGTACGGCTGGCTGTTGCAGGCCTCGATGACCTTCTTGATGTCGATGTCGTTCTTGTCGGCGAACCGGGCGAACTGGTTGGCCAGACCGATGTTGACGTCGCGGTAGGTGGTCTCGGCGAGCTTGGCGAGCTCGGAGGCCTCCGCCGTGCCGAGGTCCCAGACGCCGTTCGGACGCGGCAGGTCCTCGCGGTCGTCGAAGTCGAGCACGGCCTCGTAGAACTCCACACCGCGCTGCGAGGACGCCTCGTCGATGCCGCCCACGAGCTTGGGGTAGCGGCGCAGGTCGGCGAAGACGCGGCCGGTCAGCACCCGCTCCGGGGAGAAGACGAGGTGGAAGTCCACACCCGGGGTCAGGCCGGAGCCCGCGGCGAGCATGGGTGCCCAGCGGGTACGGGTGGTGCCGACGGGCAGCGTGGTCTCGTAGCTGACGAGGGTGCCCGGCTTGAGGCCCGCGGCGATCGCCTTGGTCGCCGAGTCCATCCAGCCGAAGTCGGGGGTCCCCTCCGCGTCCACGAAGAGCGGGACGACGACAACGACGGCGTCGGACGCGGCGACCGCGGCCGTGGTGTCGGTCGTCGCGGAGAGCAGTCCGGCGCCCACGGTCTCCTTGAGCTTGACGTCCAGGTCGTGCTCGCCGGGGAAGGGTTCGGTGGCCGCGTTGACCAGCTCGACGACCTTCTCGTTGACATCCGCGCCAATGACCTTGTGGCCCTTGGCCGCGAACTGCACGGCGAGCGGAAGGCCGATCTTGCCGAGCGCGACTACACAGATGTTCATCGGGTTACTTTCCTCTTCAGCCTGGACAGCATGTGGCGCAGCCGCTTGCCCGCACCGGGTTTGATCTCCCACAGCGGTGCCGTCGTGATCACGAGCCGGCCCTTGGGGTTCTGGTTCGCCGCCACCCTGTACGGGACGGCCTGCCGCCAGCGGCGGGCCAGGGGCAGCGGCTTTCCGCCGGTCTTCACCGGGATCTCGTACGTCGAACCTGCCACGTCCACGTACACCCGGACACCGAGCTTCGACTTCGCCGCGTGGACCGGGATCCGGGCCCGTATCGTCGTCGCCTGGCCGTCATCGGTCACTGTCTGGCTGAACTCTCCCTCAGGAGCTGAGAGTTCATGGCCGGACGGCAGACGGCGCGCGCCGGGCTTGTCCGCGCTCTTGGGCATGGCCCCCTTCGCCAGGCGCACGGTCAGGGAGCCGGTGTCGCCGAGGACACCGGTGCGGGCCGTGAGCACGAGAGCCAGGTGGTCGCCGGTCTGGTCCCATTCGGCGGCGAGGAGCTCCGTGCCCTGCGCCAGCCGTCCGGGCACGGCCTCGCCGACCAGCTCATAGACCCGGTCGGGAAGGCCGAGGGCCTCGTCGCGGAAACCGGGATACAGAGCGAAGGCCCGGCCGTCCTCGAGGCGGAAGGGCGGAGCACCGTGCTCGGCCTCGTCCTCGATGGCTCGGATCAGCTCGTCCACGGCGCCGGCCTGCGCGAGACAGATCCGCACCCGCCGCTTGACGTCCAGGGAATCCCGGAGCCCGTCGGTGAGGTAATCCTCGGCGAGGACGGCGATCCCCGCGCAGACCTCTCGCCGGGTCTCGGCGTCCAGTGCGGGAAAGTCGCCCTGGACGAGCTTGGCGAGCTCCCACGTGAAGTGCCGCTTGAAGAGCGCGTCCCGGTCGGGACCCGCTGCCACGAGCGAGGCCGTGTGCCGCATGATCGCGGCCGTGCACCGCAGCCTGGACAGGTGATCGGCCCGGTAGGTGATGTTGCTCGCGTCGCCGCGTTTCACGGCGTAGTAGAACGTGTAGTCCGAGAGAACCGAAATCTTCCGGGCTCGGACGCACGCCTCTATCGTGAAGGGCTGATCGGATCCGACCGGAAGATCTTCGGGGAAGCGCAATGAGTGTTTGTCGACCAGCTCACGCCTGAACAGCTTGGTGTTGGCCAGGGTGAACGGCAACGCCGAATCGTAGAGACTGACGTCCGGGTCGTCCTTCTTGTAGAGCGCCTGGTGTACGTAGCGCCCGTTGGTCCCCACCATTTTTCCGACCACGATGTCGGATCCGTGCTCGTCGGCATAGGAGACCATTCGCTCCAGGGCTTCCTCGCCCAGGTAGTCGTCCGAACCTATGAAGTAGACGAAACGCCCGGTAGCCACGTCCAGCGCACGGTTGCTCGGAGCGGCGGGCCCACCCGAATTCTCCTGATGGATCACCTTCACCGTGTCCGGGTACTCGGCCGCGAAGCGATCGAGTTCAAGGCCACTGTCGTCTGTCGATCCGTCATCCACCGCAACGATCTCCAGGCGTTCCTTACCGATGCTCTGCCCCACAAGGGAGTTCAGGCATTCAGTGAGGTACGGCATGGTGTTGTAGACGGCAACGACGACGCTGACGTCAGGGGTTACGGCCATCCCCTGCTCCTCGCATCAGTCGGGTGTAAACCTCGTCAAGAACCTTGGCCTGGGCTTCCCAGGTCCACTCGTCCAGCCTGCCCTCGACCTCGTAGGCGGCTGTGTACCGCTTGGGGTCGGACAGCACGGCCCGGACGGCTCGTACGTAATCGGTGACGTCCTCTGCCCGGAAGACTTCGCCCTGGCCCGTCTCCCGGGTCACCTCAGCCATGGTCTTCACGTCGCTGACGACCAACGGCAGCCTGGCGTGCGAGTACTCGAAGAACTTGGTGATCAGGGCGATCTCGTGGTTCGGCCAGTGGTGGATCGGAATGATCCCGACGTCTGCGGTCGACAGGAAGGGAACAACCTGCCAGTGCGGTACGTAAGGCAGGCAGTGCACCCGGTCCTGGACACCCAGCGCCTCGGCCCGGCGCATCAGTTCCTTGATGTACGGGAGTTCGGGACTGCTTGCCACGAACACCGCATGGGCCTCGGCAAGCTCGGTCAGCCCCTCGACCATGATGCCGAGGCCGCGCTGACGTGCGGCGAGGCCGCTGTACACGAGCAGGGGGACATCCGGTCCGATGCCGCACAGGGCCCGCAGATCCGGTACCGGCTCGTCCGTGAACCGCGACGTGGCCTCCGCATCGGGCGCGTTCAGCACGACGGCAGGGCGCTCCGGCAGATGATGGGTTTCCTGCAGGAGGTCGGCCAGGCCGCCGGACACGGTGAGTACGGCGTCGGCGTACTTGGCGTGCTCCCGCTCGTACGCCACCATCGCGGGGAGCTTCCGCTCGTTCGCCCAGGAGCGCACGCCGGGCAGGAACTCGTGGGCGTCCCAGACGAGCGAGACCTTACGGCCCGCGGCACGGGCCCGAAGCGTGGCCCGGGCGCCGACGCCCAGCATCCGGAAATCGTTGGCGTGGATGATGTCCGGCCGCAGTTCGTCGATGACGGGCCCGTAGGACAGCTCGAAGTCCCAGACACCCGGATCGAGCCGACGCCAGGCACGGTCGCCCATCGTGGCCAGCCAGAAAGCGGTGGTCGCCCTGTCGAGGACGGCAGCACGGGTCCGCCGGATGTCGCGCAGCTTCCTGGTCTGACGGTTGCGCAGCTTCACCCAACGGGTGGTGGCCTTCGCCGCCCCCCGGGGCACCGCGAGCCACGCCCGCCCGCCCGCGGGTCCGAGCGCGGACCGGCCGTCGCCGGTCTTCAGCGCGGCACCACGGACACGAAGATCCGCGCGCCAGGCCTTGACCTGCTGTGTGCGGAACTCGGCAATCCGTTCCGAGGAGTAGGCGAGCGGGCGCCGCAGCGGCGCCCCACGCAGATCCCTCGGGCGAATCGACATCTTCGCCTTCATCTCTATGAGGCGGACCTCCGCCTCACCGATCCGCCAGCTCGTCTCTTCTTCCTTGCCGGAGAACTTTCCCAGCAGGATGACGTCCCAGCCGGCCTCGGCCGCGGAGCTCGCTTGCTTCTGCACTCGGGAATCGCCGTGCACGCCGTTGTCGACGAGCATGACGATCCGCCCCCGCGAACCCTTCGTGGTCCGCGAGGCGCTGTCTGCGTAATCAGGGTTGTCAGGTGCCATTTTCCGTCCGGTCCTGAGCCGCGAGGGCGACGGTCGTGCCGCTCACGGCCGACTCGAGTACCGCGGCCGCCACCTCGACAGTCCGCAGGCCCTGCCTCAGGGTGCAGATATCGGCCGCCGTGCCCAGCACAGCGTCCCTGAAGAGCTCGTGCTCGACAAGCAACGGCTCGCGCTTCGGGATCGCGTAACGGATCATGTCACCCTCGGAGACACCGCGGAACGCGCGCAGCGCCTCCCACTCGGTGGTCACCGCGGCGTTCGAGTGGAACGTGAGGTCGGCGGTGAGGGTGTCGGCGATGTAGCAGCCGCGCTCGCCGGTGACCGAGGTGAAGCGCTCCTTGAGCGGGCTCAGCCAGTTGACCAGGTGGTTGACCATGGTGCCGTCGGAGAGCTGGCCCACGGCGGAGACCATGTCCTCGTGCGGGCGCCCGGACTTCGACACGGTGTGGGCCGCGATCGACGTGTACGTCTGGCCGGTCACCCAGCCGGTCAGGTCGATGTCGTGCGTCGCGAGGTCCTTGACCACGCCGACGTCCGCGATCCGGTGCGGGAACGGACCCTGACGGCGGGTGACGACCTGGAAGACGTCGCCGAGCTCGCCGGCCTCCAGCCGGCTGCGCAGCGAGCGCAGGGCCGGGTTGCAGCGCTCGATGTGGCCGACTCCGGCCACCAGGTTGCGCGACTCGAAGGCCTCGACGAGGCGGCGGGCGCCCTCGACGGTGTCGGCCAGCGGCTTCTCGATCAGGGCGCAGACACCGGCGTCGGCCAGCTGGAGGCCGACGGTCTCGTGCAGCGCGGTCGGGCAGGCCACGACCGCGTAGTCGACACCGAGGGCGATGAGCTCCTCGACGGTCGACAGGACGGGGGCGCCCTGCGCCCAGCCGTTCTTGTCGCCCATCGGGTCGACGACGCCGACCAGGGTCACGCCGTCGAGTCCGGCCAGCACACGTGCGTGGTGGCGCCCCATGGAACCCAGGCCGATGAGCCCGGCCCTCAGTACGGCGGCGGTCACAGGTTCTCCCCCAGTGCGTTCACGGCGGCCGCGATGCGCTCCAGCTCACCCTCGCTGAGCGACGGGTGGACGGGCAGCGAGACGACCTCGGCGGCCGCCCGCTCGGTCTCGGGCAGGTCCCAGGTACGGCCGGCCTTCTGGTCCGGCTCCCAGTAGGGCTTGAGCCGGTGGATCGGGGTCGGGTAGTAGACGGCGTTGCCGATGCCCGCCTCGGTGAGCTTCGCCATGGCGGCGTCGCGGTCGCCCTGCACCCGGATCGTGTACTGGTGGTAGACGTGGCGGGCGCCCTCGGCGACCGGCGGCGTCGTCACGTTCGGCGCGGTGATGTGCGCGTCGAGGTAGGCGGCGTTGGAGCGACGCTGCTCGGTCCAGCCACCGACCTTGGTCAGCTGTACGCGGCCGACGGCTGCGGACACGTCCGTCATGCGCATGTTGGCGCCGACGATCTCGTTGGCGTAGCGCTGCTCCATGCCCTGGTTGCGCAGGAGGCGCAGGGTGCGGGCGAGCTCGGCGTCGGCCGTGGTGACCATGCCGCCCTCGAGGGCGTGCATGTTCTTCGTCGGGTAGAAGCTGAACGTTCCGCCCTCGCCGAACGCGCCGACCGGGGTGCCGTTCAGTGCCGCGGCGTGTGCCTGGCAGGCGTCCTCGACCACGGCGAGTTTGTGCTTGTCGGCAATGGGCATGAGCTTGTCCATGGCCGCCGGGTGACCGTAGAGGTGCACCGGCATGATCGCGGCGGTGCGCGGCGTGATGGCCGCCTCGACCGCGGCGGGGTCCAGACCGTAGCTGCCGGGCTCGATGTCGGCGAAGACGACATCGGCACCGACGAGGCGGACCGCGTTGGCGGAGGCCGCGAAGGAGAAGGAGGGGACGATCACCTCGTCGCCCGGACCGATACCAAGGGCAAGCAGCAGAAGTTGCAGCGCGGAGGTACCGGAGTTGACGGCGACGCAGTGCCGTCCGTCGACCAGCTCGGAGAAGCCCTCTTCGAAAGCGGCGACCTCCGGACCCTGTACGACGCGGCCACTGCGCAGCACGCGTACCGCGGCCTCGATCTCTTCTTCACCGATGACAGGGCGGGCAGCAGGAATCGGCTGCTCGTTGATGCTCGTCATGGACGTCCTCCTTGAACACCGCAAGAGCTCTTTACAGGCAGAGGACTGGGGTGCGGGACGTCTCACGAGGCCGCGCATAACCCCACCGGCACAATGCCGACGCCCTACCGAGGAATCTGGGCCCAGTCTGTCCTGAACCGGGTCGGTCACCGACCGTAGTTCTGTGAGAGAACCTGACAGGCCGACGACCGCCGTCACATTATCAGGGATTTCTCAGGCGATTTCGGGCCCGTTAACCGCCAAGTGCATCAGTTCTGAAACAAAGCAGGTGTCCCGCCCCGAAGGCTTCGGGGCGGGACACGGATCGGTGAACAACCGGTTACGAAATGCTCAGCCGATCGCTGATCAGGACGGGTCGGCCGGTGCAGAAGCGGTCACGGACTGCGATGACTGCTCGGCGGCGACGGTCTTCTTGGCCGTTGCCTTCTTCGCAGTCGTCTTCTTCTCAGCGGTCTTCTTCGCGACCGTCTTCTTCGCGACCGTCTTGGTGGCCGCCTTCTTGGCCGTCGCCTTCTTGGCGGTCTTGCGAGCCGTCTTCTTGGCCGGGGCTTCCGCTTCCGTGCCGGACTCGTCCTCCGCCGGGGCGTCGGACGGGGTGGCCGGCTCGGTCACGGGGCTGCCCGTGACCACGACGACCGCCGCATCCTCCGCACCGGTCGGCGAACCTGCCGGAGCGGTGACCTTGCGGGTCGCCCGGCGGCGGGCACGCGGCGGGGCGGCCGGAGCGGACACCTCGTCAGCTGCCGGAGCCTCGGGAGCCGGCGCCTCGGCCGCGGGGGCCTCGACGACCGGGTCCTCGACCGCGACGGGTTCCGCCGCGGGCTGGGCCGGCTGGACCGGCTGCGCGACATCGGCCGACTTGGGCGAACCGGCCGGAGAGGTCGCCTTCCGGGTGGCCCTGCGGCGCGTACGCCCCGCGGGTGCGGGCTCGGCCTCGGCCTCGGGGGCCGGGACGGCCACCGGGGTCTCGGCGACCGGCTCGGCCTGCGGCTCCGCCTCGGCGGCCGGGGCCTGCTCGGCCACCGGTGCAGGGGCTGCGGCGGCCTGCGGCGCGCCGGCCGGAGCCGACACCTTGCGGGTCGCACGCCGACGGCCACGGCCGCGCGTCGCTGCTGCCTCGGCCTCGGCCGGGCTGCTGTAGAGCTCCTCGTCCGCGACGAACTCCGGCTCGGGCAGCGCCACCGGGGCGGCGACCTCGGCCGCCACCTCGGCCTCACTCTCGACCGCGTGCTCGTCGTACTCGTGGTCCTGGACGTGCTGGTCGTGGTCGTGGTCGTGGTCCTGGCCTGCGCCACCGCGTCCGCGCTTCTTGGAGCGCTTGCCGCCACCACCGCCGCCACCTGCGGACGTCGGCTGCTCCATGTGCACGATCACGCCGCGGCCGTTGCAGTGGACACAGGTCTCGGAGAAGGACTCCAGCAGACCCTGGCCCACCCGCTTGCGCGTCATCTGGACCAGGCCCAGCGATGTGACCTCGGCGACCTGGTGCTTCGTACGGTCCCTGCCCAGGCACTCCAGCAGACGCCGCAGCACCAGATCCCGGTTGGACTCCAGCACCATGTCGATGAAGTCGACGACGACGATGCCACCGAGGTCGCGCAGCCGCAGCTGGCGCACGATCTCCTCGGCCGCCTCCAGGTTGTTCTTGGTGACGGTTTCCTCGAGGTTGCCGCCCTGCCCGGTGAACTTGCCGGTGTTGACGTCGACGACGACCATCGCCTCGGTCTTGTCGATCACGAGCGAACCGCCGCTCGGAAGGTAGACCTTCCGGTCCAGCGCCTTCATCAGCTGCTCGTCGATCCGGTACGTCGCGAAGACGTCGACCTCGGAGGTCCAGCGCGACAGACGGTCGTTGAGGTCCGGTGCCACGTGCGAGACGTAGCCGTGGATCGTCTCCCAGGCGTCGTCACCGCTGACGATGACCTTCGAGAAGTCCTCGTTGAAGATGTCGCGGACGACCCGGACGGTCATGTCCGGCTCGCCGTAGAGAAGCGTCGGGGCGTTGGTGCTCCCGCTGCTCTTCGACTTCTTCTGGATCTCTTCCCACTGGCCCTGCAGCCGCTCGACATCGCGGCGCAGTTCGTCCTCGCTCGCGCCCTCGGCCGCGGTGCGCACGATGACGCCCGCGTCCTCGGGAACGATCTTCTTGAGGATGGTCTTCAGCCGGGCCCGCTCGGTGTCGGGCAGCTTGCGGCTGATGCCGGTCATGGAGCCCTCGGGCACATAGACCAGGTAGCGGCCGGGGAGCGAGACCTGGCTGGTCAGGCGGGCGCCCTTGTGGCCGATCGGGTCCTTGGTGACCTGTACGAGGACCGACTGGCCGGACTTCAGAGCGGTCTCGATACGGCGCGGCCCGTGGGCCATGCCGAGCGCCTCGAAGTTGACCTCACCGGCGTACAGGACCGCGTTGCGGCCCTTGCCGATGTCGACGAACGCGGCCTCCATGGACGGCAGTACGTTCTGCACCTTGCCCAGGTAGACGTTGCCGACGTAGCTGGTGGCCTGCTCCTTGTTGACGTAGTGCTCGACGAGCACGTTGTCCTCGAGGACGCCGATCTGGGTGCGCTCGCCGCTCTGGCGGACGACCATCACCCGCTCGACGGCCTCGCGGCGCGCCAGGAACTCGGCCTCGGTGATGATCGGGACGCGGCGGCGGCCCTGCTCACGGCCTTCGCGGCGACGCTGCTTCTTGGCCTCCATACGGGTCGAGCCCTTGATGGACTGGACCTCGTCGAAGCCGGTGCCGGGCTCGCGCTCGGCTTCCTTCCTGCGCGGCTCGCGGACCTTGACGACCGTACGCTCCGGGTCGTCCTGGCCCGTGGCGCCGTCCTCGCCCGAGGCGTCCCCGCTGCGGCGGCGACGACGGCGACGGCGACGGCTGCTGCTGGATCCGGCCGCCGAGGACTCGTCGTCCTCGTCGTTGTCCTCGTCCTGCTCCTGCTCGTCCTCGGAGGCTTCGTCGTGCTGATCGGCGTCGTCCGCGTCGTTGGTCTCACCGCGACGGCGACGGCGGCCACCACGACGGCGACGGCGCGAGGGGCGGTCGCCGTACTCGTCCGAGTCGTCCTCGTGCTCGGCTTCCGCCTCGGGCTCGGCCTCGTGTTCGTCCTCGACGGGCTCCTCCACCGGGAGGGTGACGGGCGTCGCGGCCGGCTCGGTCTCCACGGCCTCACCGCGACGGCGGCGACGACGGCGCGAACCGCCCTGCGGCGCGGCCTCGGCGGCCTGCGCGGGTGCGGCGGTCTCGGGCTCGGGCTCGGCGGCCTGTGCGGGTGCGGTCCTGCGCGGCGCCCGCTCCGGAGCCTTCTGCTCCTCGAACTCGTCGTTCTCCTCGTACTGCGACCCGGAACCGGCGGCAGCCGCTGCGGCAGCCGCGGTCTCCGGGGTCTGGAACATCGGCTCGGCGAAGACCGGCGCCTGGAAGACGGCGACGGCGGGGCGCGTCGCGCGACGGCCCTTGCGTACCGGCTCCTCGACCTTGCCGGTGAACTCCGGCCTGCCTGCGGCGGCGGTGGCCCGGCGGCGCTGACGGCCTCGCGGTGCGGCTTCCTCGACCTCTTCGGTCTCGGCGGCGAGCTCCTCGGCGACAGCCGCGGGAAGGCTCTCACCGGTCTCGGCGGCGGCCTGTTCGGCAGCCTCCTCGGTCGGCTGCGGGGCACCCGCCGGAGCGGTCGCCTTGCGCGTGGCACGACGACGGCCACGCGGGGCCTCGGCCACAGGCGCCTCGGCAACCTCTGCGACCGGCTCAGCAACCTCCGCGACCGGCTCGGCCACGGTCACGGCCTCGGCCGGAACCTCGGTGACCTGCGCGCCCTGCGGCGCACCGGCCGGAGCCGACGCACGGCGCCGGGCACGGCCGCGAGGCGCGGCAGCGGGCTCGGGGGTCTCACTGGCCTCAGCGGCGGCAGCGGGCTCGGCGGCCTCGACCGGCTCGGCCACGACGATGTCCTCCGCGGCGGCTTCGGCGGTCTGCGGGGCACCCGCCGGAGCGGTCGCCTTACGCGTGGCACGACGACGGCCACGCGGGGCCTCCGCCACAGGCGCCTCGGCAACCTCTGCGGCCGGCTCAGCAACCTCCGCGACCGGCTCGGCCACGACCTCTGCGGTCTGCGGTGCACCCGCGGGAGCGGTCGCCTTGCGGACCGCGCGACGGCGCGCACGTGCCGGAGGCGCAGCCTCGACGGTGCCGCCCGTCTCAGCAGCCGCAGGGACCTCGGCAGTCTCGGCCGGGGTCTCCGCGGGTGCCGCGGCGACGGGCTCCACGACCTCGGGAGTCTGCGGCGCACCCGCGGGAGCGGTCGCCTTGCGCACCGCGCGACGGCGCGTACGTGCCGGGGCCGCCGCTTCGGCGGTCTCAGTCGTCCCGGTGCCGGTTGTCCCGGCCACCGCGGCGTCCTCGGCCGGTATGGCCGGCGTGGCGTCCTCGGCGGCGGCCGCACCCGGCGCACCCGACGGCGGGCCGGCGGGGCGGGAGGCTGCGCGGCGCCTGCGGCGCGGCGGCAGCTTGTCCCCGGGGGTGTTGTCTTCGGTGTTCCCGGCGGTACCGGGTTCGATCGGCTCAAGCATGCGGGCGGTTCTCCCGTCACGCTCCCGGGCGCCACGCCTGATTCCGGTCCGGCACGGTTCACGTGATTGCGCGATACCGCCGTCCGGGGCGCGGGCGCCGCACGGGAGCTGATGTCTGGCTCGCCGGTTCCGTACGCGATTACGCACGGCCTGGCGAAAGTCTTATGGGGCGGTGCGCGGCCCGACCCAGGTGGCTCCCGAGTCCAAGGGCTGCGCTACAACGACCGCCTTACGCGGAACCTGCACCTTCCGGCGCCGTCGCGACGGCGGGCCGGTCGGCCGTCACAAGAACGGCCGGGGCTGCCTCGCGGTCAGGCGCGAGCGGGTCGGTCACCGTGCCGGACTCCTCGTCGAAGAGCCCCTGCGCCAGCCTGGTCACCGCTGCGGGGACCGGCGGCGCCAGGTCGGCCACAGCTCGGAGACCGGACAGGACGTCGTCGGGTCGCACGGCAGGTGTCACGTGCCGAACAACCAGCCGCAGTATCGCACAGGGCCTGTCCCCGGACCTATCAGGCTCTGGATCAAGAGCCTGCAGATCGACGACAGCCGCACGGGCGTCGAAGGTCCGCATCCCGTTCTTCGCACGCCGCTGGACTTCCACTGCCTCGGCGGCCAGGAACGCGGCAACGGCCTTCCGGGCGTCCTCGACGGCGACTCCGTCCAGCCGCATCTCCCACACGGAGGCGGTGAGCCGGTCGGCGAGGCCCGAGGTGTGGGCCTCCACCGCGTCGATGATGTCGAGACCGTCCGGCATCGACGCGTTGAGCAGATCGCGCAGTGTTCCCGGGTCCCGCGCCTCGGTGAGGGCGATCTCCAAGAACTCGGCCTCGCTGCCCGTACCCGTGGGGGCGGCGTTGGCGTACGACACCTTCGGGTGCGGGGTGAAGCCCGCCGAGTAGGCCATGGGCACCTCGGAGCGGCGCAGTGCCCGTTCGAAGGCGCGCTGGAAATCTCGGTGGCTGGTGAACCGGAGGCGGCCCCGCTTGGTGTAGCGCAGTCGGATGCGCTGCACCGCCGGTGCGGGCGGCGGGCCTTCGGGCTGTCGCTTGCCCAGTGGTTCTTCTCCTCGGTGCGGGGCGAACGCGGTGGCGTACCGCCCACGAAGTGCGGGGTGCCCCGGGGTGCCGCTCCGGCTCACCCCCGCTCGACGGTTTTGTCGGCAAGCAGGGAGATCTCTGGTGCGGGCGCCGCGCTGGGGACAGTCGTTGTTCTACCCAGGGTACGCGCAGCAGACCCCTGGAGTTCCCGCACCTCTGTGACCTGCGGCGGTCCCACCAGTGCGCGCCATGCGTCCCGGCGGGCCGTGCGCACGCTCTCGCGGGCCGCGCTCAGCGCACTCCGGACGGCGCGTCCCGCCTCCAGTGCCGCCCGTTCGACCGGTGCCCACACCGCGTCACGTACGAAGTGTCCGACCGGCGTGCACACCGTGCGATAGACCCAGGTCACCGGCGCACCGACCAGGTGCCACGCCAGCCACGCCAGGGCGCGGCCGACGGCCCGGGAGATGTATCCGGCGATCCGCCAGGCGACGCCGACCGCGGCGGCGATCTCCCGGCCGACGGGAGCCAGGACATGCCGGTACACCCAGGCGAGGGGCAGGACGAGCAGCGTCATGATCAGCCAGACAGCGGCAGCCCCGAGGCCCCGCCCGGTGGCGGCGATCCCGCGCCCCAGCTGGGTGAGCACCCACACGATGCCGTGCCCGACCGGGGTGAGCAGGTACCGGTACGTCCAGGCGACAGGCATCACGATCAGGTGCGTGACGAGCCAGTCGGCGGCGACTCCGAGGGGCTTCAGGACGTAGCGCCACAGGCCGACCACCGGCCATGCCAGGAGCACGGTGAACAGCCCGGCAACAGCGGCGCCGACCGCCCGGCCGGCCGGGACGAGCAGCGTGCGGTACACCCATCGCAGCCCGTGCCCGGCCGGGGTGAGGACGGCCCCGTGGAGCCACACCAGCGGGGCGACGATCCCGTAGCGGACGACGGGGACGACGACATACCGCCACAGCCCGATCCAGGGCCACACGAGGACGGCGACGGCCAGCCACGCGAGGGCCCGCCCGACCGGCGTGAGCACGGTGTCGTACAGCCACTCCAGGGCGCGTCCCAGCGGACGCAGCAGCACACGGTCCAGGACCCGCAGCCCCGCGACGAGCACGTCCCAGATCATCCGTACGGGCAGGACCAGGACGAGGACCACGATCCGTACCGGAATCCTGATGAGGGTGGTCAGACAGCCCTCCCCGCCTTCGTACTGCTCGGGCGCCGGCCGCTTGTCGTAGTCCATGCAGTACATGACGCGAAGGCCCGGGCAAGGGTTTCCCCGGCCGGGCCTTCGTCACCGGGCTGTCACCCGGACGGTTGTTTCGGTACTACTTCACCACGGTGAGCGGCAGGAGCTTCTTGCCGGTCGGGCCGATCTGGATGTCCAGGTCGAGCTGCGGGCACACTCCGCAGTCGAAGCAGGGGGTCCAGCGGCAGTCCTCGACCTCGGTCTCGTCGAGCGAGTCCTGCCAGTCCTCCCAGAGCCAGTCCTTGTCGAGGCCGGAGTCCAGGTGGTCCCAGGGCAGGACCTCCTCGTACGTCCGCTCGCGGGTGGTGTACCAGTCGACGTCCACGCCGAATGCGGGCAGCGTCTTCTCGGCGCTCCTCATCCAGAGGTCGTAGCTGAAGTGCTCGCGCCAGCCGTCGAAACGGCCGCCGGACTCGTACACCGCGCGGATCACGGAACCGACCCGGCGGTCGCCCCGGGAGAGCAGCCCCTCGACGATGCCGGGCTTGCCGTCGTGGTAACGGAAGCCGATGGACCGGCCGTACTTCTTGTCGTCGCGGATCTTGTCGCGGAGCTTCTTCAGCCGGGCGTCGGTCTCCTCGACGCCGAGCTGCGGGGCCCACTGGAACGGAGTGTGCGGCTTGGGGACGAAGCCGCCGATGGAGACGGTGCAGCGGATGTCGTTCTGGCCCGAGACCTCGCGGCCCTTGGCGATCACGTTGACCGCCATGTCGCCGATCTGGAGAACGTCGTCGTCCGTCTCGGTGGGCAGGCCGCACATGAAGTACAGCTTCACCTGGCGCCAGCCGTTGCCGTACGCGGTGGCGACCGTGCGGATCAGGTCCTCCTCCGAGACCATCTTGTTGATGACCTTGCGCATGCGCTCGGAGCCGCCCTCGGGGGCGAAGGTGAGACCGGACCTGCGGCCGTTGCGGGTCAGCTCGTTGGCCAGGTCGACGTTGAACGCGTCGACCCGGGTGGAGGGCAGCGAGAGGCCGATCTTGTCGTCGGTGTACCGGTCGGCGAGGCCCTTGGCGATGTCACCGATCTCGGTGTGGTCCGCGGAGGAGAGCGAGAGGAGGCCGACCTCCTCGAAACCGGTGGCCTTGAGGCCCTTCTCGACCATTTCGCCGATGCCGGTGATGCTTCGCTCCCGCACGGGGCGCGTGATCATGCCGGCCTGGCAGAAACGGCAGCCGCGGGTGCAGCCGCGGAAGATCTCCACCGACATCCGCTCGTGGACGGTCTCGGCGAGGGGCACGAGGGGCTGCTTCGGGTACGGCCATTCGTCGAGGTCCATGACCGTGTGCTTGGACACCCGCCACGGCACGCCGGACTTCTTGGGCACGACACGGCCGATGCGGCCGTCGGGAAGGTACTCGACCTCGTAGAAGCCGGGGACGTACACCCCGCCGGTCTTCGCCAGGCGGAAGAGCACCTCTTCGCGGCCACCGGGCCGGCCCTCGGCCTTCCAGGCGCGGATGATCTCGGTGATCTCCAGGACGGCCTGCTCGCCGTCGCCGATGACCGCACAGTCGATGAAGTCCGCGATCGGCTCGGGGTTGAACGCGGCGTGGCCGCCCGCCAGCACGATCGGGTGATCGACGGTGCGGTCCTTGGACTCCAGGGGAATGCCCGCGAGGTCCAGGGCGGTGAGCATGTTGGTGTAGCCCAGCTCGGTGGAGAAGCTCAGTCCGAACACGTCGAACGCGCCGACGGGGCGGTGGCTGTCCACGGTGAACTGGGGCACCTTGTGCTCGCGCATGAGCTCTTCGAGGTCCGGCCAGACGCTGTACGTGCGCTCGGCGAGGACGCCTTCGCGCTCGTTGAGCACCTCGTAAAGGATCATGACGCCCTGGTTGGGGAGTCCGACCTCGTAGGCGTCCGGGTACATGAGTGCCCAGCGGACGTCGCATTCGTCCCACGGTTTGACGGTGGAGTTCAGCTCACCGCCGACGTACTGAATGGGCTTCTGCACATGCGGGAGCAGAGCTTCGAGCTGTGGGAAGACCGACTCGGCAGACATCTGAGGACCTTCGTGAGCTGGCAGGGGTGACCATCCAGCGTACCCCGGCACTCAGCCCTTCAACGCCGCGCGGAGTCCGGGCTCCGACGCCCGCGCCCAGACCTCGGGCAGCTCGCGTTCCCGGTCGGCCGCCGCGGCCTCCTCCTGTCCGTACAGCAGGCCCCAGGTGAAGGCGGACTCCCCCGCCCCGTGGGCCTGGGAGGCCAGCGTGCGCAGGGCGTCCCGGGCCACGACGCTGTCCTGGTGGTCGCCGAGGACCGACTGCACCGCTTTCATCTTTTTGGCGAACTTCTTGGCGGGCTTGCCCAGCGCGGGCCGTGCGGCCTCTCCTGCGTACCGGACACGTTTCGCGGCCTTACGAGCCTCGTGCATGGCAAGGTCCCGGTCGTGGCCCGGGGGCTGCTCCAGTGCGTGGCCGATGCGGGTGGCGAGGCGTTCGTAGTCCTTGAGCACGGCGCGGGGCAAGACATCCCCCGGGTTCCGGGCGGCGTCGGGCCGCAGGGGCGGGTCGGCGAGGAGGGCGTCGAGGGACTCCAGGAGGGCCAGGTAGCGATCCCCGTCGAGCGCGGAGACGACCCGGCGCCGTGCCCCGGTACTCCCGGCGACCCGGGACAGTTGCAGCCGAGCACTCACAGGGCCCAGGACCAGGATGTCCGGCAGCCCGGCGACGCGGGAGCGGAGCCGTTCGTCGAGGACTTCCTGGTCGCGGTCGACCCCGAGCTCGGCGGCGAGCCACTTCAGCTCGTCGCGGAGCGGGTCGGTGACGGCCCGGTCGAGGATCTTGCGGTACGTCCTGAAGGCGCTGCGCAGCCGTCGGGTGGCGACCCGCATGCGGTGCACGGAGTCGGGCAGGTCACGGCGTACTGCGGGGTCGAGCTCGATGACGGCGGTGATCTGACGGTGTACGTAGGCGAGTACGTGGCCGCCCGCGTCGTGCGGGGATGCCCTCTTCTTCGTCTGCCGCGGCTTCTCCGGGTCCGTCTCGGCCAGCGCCCTGGCGAGCTTGGAGGGTGCTGCCGAGGGGAGCACGCCTGCCTTGAGCAGCCGGCGCTCGACGGCGTCGAGGACGGCGGGGTCGCCGTCGTCGGCCAGCTCGACCTCCATCTCGGTCCAGGCCGAGGTGGTGCCGTGGCCCTCTTCGGTGAGGCGCTCGGCGAGAACCTCGTCGATGCTCAGTTCGGCGAGCAGGACGCCGTCCTCGTCGAGGAGATGGTGGATGTCACGTGCGGAGAGGATCCGGACGACGGGGCTCACCGCGGTGTTCCGTACACGGGAGCGGAGGAGTCCGGTGAGGTCGGGCGGCAGGTCGTCGGTGAGCGGGGCCTGGATCTCGTCGCGGATGCCGGCCGAGACGGGGATCTTGAGGTGCCATCCGGCGTCGTCACCGCCGGTCCGGCGTCGCAGCGTGAGGGAGCCGGCTGCCAGCCGGAAGTCCTCGGTGTCGTAGTAGACGGCGTCGAGTTCCGTCAGGCCGCGGTGGACGACGGCCGAAACACCGGCCGCACGGGTCAGATCCGGCAGCCGGGTTTCGGGAGTCGCTTCGTACTTTCGCTCGACCTCACGCTTCGAGTCCGCCATAGGACGAATCTATCCGCGATCGGCGCGATCGTGCAGGGTCGCAGCATTACTCAGGCCGTTATCGGCCGCTGAACCCTGATCGACTGGAGCAGCCCGATCGCCACCCATACGGCGAACATCGATGATCCTCCGTAGGACACGAACGGCAGCGGGAGTCCCGCCACCGGCATGATGCCGAGGGTCATTCCGATGTTCTCGAAGGACTGGAAGGCGAACCAGGCGATGATGCCGGCGGCGACGATCGTTCCGTAGAGCTCGCTCGTCTCGCGGGCGATCCGGCAGGCGCGCCACAGGACGATGCCGAGCAGGACGATGATCAGACCGGCACCGAGGAAGCCGAGCTCTTCGCCCGCGACCGTGAAGACGAAGTCGGTCTGCTGTTCGGGCACGAACTGACCCGTGGTCTGGGAGCCCTTGAAGAGCCCGGTGCCGCTGAGCCCGCCGGAACCGATGGCGATGCGGGCCTGGTTGGTGTTGTAGCCGACACCGGCCGGGTCCAGCGCCGGATTGGCGAAGGCCGCGAAGCGGGCGATCTGGTAGTCGTCGAGCAGGCCGAGCTGCCAGATGGCGACGGCTCCCGTCGTCCCGGCGCCGAGGAGTCCGAAGACCCAGCGGTTGGACGCTCCGGAGGCGAGCAGGACGCCCAGCACGATGACAGCCATGACCATGACGGAGCCGAGGTCGGGCATCAGCATGACGACGGCCATCGGGACGAGCGCCAGGCCGAGCGCCTTGGCGACGGTCCGGTGGTCGGGATGCAGCTGGTCGCCCGCGTCGACCCGGGCGGCGAGCAGCATCGCCATGCCCAGGATGATCGTGATCTTGGTGAATTCGGAGGGCTGGAGCGAGAAGCCGCCACCGATGATGATCCAGGCGTGCGCGCCGTTGACGGTGGCACCGAGCGGTGTGAGGACCGCCAGGACGAGAAGCACCGAGAGGCCGTAGAGGACCGGGACGGCTCCCCGCAGGGTGCGGTGGCCGAGCCAGATCGTGCCGACCATCAGAGCCACACCGATGCCGGTGTTGAGGGCGTGCCGGAACAGGAAGTAGTACGGGTCGCCGTGGGTGAGCGAGTCACGGCCGCGGGTCGCCGACCAGACGAGGAGCGAGCCGATGAAGGACAGCGCGAGCGCCGAGCCGAGCAGGGGCCAGTCCAGCCGCCGGACGACGGAGTCGCGCGCGGTGAGCTTGGCCCAGGAGGAGCGTTCGGGGGCGTAGCGCGAGACGGAGAAGCCGGCCATCAGTCCCGCCTCCCCGGCACTCCGGCGAGTGCGAGTGCCTGTGTGCCCTCCTCGGCGGGGGGCTCGGGGGTGTACGGCTTGATCTTCGGGGTGTCGATCGAACCGTCCGGCTGGATCTTCGGCAGGGCCTTCTGGGGCTTGGGCAGCAGCGCCTTCTTCAGGTCCTGCTTTCCGGCGGCGTCGAGTCCGTAGAGCGCGTTGTAGATGTTGCGCACGGCGGGGCCCGAGGCGCCGGAGCCCGTACCGCCCTGGGAGATCGTCATGACGATCGAGTAGTCCTTGGTGTACGTGGCGAACCAGGAGGTCGTCTGCTTGCCGTAGACCTCGGCCGTGCCTGTCTTGGCGTGCATCGGGATCTTGTCCTGGGGCCAGCCACCGAATCGCCAGGCGGCGCTGCCCCGGGTCGCGACTCCCGCGAGGGCTTCGTCTATCTTGTCGCGGGTTTCGCCCTTGAAGGGCAGCTTGCCGTGCGCCTGGGGCTTGATCTCCTGGACCGTCCTGCCGTCGCCGCTCACGACGGCCTTGCCCACGGTCGGGTCGTAGAGCGTGCCGCCGTTGGAGATCGCGGCGTAGATGGTCGCCATCTGGATCGGGGTGACGAGGGTGTCGCCCTGACCGATCGAGTAGTTGACGGAGTCACCGGCGCGCATCTTGTAGCCCTCGAGGCAGCCTTCGTACGCGATCTTCTCGACGTACGTGCCGTCCTTCTTGCCCTGCTTGCACCAGGAAGCCTTGTTGGCGTCGTAGAAGTTCTGCTTCCACTGACGGTCGGGGACACGGCCGGAGACCTCGTTGGGGAGGTCGATGCCGGTCTCCTTGCCGAGGCCGAACTGGTGCGCGGTCTTGTAGAACCAGTCGTTGGTGTTCTTCTTCGGCTTGTTCCCGCCGTCCCTCTGCCACTCCCTGTGCGCGAGGCCGTAGTAGACGGTGTCGCAGGAGACCTCCAGGGCACGGCCGATGCTGATGCTGCCGTAGCCCTGGGACTCGAAGTTCTTGAAGACCTGGCCGCCGACGGAGTACGAGCTCGGGCACGGGTAGTTGCCGTCGAAGTCGTATCCGGCGTTGACCGCGGCGGTCGAGGAGATGACCTTGAAGATCGACCCGGGGGCAGCGGTGCCCTGGATGGCACGGTTCAGCAGCGGGAAGTTGGACTTCTTGCCGGTGAGCTTCGCGTAGTCCTTGGCGGAGATACCGCCGATCCAGGCGTTGGGGTCATAGCTCGGCAGGGAGGCCATCGAGACGATGCGGCCCGTCTTGGCCTCCATGACGACGACGGCACCGGAGTCCGCCTTGTAGAGCTCGTTGGTGTTGCGGTCCATCTCCTTGCGGGCCGTCTCCATCGCCTTGTTGAGCTCGTACTCGGCGACGGCCTGGACACGGGCGTCGATGGAGGTGACAACGCTGGCGCCGGGCTCCGCCTCGTCGTTCTTCGCCTCACCGATGACGCGACCGAGGTTGTCGACCTCGTAGCGGGTGACGCCCGCCTTGCCGCGCAGCTCCTTGTCGTACGTGCGCTCCAGTCCGGACCGGCCTACCTGGTCGGAGCGGAGGTAGGGCGATTCGGAGTCCTGGGCCTTGGTGACCTCTTCGTCGGTGACGGGCGAGAGATAACCGAGCACCTGGGCGGTGTTGGCCTTGCCGGGCGCGGCGTAACGGCGTACGGCGGTGGGTTCGGCGGTGATGCCGGGAAAGTCCTCGGCACGCTCACGGATCTGCAGGGCCTGCTGGGTGGTGGCCTCGTCGGTGACCGGGATCGGCTGGTAGGGCGAACCGTTCCAGCAGGGCTGCGGGGTCTTCGAGTCGCAGAGCCGGACCTTGTCCAGGACGTCCTTGGGCTTCATGTCCAGGACGCCGGCGAGCCGGGTGAGGACGCCGATGCCGTCGTCCTTCATCTTCATCAGCTCGGTGCGGCTGGCGGAGACGACGAGGCGGGTCTCGTTGTCGGCGAGGGGTACGCCGCGCGCGTCGAGGATGGAGCCGCGGACGGCGGGCTGTACGACCTGCTGCACGTGGTTGTTCTTGGCTTCGTCGGTGTACTCCTGGCCGTTGCGGATCTGGAGGTACCAGAGCCGGCCGCCGAGCGTCAGGAGCAGGGAGAAGACGAGGACCTGGATGACGACGAGACGGATCTGGACCCGCTGGGTCCGGCCCGTCTCCGGAATATTGCTCACAGTCGCTTGACCCCCTTGATCCTTCCTGCACGTGCGGCGCGATTGCGGGCGGCCTTGATGCGCAGTCCGCCCCGCTGGCTGCCGACACGCAGCCCGGTGCCCGAGGCCAGCCAGCCCGCGGCGACATCGCCGCCGCCGGAACTGTCGGCGATCGGGTCGTTCTCGGTGCGTCTGGCGAGGGCCATGATCAGCGGAACGGTGAACGGCGCGAGGAGCAGGTCGTACACGGCGGCGGTGAACAGCAGGCTTCCCAGGCCGACATGGCGGGCAGCCGTGTCATCGACGAGGGCGCCGACACCGGCGTAGAGCAGGGTCGACCCGATGGCCGCGGCGACGACGACGGCCATCGGGGCGAAGGCCGACTTGAGCTGGCCGTTCTCGGGCCGGGCCAGACCGGCGAGGTATCCGATGACGCAGAGCACCAGGGCGTAGCGCCCGGCGGCGTGGTCGGCGGGCGGGGCCAGGTCGGCGAGGAGGCCCGCGCCGAAGCCGATGAGTGCGCCGCTGACGTGCCCGTACACGAAGGCGAGTCCGAGCACGACGAGCAGCAGCAGGTCGGGGGTGGCGCCGGGGAGCTGGAGGCGGGCCAGTATGGAGACCTGGACGACGAGGGCGACCACGACCAGGGTGACGGAGAGCAGAGTCCGGTTGAAGGGCATGGGGATCAGCTCTATTCCTGCTCGTCTGCCGCGTTACCGGCGTTCGGGTCGGCATTGCCGGATGCGTTCGGATCGGCATTGCCGGGTGCGTTCGCATCGGCGTTCCCGGTCGTGTCGGCATCGGGCTTCTCGTTGACGTTCCCGACGACCTTGCCGCTGCCGTCGACGAGGTCGCCGTTCGGCTGGACCGTGACGGTGACGGTCGGGGTGGGCTTCGGCTTCTCCGGCTTCTTGGGCTGCTTCGGCAGCACCATGTCGCGGGGGTCCTCACGGGGTGCCTGGACGACGATGCCGACGATGTCGAGCTTGGTGAAGCCGACGAACGGGCGGACGTAGACGGTCCTTGTCAGGTCGCCGCCCGACGGATCCACGCGGACCACTTCGCCGACCGGGACGCCGGGGACGAAGGGCTTGTCCTTGCTGGATCCGAAGGTGACCAGCCGGTCGCCCTTCTTGACCTCCGCCTTGCCATTGAGGAACTGGACCGACAGCGGCCGGGAGCCCTGTCCGGTGGCGAAGCCGAGCTCGTCGGTCTTCTCCATCCGGGTGCCGACGGTGAAGTCGGGGTCGTTGGCCAGCAGGACGGTCGCGGTGTTCGGACCGACGGTGGTGACGCGGCCGACGAGCCCCTCACCGTTGAGTACGGTCATGTCGCGCTTGACGCCGTCGTTGGATCCCGCGTCGATGGTGATCGTCCAGGAGAAGCCCTGGGCCGCTCCTATGGCGATGACCTCGGCGCCCTTGATGCCGTACTGCCCTGCCCCGGCGGCCTTGAGCATGGTGTCGAGCTGGCGGACCTTGCTGCTGTTGCGGTCGTCGCTGCCGAGCTTCGCCTTCAGTGCGGCGTTCTCCTGCTCCAGGGCTGCGATCCGGTCGTGGCGTTCGCCGGAGTCCCGTACGGCACCGATGGCGTTGCCCACCGGGTCCACCGCCGCCGCGACGCCGTTCTCGACCGGTCCGAAGACCGTGGCGGCGGCCTGCCGGGCGCCATCCACCGGCGACTCCTCACCACCGCGGATATCCACCGTGATCAGGGCGAATGCGATGGCGATCAGCAGCACCAGGAGCAGCCGGCTCTCTCGTGTGTCCCTCACGTGCGGCGGCCGTGCCTTCCTCGTCGGAATGTTGGTGCCTGTATATCAACGTTCCGCCGTACGGGGGCGGCAGCGCCCGTACGGCGGAACGTCGGGTTCTACCGTCGGGGCTGGGCGTCCAGCACCTGCTGGAGCGCCTCGAACTCCTCGACGCACTTGCCGGATCCGAGTGCCACCGAGTCCAGCGGGTCCTCGGCGATGTGGATCGGCATACCCGTCTCGTGACGCAGCCGCTCGTCGAGACCGCGCAGGAGCGCGCCGCCGCCGGTGAGGACGATGCCGCGGTCCATGATGTCGCCGGAGAGCTCCGGCGGGCACTTGTCGAGCGTCGTCTTCACGGCGTCGACGATCGCGTTGACCGGCTCCTCGATGGCCTTGCGGACCTCCGTGTCCGAGATGACCACGGTCTTGGGCAGTCCGGAGACCAGGTCGCGTCCGCGGATCTCCGTGTGCTCTTCCTTCTGCAGGTCGAACGCCGAGCCGATCGTGATCTTGATCTGTTCTGCGGTGCGCTCACCGAGGAGGAGCGAGTACTCCTTCTTGATGTGCTGGATGATCGCGTTGTCCAGCTCGTCACCGGCGACCCTGATCGACTGGGCAGTGACGATTCCGCCGAGCGAGATCACGGCGACCTCGGTGGTGCCGCCACCGATGTCGACGACCATGTTGCCGGTGGCCTCGTGGACCGGCAGGCCGGAGCCGATGGCCGCGGCCATGGGCTCCTCGATGATGTGCACCTGGCGGGCACCGGCCTGCGTCGACGCCTCGATGACGGCGCGTCGCTCAACCCCTGTGATGCCGGAGGGCACACAGACGACAACCCGCGGGCGGGCCAGGTAGCGGCGCTTGTGGATCTTGAGGATGAAGTAGCGGAGCATGCGCTCCGTGATCTCGAAGTCGGCGATCACGCCGTCCTTCAGAGGCCGTACGGCAACGATGTTGCCCGGCGTACGGCCGATCATCTTCTTGGCCTCGGAGCCGACCGCCAGGATGCCGCCGGTGTTGGTGTTGATGGCCACGACGGACGGCTCGTTCAGGACGATGCCGCGCCCCCTGACGTACACCAGCGTGTTGGCAGTCCCGAGGTCGATAGCCATGTCACGGCCGATGAACGACATTGAGTTCCCCTTGTTCCCCATGAGGATGCGTCGGGCCTTCCCAAGAAGCGAAAAATGGCTTGTTCAGGTAGGCGAGGGTTGGCGCTGCGGGCGTGGAAGCTTCCATCGTAGTGCCGTTAGCACGGACACAGCGCGAGGGTCCTTCGCCAATGTGAGCGGAACGGCTGCCCGTTCCACCCATGGTGACGTTACGTCGGAGGGATGCGTTCCCGCGATCCGTAACCCTATGCCGAAGGGCGACCGAATTCCTTCGGTCGCCCCAGGTCATGAGCGCTGATTGGCCGAGCCGACGTCAGGAAAGTCCGGGGAAGAACAGCTTCAGTTCTCGCTCTGCGGACTCCTCGGAGTCCGAGGCGTGGATGAGGTTTTCCCGGGTGACCGTCCCGAAGTCACCACGGATCGAGCCGGGCGCGGCGGCGATCGGGTCCGTGGGTCCTGCCAGGGCGCGAACACCCTCGATGATCCGCTCACCTTCGGCCACGAGAGCGACGACGGGGCCGGAGGCCATGAACTCGACGAGCGGCTCGTAGAACGGGCGGCCCTTGTGCTCGCCGTAGTGCTGCTCCAGGGTCTCCTGGTCGAGCGTACGCAGCTCCAGCGCGGTGATCGTCCAGCCGGCCTTGCGTTCGATGCGGCCGACGATCTCGCCGATCAGCCCACGCCTGACGGCATCCGGCTTGAGAAGGACGAGGGTGCGCTGAGTCATGTGCGGCTCCTTGCAGACTGCGGGTGCGGTGAAGCGAGATTACAGGGGTACGGGAACGGGCCGACGGGCGGGTTTACGCTGCGTCATCCTCCGGCCGGCGCCTGTGCGCTCTCCTGCGCCTCGGCCTGCGCCGCCCACCGCGCCTTCGCCTCGTCAATCTTGCGGCCGTAGTGCACCGAGGCCCACCACAGCGCCCCGAAGACCAGGCCGAGGATGAACATCATCGGGACGACGAAGCCGCTCAGCACCAGGACGATCTGCAGCGCCCAGCCGAGCTGTATGCCACCGGGGCGGGTGATCACACCACAGAGCAGGACGGACAGCAGCATGCCGATGCCGCAGACCGTCCAGACCGTGGCCATGGACATGTCGTCGGACTTCATCGCAACGAGTCCGGCGAAGCCGATCACGAAGAACTCGCCGATCAGCGTCGATGCACAGAGCGTACGCACAGGTCAGCGCCTTCCCAGGAGCAGCCGGGCCTCGCCGACCGTGATCACGGATCCGGTCACCAGGACTCCGGCGCCCGCATACTCCGCGTCTTCCTCGGCGAGGGTGATGGCGGCCTCCAGCGCATCGTCGAGGCGGGGCTCGACCTGCACACGGTCGTTGCCGAAGACCTCGACGGCCACCGCGGCCAGCTCGTCCGAGTCCATCGCGCGAGGGCTGGAGTTCTGGGTGACGACGACCTCGGCGAAGATCGGTTCGAATCCTTCGAGAAGCCCCCGGACGTCCTTGCCCTCGCTGGCGCCGACGACCCCGATGAGCCGGGAGAAGCTGAACGCCTCGGAGATCCCCTCGGAGGCGGCACGCGCACCGGCCGGGTTGTGGGCCGCGTCCAGGACGACGGTCGGGCTGGACCGTACGACTTCGAGCCTGCCCGGCGAGAGCACCGCGAGGAAGGCCTTGCGGACCGCTTCGATGTCGAGGCTGCGGGCCTGCTCGGCGCCGATGCCGAAGAACGCCTCGACGGCGGCGAGCGCCACCACGGCGTTGTGCGCCTGATGGGCGCCGTACAGCGGGAGGAAGACGTCCTCGTACTCTCCCCCGAGGCCCCGGAGCGTCAGCAGCTGGCCGCCGACCGCGACCTCACGGGAGACGATGCCGAACTCCATGCCCTCGCGGGCCACCGTGGCGTCCACCTCGACGGCCTTCTTCAGCATGACCTGCGCGGCGTCGACCGGCTGCTGGGCCAGGATCACCGTCGCACCCTGCTTGATCACTCCGGCCTTCTCGCCCGCGATCTCGGCGGGGGTGGAGCCGAGGCGGTCGGTGTGGTCCAGGGAGATGGGGGTGACGACGGCGACCGAGGCGTCGATGACGTTGGTCGCGTCCCAGGTGCCGCCCATGCCGACCTCGACCACCGCGACGTCGACCGGCGCGTCGGCGAAGGCCGCGTAGGCCATGCCCGTCAGCACCTCGAAGAACGAAAGCCGGTACTCCTGCTGGGCGTCGATCATTTCGACGTACGGCTTGATGTCCTCGTATGTCTCGATGAAGCGCTCGGCCTCGATCGGGGTGCCGTCCAGGCTGATCCGCTCGGTGATCGACTGGACGTGCGGAGAGGTGTAGCGGCCGGTGCGCAGCTCGAAGGCGTTGAGCAGGGCCTCGATCATGCGGGCCGTGCTGGTCTTGCCGTTCGTCCCCGTGATGTGGATCGAGGGGTAGGCGCGCTGCGGCTCGCCGAGCACGTCCATCAGTGCCGCGATGCGTGTCACCGACGGTTCGAGCTTGGTCTCGCCCCAGCGTCCGGCGAGCTCCTGCTCCACGGCGCGCAGCGCCTTGTCGATCTCGGGGTCGGTGGGACGGGCGGGGACCGCGTCGCCCTGGGGCGGTCCCGACTGGGTGCGCAGCGTGCGGCTCCCTGCCTCGATCACCGCCAGGTCGGGGTCGCGCTGGGTCGCTTCGTCGACGATCTCCTCAAAGGTGTCGTCGGACTCTGACGCGTCGTGCCGGTCTGAAGGGCGGGGCTCACTCACAGGGCCAGTCTACGGATGGGCACCGACAACGCGCGCAGCGCCCGGCGGCAGAGTGCCGACAGCACAGCGAAACCCCCGCTCCCCCGGTCGGTCGGGGGTGCGGGGGCTTCGCCCTCAGGTCATCAGCTCTGCGGCAGATTCGCCAGCTGAGCGGTGATCCGCTCGATGTCGGCCTCGGCCTTCGCGAGCCGGCCGCGGATCTTGTCGACCACGTTGTCAGGTGCCTTGCCCAGGAATGCCTCGTTGTTGAGCTTCCCGTTGGCCTGCGCCTTCTCCTTCTCGGCAGCGCCGAGGTCCTTCGTCAGGCGCTTGCGCTCGGCCTCGACGTCGATCGTGCCGGAGAGGTCCAGGGCAACCGTGGCTCCCGCGACCGGCAGCGTCGCCGTGGCGTGGAAGCCGTCACCGGCGGGCTGCAGACGCAGCAGCTGCCGGATGGCCGCCTCGTGCGGGGCGAGCGCCGTGCCGGTCAGAGTGAGCTCGGCCGGGACCTTCTGGCCGGGCTGCAGGCCCTGGTCGGAGCGGAACCGGCGGACCTCGGTGACCACCTGCTGGACGAGCTCGATCTCCTTCTCGGCCGCGTCGTCGCGGAAGCCGGAGTCCTCGGGCCAGTCGGCGACGACAAGGGACTCGCCACCGGTGAGAGTCGTCCACAGCTGCTCCGTGACGAACGGAACGATCGGGTGCAGGACCCGCAGCGTCACGTCGAGGACCTCACCGAGGACCCGGGCGGACACCTTGGCCTGCTCGCCGCCCGCGAAGAACGTCGTCTTGGACAGCTCGACGTACCAGTCGAAGACCTCGTCCCACGCGAAGTGGTAGAGCGACTCGCTGAGCTTGGCGAACTGGAAGTCGTCGTAGAACGCGTCGACTTCGGCGACCGTCGCGTTGAGACGCGACAGGATCCAGCGATCGGTCGCGGACATCTGCTCGACGGGAGGCAGCGGGCCCTCGACGGTCGCGCCGTTCATCATCGCGAAGCGGGTCGCGTTCCAGATCTTGTTGGCGAAGTTGCGGGACGCCTGGACCCAGTCCTCGCCGATCGGGACGTCGGCGCCCGGGTTGGCACCCTTGGCGAGGGTGAAGCGGACGGCGTCGGAGCCGTAGTTGTCCATCCAGTCGAGCGGATCGACGGCGTTGGGGTTGGACTTGGACATCTTCTTGCCGAACTCGTCGCGGACGAGGCCGGTCAGCGCAACGGTCTTGAACGGCACTTCGCCGTCCATCGCGTACAGACCGAACATCATCATCCGGACGACCCAGAAGAAGATGATGTCGTGCCCGGTGACCAGGACATCGGTCGAGTAGAACTTCTTGAGGTCCGGAGTCTCCTCGGGCCAGCCGAGCGTGGAGAAGGGCCACAGTCCGGAGGAGAACCACGTGTCGAGGACATCGGGGTCCTGGGTCCAGCCGTCACCGCTCGGCGGCTCCTCGTCGGGTCCGACGCAGACGACCTCGCCCGCCGGCCCGTACCAGACCGGAATGCGGTGCCCCCACCAGAGCTGGCGCGAGATGCACCAGTCGTTGAGGTTGTCGACCCAGTCGAAGTACCGCTTCTCCATGTCCTTCGGGTGGAGCTCGACGCGACCGTCACGGACTGCGTCGCCCGCGGCCCCGGCGAGCGTCTCGACCTTGACCCACCACTGAAGTGACAGACGCGGTTCGACGGTCGTCTTGCAGCGCGAGCAGTGACCCACGGAGTGGACGTAGGGGCGCTTCTCGGCGACGACACGGCCCTGCTCGCGCAGGGCGGCGACGATCGCGGAGCGTGCCTCGAAGCGGTCGAGCCCCTGGAACGGGCCGTGGACCGTGATGACCCCGCGCTCGTCCATGATCGTCATGGACTCCAGGCCGTGCCGCTGGCCGATCGCGAAGTCGTTCGGGTCATGGGCGGGCGTGACCTTGACGGCGCCGGTACCGAACTCCGGGTCGACGTGGTGGTCGGCGACGACGGGGATCGTACGGTCGGTCAGCGGCAGCTTGATCCGCTTGCCGATGAGGTGCGCGTACCGCTCGTCGTCGGGGTGGACGGCGACCGCCGTGTCACCGAGCATCGTCTCGACACGCGTGGTGGCGACCACGAGTGTCTCGTCGCCCTCGCCGTATTTCAGCGAGACCAGCTCGCCGTCGTCGTCCTGATAGTCGACCTCGATGTCGGAGATCGCGGTCAGACAGCGCGGGCACCAGTTGATGATGCGCTCGGCGCGGTAGATCAGCTCGTCGTCGTACAGCTTCTTGAAGATGGTCTGGACGGCCTTGGACAGGCCCTCGTCCATGGTGAACCGCTCGCGGGACCAGTCGAGGCCGGCACCGAGACGGCGCAGCTGACCGAGGATCCGGCCGCCGAACTCTTCCTTCCACTGCCACACACGCTCGGTGAACTGCTCACGTCCCAGATCCTGACGGGACTTGCCCTCTTCCGCGAGCTGCTGCTCGACCTTGTTCTGGGTGGCGATCCCGGCGTGGTCCATGCCGGGCAGCCACAGGGTCTCGAAGCCCTGCATGCGCTTGCGCCGGGTCAGCGCGTCCATGAGCGTGACCTGGAAGGCGTGTCCCAGGTGGAGCGCCCCGGTGACGTTGGGCGGCGGGATGACGATCGTGTACGGGGGCTTCTCGCTGTCCGGGTCGGCCGTGAAGTAACCGCGCTCTACCCAGCGCTCGTACAGCTTCCCCTCTACCTCGGCCGGCGCGTACTGGGTCGGCAGTTCGGGGGTGCTGGCTGGCTGCTGCGAAGGGTTCTCGGTCACGCGCCACAGTTTAGGCCCGTCACAGTCGTGCACTGAAACCGGTTTGTTCAGTAACGGTGTACGGCTCGATGCCCCATGTCAGGGCCGCTTCCGTCAGGATGTTCGCAACGCATAAGCATTCTGGAGGGGACAGCCCAATGAGCTACAACCAGCCGGGCCCGTACGGCGGTCAGCCGCCGCAGGGCCAGCCCGGACCCTACGGCCAGCAGCCGGGCCCGTACGGCGGTCAGCCGCCGCAGGGCCCGCCGCAGGGCCCGCCGCAGGGCCCGCCGCAGGGCCAGCCCGGTTACGGCTACCCGCAGCAGGCCCCCCAGGGTGTCCCGCCGCAGCAGCCCCCGCAGGGCTACGGCTACCCGCAGGCCCAGCAGCCGGGCCCGTACGGCCAGCAGCCGCCCACACCCCCGTACGGCGGCCAGCAGGCGTACGGCGGTCAGGTGCCTCCGGCCGCGCCGAAGAAGAAGACCGGCCTGATCATCGGCTCGGCCGTTGTGGCACTGGCGGTCGTCGCGGGCGGGGTGTACTTCTTCACCTCGGGCGGCGGAAGCAGCAACAGCGACGTGGCGGACTCCACCAAGGGCTACAAGCTGACGCCGGCCGCCTCGGTGGACGACTTCAAGAAGGACACGTCCAGTTCAGCACCCTCGGGTCCGATGACCGGCAAGGACAAGGCCGAAGCCGAGGCCGCCGGGATCAAGAACCCGTCGGAGGCGGGCGCCCAGTACGTGAGCGGTGACATGGCGAAGAACCCGCTCACCACGAAGATGCTCATCCTCGCCGGTGCCTGGGGTGAGATCGACGACCCTGCCTCGACCATCGACGGCTTCTTCAAGAACGCCGAGAAGGAGGCGACGCAGGACGAGGACATGACGGGCTCGCTGGTGGGCAGCCCCAAGAGCGTCACTCCGTCCGGCTTCGAAGGCGCGCTGATGAAGTGCCAGAACATGAAGATCGTCAATGAGAAGGCCGACGGTACGGCGGCCAACGGCCCCAAGGAAATGATCATGCCGGTCTGCGTCTGGGCCGACTACAGCACGGTCAGTGCCGTGATCGGCTTCGACATCGGTGGCGCCATGACGAACAAGCCCATGTCCCAGGACGAGACGGCGGCCCTCGCCGCGAAGCTGTACAACACCTCACGCACCAAGATCTGAACCCCGCACGCCGAAGGGGCGCCCGGCCAGTGGCCGGG